>JBDHGI010000198.1:0-8589 GCA_039589955.1 Gemmatimonadota bacterium | reverse complement strand
GGACGAGGACGTAGCGCTGGCGGTGGGAGCGCCGGGAGTGCTGGCGAACGACACGGACGCGGACGACGACGCGCTGACGGCGGTGCTGGACACGGACGTGAGCCACGGGACGCTGACGCTGAACGGGGACGGCTCGTTCAGCTACACGCCGGACGCGAGCTACAACGGCCCGGACGGGTTCACGTACCACGCCAGCGACGGTGAGGCCCGCTCGAGCACGGTGCTGGTGACGCTGACGGTCAACGCGGTGAACGACGCGCCGACCGCGGACGTGGGTGGACCGTACACGGGCGAAGCGGGCCTGGCGGTCGCGTTCGACGGCACGGGCTCGAGCGACGTGGACGGCAACGTCGTGAGCTACACGTGGGACTTCGGCGACGGCGCGACGGGGACGGGCGCGACGCCGACGCACGTGTACGCGACGGCGGGGACGTACACGGTGACGCTCACCGTGACGGACGACGGAACGCCGTTGCCGGCCCAGACGAGCGCGCCGTCGGTGACCACCGCGACCATCGGCCCCAACCCCGGCCTGGTGGTCTCTCCCGCCACGTTGACGTTCGTGGCGCAGCACGGTGCCGATCCCATCCCCAACCGCCAGAGCTTCACGGTCACCAACGTGAGTGACGCGCCGATCCGGTGGAGGGCCGAGGAAGATTCGACCTGGTTGTCCATCCAGTCTCCCACCGGGGTCCTGGATCCGGGGGAGACGGAGACGGTGTCGGTGACCGTGGTGGGCGTCGGCAGCCTTCCCCCGGGCACGCTGGAAGCGGTGATCACGGTAGCGGACCGGGACGGCGCGGGTGTCCAGGCGACGGTCACGGTGATCGTGACGGTCCTCGCGCAGCCGGCGCCCATCGGGGCTTTGCATCCGGCCGGCTCGGGGCGGAGATAGTTGTGACCCCATGCGTAGCGACGCGTGCACCCGTCACCGAGTCGAGGCGGTGGTTCGACAGTGAAGACCTGTCCAACGTGCGGCAAGGAGTGGCCCGACAGCGCCGTTTTCTGCGGGGACGACGCCACTCCGCTGGCTGGTGAGCCCGAGCCCGAGGACGAGGGCCTGGAAGGCACCATCGTGGGGCACTACCGGATCGTGGACCGCCTGGGCGGCGGAGGGATGGGGACGGTCTATCTCGGTGAGCACCAGGGGCTTCGCCGCAGGGACGCCATCAAGGTCCTCAATCGCACGCTCGCCGGGGACCCGGACGCCCTGGCCCGCTTCCATCGGGAGGCCCGGAATGCCTCTACCATCGCCCACGAGAACGTTTGCCGTGTCTACGACTTCGGCGAGACCGCCGACGGATTGAGCTTCCTGGCCATGGAGCTGGTGGAGGGCCCCTCGGTCTCCGAGCTCCTGGAGGAGCGCGGAGTGCTCGATCCCGAGAGGGCCGCCCGCATCACCAAGCAGGTGGCCGAGGGCCTCCAGGCCGCGCACGACCGGGGGATCATCCACCGGGATCTGAAGCCCGGCAACATCATGGTCGTGCCCCGAGCGGACGGGCACGACGACGTCAAGGTCGTGGACTTCGGCATCGCCAAGGCGGCGGGGGGAAGCGAAGACCAGGAGGTGACACGGGTCGGCCTGGTGGCGGGAACCCCCGAGTACATGAGCCCCGAGCACCTTCGAGGTGAGGAGCCCGATCCCCGGAGCGACGTCTACTCCCTCGGGGTCGTTCTCTACCGCATGCTCACGGGCAAGCTTCCGTTCACCCGCGAGCACCCGGGTCCCACGCCGATGCCCCTCCGGGAGGCACACTCCGGTGGCGTCTTTCCACCCGGGCTGCAGGACGTGGTCGACAAGGCCCTGGCCCACCATCCGGGCCAGCGGTTCCAGAGCGCCCGGGAGATGGGCCAGGCCGTGATGGATGCGGCGAAGGACGTGCCCCCGCCGACCGTCGTGGCGCCGCCCTCCCGCTCCCGGTCCCGATTCAAGCGGATTCCCCTCGTCGGGGGGGCGCTGGTGGTCGTGGCGGGCCTCGTTTGGGTCGTCACCACCGGGGGGGTGGATGGCAGCCTCGTCGGTCTCGATCCGGCCGAGGCCCGCCTTCCTTCCGGCGAGAGCCTCGCGCTCCAGCCGACGTGGGGCGGAGTGGAGGCCGAGGGCGATATCGCGGAGCTCACAAGTCAGCTCTCGTGGGCGACCACCGATCCCGCCGTCGCTTCCGTGGACGCCGGTGGGAGGGTGGAGGGCCGCCGGGCCGGATCCGCGATGATCACGGCATCCCGGGGCTCCCAATCGGCGACAGCGCGGGTCACCGTGGAGCCTGGGGTCCCGAGCCGCGTCGATCTCGCCGACATCTTCCTTCGCGTCGGCGAGGCCCTGGAGCCCACCGCGTCGGCATTCGACGGGGCCGGCAACGAGGTGGAGCCCGCCGACCGCCGATGGAGCGCGACGCCGTCAGGAGTGGTGCGGCTGGACCCGACGACCGGTCGGGTGGTCGGCCTGACCCCCGGATCGGCCCAGCTGTCCGTGACGGTGTCCGACGCGTCGGGCGCGTCCGCCCAGGGCCAGGCCACGATCCAGGTCCAGGCGGGGAGCGCGAGACCCACGCCTCCGGGCGGGGGGCGAGCCGTCGAGCCCGGATCTCCCCGCGTCGCCATCGCCCCCGGAGACGCGCCGGCGATCCTGGCCAGGCTCTACGAGCTGGCGTTGTCGCCGCCTGCGGCGAGGAGCGCCCAGATCGCCGTGAGGGATTCTGCCCGGGCCATCTACGACCTCGGAGGCAGGATCAGTGATCCCGAGCGCGGGGCGGCGGCGTGGATCCTGTCGAACATGCTCCTCTGGTTGGACGGGAGCGCCTCGGAGATCGACCTCTGGGAGGCGCGCGCGGACTCGTTGGGCGCAGACGAGTTCATCGCGAGCCTCGGCCGAGAGTGAGGGCCATCGTGTAAGCCTCATGAACGCTCGGCTGAAGATCCTCACGGGCGCCCGAGCCGGGTCGGAGCTGGTGTTCGAGCGCTCGCCCGTCACGGTTGGGCGCCATCCTGACGCCGATCTCAGATTCGATCCGAGTCGGGACCTGCAGGTCTCCAGCCGGCACGCCGAGCTCATTCGGGAAGGCGCGTCCTGGGTCGCGCGGGACCTGGGCAGTCGGAACGGCACCCTGGTCAATGACCTGCCGATCGAGGTCCCGACCCCGCTCCGGGATGGCGACGTGCTCGAGTTCGGCCGAGGGGGGCCCAAGGCCACGTTCTCGGTCCAGCTCGCTCCCGGGGAGTCTCGGGTCCCGCCCACCCGGTCGGACACGCCCAGCCTCAAGGGCGCCACCCGCCTGATCCAGGCCGAAGTGGCGTCCCGCACGAAGGGACTTCGACGACTGGTCCTGACCCTGGCCGTCCTCCTGGTGGCCGTGGGGGCCTTCGCCGTCTACGCCACCAGGTCCCAACGACAGCAGTGGCGGCAGGAGACGGCGGCCATGCAGGCGGAGATCGACCAGATCCTCGCGGCCAGCGCCCGCGCCGAGGCGGATCTTCAGGGTCGGACCGAGGGTCTGGAGAGCGCCCTGGAGGGGACCCGGGAGGAGCTCCGTTCCCTCCGCACACGCCTGGCCGAGGCCGAGGCCCGGGACTCACGGCCGGATGTGGAGGCCCTGCGACGGGAGCTGCTCTCTGCCCAGGCGGCTCTCGCGCGTCGACAGCTGGCGCCGAACATGGACTTCGCGGCCATCGAGGCGGTCGGCCGACCCGCCGTGGCCCGGATCTTCGTGGAGTACGAGTCCGGGCCACGATTCGCCGCCACGGCGTTCGCCGTGGACGCGGCAGGACGTCTCATCACGAATCGACACGTGGTGGAGACCGAGACGGGCGAGACCCCGGCACGGATCGGAGTACAGTTCTCCGGGTCCGCGCAGGTCTATCCCGCCCGCCTCGTGGCTGCGTCCGAGGCGAGCGACCTGGCGCTGCTTCAGCTCGAGAGGCTCGCGGGAGAGGTGCCCATCCTGGAGGCCATCAACTCCCGGCCCGACACGCTGCCGTCGGGCAGCCCCGTCGTCGTTCTGGGATTCCCCCTGGCGGGATCACCCGCGGAAGGGGCCGGGTCTGTGCCCCGCCCGGTCCTGTCGGCCGGCCTGCTGGCCGCCACCTCGACGGACTTCGTGGAGGTGGAAGCCCTGGGCGCCGAGGGCTCCAGCGGAAGCCCCATCTTCGACCAGGACGGTCAGCTCATCGGGGTCCTCTTCGGCGGGCGCGTGGTCGACGGGCAGCAGCGACTGGTGGGAGCGTCCTCCGTCGCGGTCCTGGCGTTGATCCAGGCGGTTCGCTAGCGCGTCAAGGCGAACGTCACGCCGACCCGGTACCCGGAGACGTCGGCCACCCCCCCCTCCACGCTGCCCACCAACCCGTCGCCCTGAAGGATGATGTCCATGCCCGGGGCGATTCCTACACGGACGTCGGCGCCGAAGCGCAGCGCGTCCGCCAGCTGAACCAGGCTGCTGGAGAGCGCGTCGGGCGCCCGGTCGGAGCGCCGCCACTCGACGCGAGGTGTAAAGCGGCCCTGCTGTCCCACGGGGATGGTGAGGCGTGCGCCCGCGGCCACGAGATTCCCGCGGGGAAGCGGGTTGCCGAAGACCGACTCGCCGGTCTGGGGGTCCGAGCGGAAGAGGTCGAAGGCGTAGAGGCTGAGCGTGGTGGAGCCCAGTCCCTGATCCAGGGACAGGTAGCCACCGTATCGGTTGCCGAGGCCGGGAAGCTCGCTGTCGGCCAGCTGGTCCTTGCCGCGCATGCCGAGGATCCCGGCGATCCGGAGGTACGTGTCCTCCGCCACCGGTCCCTCCAGCCCTCCCCGAAAGCGGAACTCGCCTCCGGGGCTCACCTCGCCACCTCCCACCAGAGGCTGGTAGCTCCCGAAGGTCGTATACGATCCGGCGAACCCGACCGCCATGCGTCCCGCCTGCACTGCGCCGGCCAGCCCTCCGCCCACGCTGCCGCCCGACCCGAGCCGTTGGGTGTAGAAGCCGAGCACGTCGGTGACCAGGACGTTGAGGAGGTCCTGCTGGTCCCCCTCCAGGCTCTCCATTCCGGTGGGGATCGCCGCCGTGGCGAGGAACACCAGCCGATCCCGGACGATGTTGAGGGTGAGGCGGGCCTCGGTGTCCGCCACTCCCGAGAGGAGATGCTCGAGGGCGCTGCCGCCGTCGGCCAAGGAGAGCTTCACGCGCACGTAGGCGGTGGACACCGCGAGCTCCCCCACCGTGCCCAGCGGGACGGAGGCGGATACGGGCAGCGAGAGCTCCGAAACGTCCGCGTAGGGGAGGAGGCCGTCGAAGCTGTAGCTCTCCCACAGGACCGACGCGTCGACCCGGGCTTGCGCGGAGGTCGCCGCAGGGGCCAGCGCCGGGGCGACGCAGAAGAGAAGCAGGGTCCCGATCGATGTCGTCGAGCGCATCATTCTATTCGCCGATGGGGATGGAGATGCGGATCACCGCACGGAACGTGATGGGTGGGGTCTCGGCGGGCCGAGTGAGCTGGCCCAGCTCCCTTCCCCCGGGGAGGTTGATGCGCTCCGCCTGCATTCCCGCGATGTCGCCGATGGAGGTCAGCAGCGATCCGGACAGGGCATCGATGAAGCCCGTGCCCACCACGACGCTCCCCACCGACGCCAGCGCTTCCGTCGTCTGCTGGACGAGGACCGGCACGTCAGCGGGCGGGGCGTTGAGGGCCACGCTCGACGCCACGACCGTGCCGAGGCGTCGGCCGGCCTCCTGGAAGCCGGGATCCGCGCGGGTCGCTTCCTGGAAGTGCTGAGCGGCCGCGTCGTAGTCGCCCATCTCCTCGGCCAGCAGGCCCCGCGAGTAGGCCAGGAAGGCGATGAGGCTTCCCGTGCCGTTCTCCAGGACCCGCTGTCGCTCGGTGGGCGTGAGCTCGTATCCGAGCCGATCCACGATGTCCAGCACGAGCTGCTTCTCGAGGCGCAGGAGGTCCTCGAAGGGGCCACGCTGAGGGTCGGCCTGGAGGATCTCGCCCGTGGACAGGGATATGTCCGCCGTGAGGGAGGTCGCCTCCTCGGGACCGCCCGCCATGACCCCCTGGAGCATGCGGCCCGCCCTCGTGAAGCGCCCGACCCGCAGGGCCGTCTCGGGCGCGACGCGCCCCGTGCGGGAAAGCTGCAGCTCGTCGACGATCGCTCCGAGCTCCAGACGCTCGACCAGCCTGAACCGTCCGACCAGGGCCAGGTCCGAGGTGATCATGTTGGCGAGTCCCAGCGACAGGGACTGCACGTCGGGGGTCCCCTCCACCACCAGCGGTAGAACGCCCATGGCGTCTGGATCCAGCTCCCCGGCGGCCAGGCTGTCCTCCATGGCGATGGCGGCCCTGGCCCGCGCCCGTGCGACCATCCTGGTCACGGAAGAGGCACGGGCGCGCAGGAGGTCGCCGGAGGGAGTGTCCCCGTAGGCCTGCTCGAACTGGGAGTACAGCGACAGGGCCTCCTCGAAGCTCCCGCCCCGCTCGAGGCACTGACCCACGACGAGCGGACCCGTGACGTCCCGGGGCCTCAGGAGGATGGCCCGCTCTCCGACGGGCGTCGCGGCCTGGCAGTCGTCCGCCGCGAAGAGCGCCGCCGCGTACCGGACGACGGCCTCGCCGTCGTTGGGGTTCACAGCGATGCGCTGCTCCAGGGCGGGTATCTCGGCGGGTGACACCGCGAGGGTTCGGGACGTCGCACAGGCCCCGAGCGCTACCGTGAGCAACGCCAGGGCGGCGGCGATGGGCCTGCGGCGGTTCGATCCGTTTGAGGTCGTCATAGTCTGGCGCTGCCGTGGGCAGGTGCGGCGGGTCTGTCGGGCTGGGATGAGGATCCCCGCCCGAAGGGTCTCAGGGACTTCCGGTCTCCAGGGCCTGCCGCGCCTGGACGAAGGTGGGGAACTCCTCGACGATGGACTCCAGCATCCTCTTTGCGTCCTCCGGCCTTCCCAGGTCCTGGAGCTCCACCGCTCGCGAGTACAGCTTCACGGCCCGGTAATCGACCTGGGGCGACGATCTGGTCTCCGGGCGGTGGGCCTCCTGCTCGCGGTCCAGCGGGGGCAGGTCGGCCCGCTCGGTGATCATGCGGGCCATCTCCACGACCATGGACAGGAGATTGTCCCGGTCGTCCTCCAGACGCGCGGCGTCCAGGACCTCGGTGGTCTCGGTGTCCACGATGCGCGTGTCCAGGCGGAAGGTGCCCTGCACGTCCACGAAGCCGCCGAGGATCATGTACCGGGCGCCCACGATGCGACCCAGGCTGGCGGCCGTCGCGGCGTCCACTCGGTCGGACGGGATCTCCTGCTCCTGCATGAGGGCGCGCAGCTGCCCGCGCTCGACGATGCGCAGGTTGGAGTTCAGCGTCAGCTCGGTGATCAACAGCTCCTGGAGGCCGATCTGGAGGCGCTCGTAGTCCCGCGGCTCGTCGCCGAAGGAGCCGCCGTTGCGGATGGGGAGCACCCCGACCCCCGGGCGGTCGTCCTGGGCGGACGTCGCCGTGGGGAGGAGCAGGGGAGCAACGAGGAAGAATGCGAACGCCAGAGTGGCGAGATTGCGGACAGGGATCAGCATGGCCGACCTCCCTTGTGGGACGGCGCCGAGAGGGAAAGCGACCCCCCGGACGCGCTCTGGCTCGTGTCGAGCCACTCCGTCACGGGTGGGCCGCTGGGCAGCGCGGTCCATCGTCTCAGAGTAGACAGAAAGGCTAAGTGCGGCAAGCACTTCATCGGCTCCCGAGGCCGGCGCTGAACATGGGGCGGAGCGTCTCACGAGCTACTGTGAGGGTGACAGCTCGCCGCACGACTCTAGCTCCACCGCGACGGTCCTCGGAGAGTTGGATGCGTCGGGGTCCTGCACGGATAGCGTGGCGGTTCGGTTTGGGAACACGTAGGGGAGACCGCCCTGGGCCATGATTGAAACCGACTGCGACTGCCCGGGCTCTAACGTCCCAGAGGTCGGGCTGGCCGAAAGCCAGGTGGCGTCGTCGGTGATCTGCCACTGCAGCGGGCTGCCACCCGTGTTGCTGATGATCAGCGGCTGCGCGGCGGGGTCGCCCTCGCATGGATCCACGAACGTCATACTCGTCGTGGACAGCCCGATCGTCGGCCGCTCCGACACCGTGAGGTTCACCGCTATGGCCCGAGGCGAGTTCGCGGCGTTCCCGTCCTGGACGGTGACCGAGCCCGAATAGCTCCCCAGCGCGAGTCCAGCCACCGACGCGCTCACCCGTGTGAGGGAGCCCGACGACGGACCCACCGTGAGCCAGGGCGAGGTGTGGAAGGCCCGCCAGCTCAGGGTGCTGCCACCGTCGTTGGTCACGATCACCTGCTGCGACGGCGGGTTCTCTCCGAGCCACGCGTCGAACGTCACCGACGTCGTCGACAACCCGATGAGGGGGCCCTCGTCCACGAAGACCTGGACCTCGACCACCTGGGGCGAGTTCGAGGCGTTCGGGTCCTCGATGGTGATGGTGGCCGAGTGATTTCCCAGCGCGAGCGACTCGGTGGACGGGGTGACGGTCAGGACCACGGTCTCCTGCGGCCCCAGCACGCCCGCGGAGGGGTCCACCGCGAGCCACGTGGCGTCGGTGGAGGCCGTCCAGCTCAGCGGCCCGGCGCCCACGTTGCCCAG
>JBDHGI010000197.1:0-8401 GCA_039589955.1 Gemmatimonadota bacterium | reverse complement strand
ACAAGGCCCAATGCGATCCGGAGCCCGTCTACCGTCGATATGCGGGCTGGCTCCCCCGCAACAGGGACGATCGGAGCTACTGAGCAGCGGAGGCGGCAGCCGCGGGCCGCCCAGACGCCACTGGAGGGTACGACTGCGATGAGGACCCTGAATACTCGACCCCCCGGCACGAGGTACGTAGTCGCCAAGAGCCTGGCCGTCATGCTGATCTCGCTTTCCGCCGGGGCTCTGTCCGCCCAGGCGACCTCGCCATCGGCCGCGGAGTTGGCCGAGATGGACCGGCGCATCCAGGCGGAGATGGCCGAGCGCAACATCCCCGGTGCGCTCATCGGCGTCGCCTCCCGCGGTCGACTCGTGCACACGCAGTCGTACGGTCTCGCGAACGTGGAGGTCCGCGTACCGGTGTCCGACAGCACGGTCTTCGAGATCGGCTCCATCAGCAAGCAATTCGTGGCAGCGGCCGTGATGCTGCTGGTGGAGGATGGTCGCCTGGGGCTGGACGATCCGATCCACGACTTCCTGCCCGATCTGCCCAGCGAGTGGCTGGGCGTGACCGTGCGGCAGCTACTCACGCACACCTCCGGGATCCCCGACTACGAGGAGATCCAGACGTACGAGGCGTACCGGTTCCGCTTCACCCCGGACGAGATCATCCGGGTGGCTCATTCCCGACCCATGGACTTCGAGCCGGGCACGGGGTGGTACTACAGCAACACGGGCTACTTCCTTCTCAGCCTCATCGTGGAGCGCATCGCGGGACGCCCCTTCGGTCAGGTGCTCGATACGATGGTCTTCGGCCCCCTGGGGATGGGCCAGACACGGATGGCCGACCCGGAGGACATCATCCAGCATCGGGCTTCGGGGTACTGGGTCGACCGCATGGGCGTCGAGCTCATGAATCGGGACGCCACCCAGGCATCGTCGACCCTCGGAGCCGGTGGCCTCCTCTCCTCCGTGCACGACATGGTGAGATGGGACGAAGCCCTCTACGGCGACGAGCTGCTGAGCGAGGAGTCCAAGGCCGTCATGTGGACGTCCGCCGTGCTGCCGAACGGCGACGACACGGGCTATGCCTTCGGCTGGGGCGTGGGCGAATACCGGGGGCGTCGCTCCGTCGGTCACGGCGGCCAGGTGGCCGGCTTCGTGGCGAGCTTCCTGCGCTTGCCGGATGACGAGCTGGCCATCATCGTCTTCGCGAATCGCTACCGGGTGAGCTCGAGTCGGCTGCGCGACATCGTGGCGGACACGTTCCTCGGTAGCGCTTCGGGCCGATGAGGACCGGCCCGCGGCAGCGACCATGAGGCCCATGGAAGACAGGTCGGCCGAGACCGAGGGCCGCGTGATTCACTGGGCGGCCTTCTACGACGCCCTGATGAACGTAGTCTCGCTGGGACGGGAGGCCCGTTTCCGGCGCAGGGTGATCGAAGGTGCGGCCCTCCAGCCAGGTGAGCGAGTGCTGGACGTCGGTTGCGGCACTGGCACGGCGGCCGTGGCCGCGGCGAAGGTGGTAGGCGAACGGGGGCGAGTCCATGCCATCGATCCCGCCGGCGAGATGATCACCAGGGCCCGGAAGAAGGCCGAGAAGGCCGGGGTGGACGTCGAGCTCGGGGTGGGCGTCGCCGAATCCCTCCCGTACCCCGACAACTGCATGGACGTCGTGATGAGCACGCTGGCCTTCCACCACCTCACTCGACGGCTGCAGGGCCTGGCCATGGCCGAGATCCATCGGGTTCTGGTGCCCGGGGGGCGTCTGTTCATCGTCGACTTCGGAGTGGCGAGCCAGGCAAGCCGATTGACGGCGGAGGCGAAGGCCGCGGGATTCACCGACGTCGCGGCCCGGCGCTTCGGACCACCATTCCTGTTCGCGTTGACCGCGACGTCGGGTTGATCCCGCTCTGACGCCGTTGCGGTCCCCGGGCCATCATGCTGCTCGAGCCCCGGGCTGACTGAGCCCGGCACGTGATCACCCCTCACCAGGTCCTGCGCACGAGGTGACCTTCGCCAAGCGCGTCTTCTTCCTGGCGGGCGTCTACGGCATCCTCGCCCTGACGCCCATGTACTTCCTCGAGGCCCGGCTCGGCCCGGGACCCGGTCCGCTACCGACTCGTGATGCTGCCCTCGATCCTCGAGAAGCTCGCCTTCGGCATCGCGGTCTGGGTGCTGTTCCTTCAGGGTCGCGTGGCATCGCTGATGATCGGGCCGGCCTCCATCGACCTCGTTCTGGCGACTCTCTTCGCGGTGGCGTACTGGCGCACCGGCAGCCGACACGCATAGTTGTCTGAACGGAAGCGTCCTGGACCCCGACAGGGAGGTTGGAATGCTCACGAATTCCGCGTTGCGTGTCCTCGTCGCCTCGGCCGCAGGTGTCGCGTGGGCATGCGCGCCGCAGCCGAGCCCGGAGCCCGATCCTCGCCCGGACATCGACGCCGCACAGGCCGCGTTCTGGGCCGCTCACGAGGAGGGTGATGCCGAGGCCCTCGCCGCGCTCGTCACCGATCAGGCGGTCCTGTGGGGTCCGGGCATGGACGAGGTCAGCGGTCGCGAGGGCCTCCGCGCGGCGGCGGAAGGAATGTTCTCGGCCATGTCCATCTCGGATTTCGAGATCCAGTCACGCGAGCTGACGGTCCACGGTGACATCGCGTACGAGCTGGCGACCTACTCCGAGACCGTCACCTATCAGGGCGCCGAGCCGTCCGCCGTGACCGGGCGCTACCTGATCGTATGGAGGAAGGAAGCCGACGGAGCGTGGCGCGTCCATCGCAACATGTTCCACTTCGTCTCAGGAGCATAGGGCCGGAGGCGCACGGGCCGGAGATCGAGATGCGACCCTCCGTAGCGCGCCTTCCCCTGGGTTTGGCCCCCGGCGGAGCCCGATTGGTTTCGAGATGCTGAGCATTCTCCCCAGCGTGCTCGTGTTGGGACTGGCCGCGCTCGCGGCGTTCCTCATGACCTCGACCCGAGCTTCGGCTCCCGACAAGTTGACGGAGCGGTCGGCGGCGGCGAGGGCTCTTACCCTTGCCACCGTGGCTCAGGCGATCCACTTCGGGGAGGAGCTCGCGACAGGTCTCCATCGCCGGCTGGGCGATCCGTTCGGGCTTCCGGACATCCCGATCTCTGCCTTCGTGGCCTTCTATCTTGCCTGGCTGTCGTTCTGGATCTGGTCGATCCCGGGCCTGAGAAGGTCGAGTGCCGCAGCGTTCTTCGCTGCCTGGTTCCTCGCGATCGCCGGTGTCCTGAACGGGCTGCTTCACCCCGTCCTGGCGACCGCAACCGGCGGATACTTCCCAGGCCTGGTCACGGCGATCCCGGTCGGCCTCGCCTGTGCTTGGCTGTGGCTTCGGCTCCGAGAGGCGACGGGGCCGGCCAGGTTGCCGACGGTATAGGCTTTAGCAGCCCCGAGCTACTGAGCTTGTCCTACGTGGCCCGAGGTGGACATTGTGCTCGCCAACAGAGACTCGGGGCGTCCCATGCATATCTCCCAAGCACAGCGTGAGATGCGATCCGCGTTCCTCGGCGGCTTCGTGGGGCAGCTGGTATCCGCAGTTCTCTGGGGGATCGCCGCCGCCCTGGCGACCTGGGGTGAGCGCCGGTATTCCATCGGCTTCCTGGTGATCGCCGGGATGTTCATCTCGGAGGAGGCGGCCGCCTCTTCCTGAGGCCCTGCCCGCCTCAGTCCCTCATGGCGGTGACCGGATCCACGTGCGTGGCGCGCACCGCCGGACCGAGGCTCGCCACGACCACGACGGTCAGGAAGAAGACGGCCACGCCTCCCAGGGTGAGGGGGTCGGTAGGGCTCACGCCGTAGAGGAGTGACCCGAGGAACCGGGTGAGCGCCAACGCGGTCGCGAGGCCGACGGCGATCCCCAGGGCTCCGAGCTTCACGCCGTCCCGGAGAACGTCGTTCAGGACCTGTTCGCGGCGAGCACCCAGCACCATTCGCAGCCCGAACTCCCTCATTCTCTGAATCGCCACGTAGGTGACCACGCTGTAGAGCCCGAGGGCAGCGACAACGAGGGCGAGGGTGGCGAGCACGCCACCGAGGAGAGCGACGAACCGTGCCTCGTCCGTGGCGCCGGCCAGCAGCTCGTCCATGGACCTCTCGCTGGCCACGGCCAGATCCGGGCTCACGGCCCGGACCTCCCTCCGCATGTCGGGAAGGAGGTCCGCCGGGTCCGCCCGCTCCGTGCGCACCGCCCAGGTCAGCTCCCAGCGCGCGCTCTGGGCAAAGGGCCAGTATACCTGCCCCCCGGAGGGACGGGCCGGCGAGACGTCCCTGACGTCCTCGACCACCCCGACGACGACGGCGGGCGTGGGCACGAAACGGCCTCCTACGTACCTGGAGGGGTGAAGCGTCTTCCCCACGGCGGGGCCGTCCGGGAACGCCCGACGGGCCATCGTCCGATCGACGACCACCACGGGGGAGGAGTCCGCGTCGTCCGTCTCGCGGAAGCCCCTCCCCTCGACGAGCTCGAGGCCCAATGCCGCCAAATAGCCGGCCGTGACAGACCGATGGTCCGCGAAGAAGACGTCCCGCTCATCGTCGGGGATCCCGTCCGGCGGCGCTGCATCGGCCCAGTTGGCCCAGGTGCCCAGCGGCACGTGGGAGGTGGCGCCGGCGGCCGTGACACCGGGAAGCGCCGAGATCCTCCGGTCGATCTCCGTCGCCAAGCGGGTCCGCTCGCCGTCCGTGGGGAAGCTGCGCTCGGGCAGCGCGACCTTGAAGGTGAAGACGTTTCCTGTCTCGAATCCGAGCTCGGCCCGTGCGAGGCGGGCGACCGTCTGTCCCAGAAGGGCGGTCCCGACCAGGAGGACGATGCCGATGGCGACCTCACCCACCGTCACCCACTCGCGTGCCGTTCGCCGGCTTCCCACCGTTCGTCCGTCCGCTCCCCGCAGGACCTGGGCGGCCTCGGTCCTCAAGACGGCCCCCATCGGGGCGAGCCCGAAGATGAGCACCGCCACGGCGGAGACGACCAGGGTGAAGCCGACGACGGTGCCATCGAGGGCGACGGAATCGACCCGGGCGATCCCGTCCGGCCGGAGACTCCAGAGCACTCGGGCGCCCGCGCTCCCCAGCCAGAGGCCCAACGCCGTGCCGAGCGCGCCGATGACCAGGCTCTCCAGAACGAGAAGCTGGGCCAGCCGGCCCCCGGAAGCCCCCAGCGACGATCTGACAGCCATCTCCTTCCGGCGGACGGACGCTCTCGCCAGCACCAGGCTCGCCACGTTGGCGGACGCCAGCAGAAGGAACAGACCCACGCCGCCCAGAAGAGCGAGAAGCACGGGGCGGGCCTGGCGCACCGCATCGCCCTGGAGTGGATGGATGCTGAAGCGGTCCTCGGTGACCGCCAGCTCGGCGTACGTGGCACGGGCCCTCTCGGCCGCGTTGTCCACGCCGCGCTGGGCCCTGTCGAGGTCCATCCCCGGGCTCAGGCGGCCGATCACCCGCAGGTAGTGGAGCGCCGGGGGCAGGCTACGGAGGTCCCACGGAAGAGACGAGTAGACGTCCAGACGCTCCGGAATCGACCCGTCGGGAGGGAAGTGGAGCTTGAGGCCCTCCGGCAGCACGCCCACCACGTCCACCGTGGCCCCGTCGACGCGGACGGTTCGGCCGAGGATGTTCGCGTCGCCGCCCAGCGCACCTGTCCACAGCTCGTGCGAGATCACCACGCCCATGGGCCGGCGGCCCTCTCGGGCATCCGCGACGAAGGTCCTGCCCAGGGCGGGCTCGACGCCGAGGACCGAGAAGAAGCTCGGCGTCACCCGTCCCGCCGGCACCTGGATGAGCCGGTCCTCGTGATCGAGGACCGTGACGCTCGTTGCCCATACGCCGCCGACGTCCTCGAACAGGCCGGGCTCATCCGCGAGCTCGGCGACCTCCACCGGCGACAGGGGAAGCCGGGACTGAGCCGACGACGCGAACTCGTTCCACACGATGGCGAGGCGGTCCGCGTCGGGGTAGGGAAGGGGCTGAAGAAGCACGGCGTTGGCCACGCTGAAGATGGCCGTGTTGGAGCCGATCCCAACGCCCAGCGAGACGACGGCCGCCGCTGCGAAGAGCGGGCCTCGCCTCAACCCGCGCACGGCGTGGCGGAGGTCCTGGCCGACCGACCCGAGGTAGGGGTGGCCGCTCACCAGCACGTCCCCGTACGCCGTCGGAGCGGCCCGCAACGTGTCCATGAGCAGCACGGCCGCCAGGCGCGTTCTTCCGAAACGAGCCCCGGCGAGCCGCTCGCGGTGCCACGACGCGATCTCCTGCCACTCCCTCTCGAACCGTCGACGGAAGCTCGACGGGTAGAGGAGGAGGAGGAGTCGGGCGAGACGCTCCACCTCACCGATCCCCGGACGGGGTCACGAAAGCACTCGCTTGGCCCTGGCGGCCTTCACGAGGACCTCGAGGCGCTCCGCCTCGGTGGAGAGGACGTGCCGTCCCGCCCTCGTGATGCGGTAGTAGCGCCTTCGGGGATCGTCCTGGGCGGCCGGCCTCTCCTCGTCCGTGCACTCGTCGATGAGGCCCTGGTCGAGCATCTTTCTCACGGCGTTGTACAGCGTCCCGGGGCCGAGAGCGATGTCGCCCCCCGTCCTCCGCTCTACCTCCTTGGCGATGTCCAAGCCGTACCTCTCCCGGTCCGCCAGGGCGAGAAGGACGTAGAAGAACGTACCGGCCACGGGCTTGGTCGTGCCGCGATTCTCGTTGCCCACGGAGCAGGACCTCGTCAGGAGGAATCAACGAACAGAGCAGGGCCCACCGGAAGTAACGAAATATGATATATCGTATTTAAAGCTATTGTCAACCGCCTCCTGCTATCCGCTGTGGTGCCCTCGCCGGCACCCGCTCGTGTGCCAGCTCCGGCCGCCGCGCCGGATGATTGCCGATCTGGTTCATGGTAGCCGCGTCGAAGAGGCGGCCGTTGACCATCACCAGGTTGACCTCCCGGGTGTTGCGGATGTCGTCCAGGGGATTGGCGTCCAGCACGACGAGGTCCGCCAGCTTGCCCTCCTCGATTGACCCCAGATCGTCACCCATGCCCAGGGACTTTGCGCCGTTGATGGTGGCGGATCTCAGGACGCTCATGTTGCTCATGCCGCCCTGGGCGAACATCCACGACTCCCAGTGCATCGCCAGGCCCTGTAGCTGACCGTGGGCACCCACGTTGGTGAGCACGCCGGCGTCGTTCAGGCCCTTGAGGTGCCGGGACACCGTGAAGTGGTGGTAGTCTTCGTCACCGGCGGCCATGGGCCTGCGCCGGGAGCGGGAGTCGACCTGGCTCCTGGGAACGAAGGTGAGGAGCCGCTCGTCTTCCCACACGTTGGTATGCTCGTACCAGTAGAACTCGCCGTTCAGGCCACCGTACAGCACCACCAGCGTGGGTGTATACCCTACCTCCGTGGCGCCCCAGAGGCGGACGATGTCCTCGTACAGGTTCCCAAGGGGGATGTTGTGCTCGATGGTGGTGTGGCCGTCCATCACCTGGGAGATGTTGGTGTTGAACGTCGATCCGCCTTCGGGCACGACATTGACGCCCTCGGCATCGGCGGCCTCCAGGAGCCACTGGCGGGCCTCCCGGCGCCGCTGATTGTAGCTCTTGATGGCCGGAGCGCCCGACGCCTTCTGCCGGCGCACGTGCATGAGGGCGTCCTCGTAGCCGTTCACCTTCGAGGCAAAGGACGTCACGGCGCCGTACACGATGGTGCCCGTGCTGAAGATCCGAGGACCCACCTTCAGGCCCGCCCGGATCATCTCGGCGTCGGTGAAGATCATCCCGTTGTCGTTGGACGGGTCGTGCCCCGTGGTCACGCCGAAGGCCAGGTTGGCGTAGTAGGGCCAGTCGGTCTCGGCGGTGATGCCGCCCCCCGCGGACCCGAAGTGTGCGTGGGCGTCCACCAGGCCCGGCATGAGGGTCTTGCCGGAGAGGTCCACCACATGGGCATCGGAGGGAACGTCCACTCCCGATGTCGGTCCCACCGCCACGATGCGGTTCTCCCGTACCACGACCGTGCCGTTCTCGATGACGCCCCCGGCGGCGCCGTGTGCCGAAGCATCATCCGCCGCGGTGATGATGCGCCCACCCACGAAGGCCACCGTGCCGCTGGGGCGGTCCGCCTCCATCATGAAACCGATGTCCGTGCCTTCCGCCTCCGGCTCGGCGGGCTCGGCCGAGGCCCCGTCGAGGAATGAGAACGTCTCCGCGAGCTCACGGGTGAAGTACTCCGGGCCCATGACCCAGTGCAGCGACTGCGAGTCGTCGGCCCAGTGGAGGAAGGTGCCCGTCTCCTCGGAGACCTTCTGGACCGGGTAGCCTGAGGCGGTGGGGCTCAGCGCCACCGCCCGCCCGGCACGGGAGAAGCGGGCGATGTACGTCCTCCACCCCTGCACGAACGCGATCCACTCGTTGTCCGG
>JBDHGI010000196.1:0-12340 GCA_039589955.1 Gemmatimonadota bacterium | reverse complement strand
GATGACGAAGTTGTTGAGTGACCACCCAACGCAGTTTCCGGCGTCGATGAAGATGTGACCGTCCTCCATCACCTCGTTCATCACACGTACGAGGGCAGCCGGGTGCAGTGGAGACGCCTGGGACTCACGCCCCGCGGGGTCGGCGAACGGGGAGTGCTTGCTCTTGATCTCCCCGATCAGGCCCCGGCGCCGTTCGGTGGACTCTTGGTTCGGCGTGCGCCCTCCGGCGGCATCACAGAGGACGTCGATGGTAGCCCCAGCGCTCCCCACGATCCCACGCGTGATGGGGAAGTCCCGACCGATCACCGAGTGGTCCAGGTCCACTTGGATGAAGTGCTCGGTTGGGATGAGGTTCTTCGAGTAGTGATCCGTGGCCACCACCGAAGTGGCGAGCTCCCCCAGACCCGAGCCGATCACCATGAGCGCGTCGAAATGGTCCGAATCCCGGGGACACTTCATGTACAGGTCCGGCCACGCGCACGCCGTCATGCCGTAGTTCCGGAGCGACATGTCGTGCGATTCGGGGAAGATCCCCTTACCGTCCGGGGTGGTCATGACCGGAAGGGCAAATCTCTCCACGAGGGCCGTGAACCGCGCCAGGCGGTCCGGGTCCGCCAGCGCCCCGCGAGCCCCGTTACCGAGGAAGATCAGCGGCTTTTCGGCCGCGAGCAGCTCGTCGAGGGAGCGCGTCACGGCTGCACGGTCCGTGCTGCGGGGCACAGCTCGGTAGTTACTCGGCGACGTGGGAAGCGTGACCTTGTACTGGCCCTCCTTGTCGTCCCCGGTCACGCAGGCGCCGGCAACATCGTTGGGGAGACTGATGTGGGCCGCCCGGGGCGGCTCGGTACGAGCCGCCCTCAAGGCGGCCTCGAACAGCGTTTGGAAGTTACTCTGGCTTGAGATGACCGCGCTGTACTCCACCGCGTTGCGATAGATGGTGGCGATGTCGAGGCGCGCGTCGATCCCCTCTTGCAGGTACCCTTCTCCGAAGTACTTCTGAGGCACCTCACCACTGATGTGTAGCAGCGAGCAGTTGGACGCCTCCGCGTTCATTGTCCCTGTAAGCGCGTTAGTTGCCGCAGGTCCGGCGGTCGTCATGACCACCCCAAGCTCTCCGGTGACTCTCGCGTAGCCGTGTGCGATATAGGCGGCGCCGGTCTCGTGACGACAGATGTAGAATCCAAATTCCTCCCGCTGCAGCTTGAGCTCGTTGATGAGGTAGATAAGTGCCCCGCCGGGAATCCCGAAGATCTGCGTAGCTCCCTCCAGCTTGAGATACTCCAGGAGGACCTCGGCTACGGTGAGGTTGGAGCGCGTCGTGCAGAAACGCTCCGACGCCAAGTGCCTGGGATTCGGAGCCGCCGGCCCACGTGTTCCGGCAGCCCTGGGCGTCGTTGACGCACCGTGGGTCTCACCATCAGACATACTTCCCCCCGAGTATGCTAGGCGCCACTGGCAAAGAAGCACGAAACTGCCACGAGTGCGGCGGGGTCCGCAAGGAGATTCTTTTTGCCGTACCGAGGAAAGCAATGGGCGAACAAACCGATTGCGCTTCACCTTGCCTTGTGGTTCCTTGGACGCTCGAGCGTTTGCCAATTGGCACGCCAACGACCCTCCTCGCCGGAGCTCCCCCATGTCCGCGAACGCGAAGTTCGAGCTGATTGCCAACCAGGAAGGCGTCCCCCATCCTCCGTCCTCCGTCGCCAACTACGTGGCTACGCGGAGGGTGGGAGACGTGCTCTACGTCTCCGGACAAGCCCCGTTCAAGGGTGCCGCCATCCCTCCGGAGTACACAGGCAAGGTCGGGGGCGACATTACCCAACAGGTCGCGAAGAAGGCGGCACGCATCACGGCCATCAACCTCCTCTACAACGTCCAGGACGCCCTGGGGACGCTGGACAATGTGGACTTCATCATCGCGGTGGACGGAATGGTCAACTGTACGCCGGACTTCAAGGCACAGTCCGCCGTCATCGACGGCTGCTCCGATCTGCTGGTCGAGGTGTTCGGGGATGCCGGGAAGCACACACGCTCTGCAGTGGGCCAGATTGCGCTGGCCTTCGAGATATGCGTCGAGATCAAGCTCACCGTGAAGGTCAGGTAGCGCCGAAGAAGAACTGGACGGGCACCCCTGGAGCTCGCGCGGTCGTCCCGCCCCCAGACGCTGGATCAGCCGCAGGGTATCTGCGGGAGGATCTTCTCCATCAGCACCTCCGCCAGGGCGCGGCTGACCTCTCCGTGGTCTCCGTTCTTCACCAGCACGGTGACGCAGACGGAGCCCTTCAAGGCGACGAACTCGTCGCCGAGAGGTGCCTCCCGCATTGCCACGGGCCACCCGGCCATGGTGAACAGCGTATGGGTGGGCGGCGCGTAGTGCTGTCGGATTGCTTCCGCGTCCTCTCCCAGCGCGGGATCGGCGTTTTCCTTGATGGACACCATGGCCCACGGATCCGACAGGCGGGCTGCCGCCGATGCGGGGCGATACATGCCGGTGCACCCTCCGGTCGGGTCCGTGCCCAGTCGGAGCTCCATCCCCCGGGCCGACTCGGGGAGGAGACTCGGCAGGAACGGCGGGGGCACCTTCTCACAGGCTTGGCCGTCGAGCGCAGCTACGGCGCAGGACAGGAGGAGCAACGTGACTGCAATGGGTCGCATGGGGGTCCTCCTCGCGTTGGAGTCCACGCGCAGGAGAGGGCAGCTCGCCTTCCGGCGCCCCCCGCACTGAAATATCGCGCGGAGGGACGCCGGGTTGGAGGGGGAGGCCTGTTAGCTTTGGGCATGAACGCGCACACGGTCCTTCTCGCGATGCTCGCCCTCGCCGCGGCCACCCCGACCGCGTCGGGCCAGGTCGTGCCGGGCTCCAGGTCCCGAGCCGAGGGCTCGGTCAGAGCCGAGTTTCTGGACGCCGTACTGCGCGGTCTACGGCCGATCTCCAGCGCCTGGGTGGACGCCTGGGCAGAAGACGACGCGGAAAAGGCCGCAGGGCTGTACGCCCGGGAGACCCTTCTGATCACTCCCGAGGGAGAGCAGCTGGAGGGACGGGCCGAAGTCCTCGACTACCTCCTCGGGGCCGTGTCGCGCATCGCCCGCGTCGAGACGTTCCTCATCGACTTCGACGCCAGCAACAACATGGCGATGACCGTGGAGCGGTATGTCCTCACACCGTCAGCGCCGGCTTCGGCCAGGGCGTCGGGGATGCTGCTCACGGTGTATCTCAACGACGGGGACGCCTGGAAGATCCGTACGCAGGCGTTCCTTCCTGGGAGCCCCCGAGGAAGCGGTGGGCCGCTGCGAAACGGGCGGTAGCACCGCGGAGCCCGCCCCCCGGGAATCCTACTCAGCCGCGAGCGCCCGTACCGGGTCCACCCTGGCCGCTCTCCGGGCGGGAAGGTAGAGGCCGAGAAGGGACACCGCGGCCAGCACCAGAGCCACCGACGCGAACGTCAGGGGATCCCGAGGGCTCACGCCCACGAGGATCCTGGTCATGGCACCCGACAGGAGTCCCGCCAGGATGAGGCCGACGACGAGGCCCAGCAGAGCCCGCCGCCCGCCCTGGAAGAGCATCATGCGCACAACGTCCGACGGGTCGGCACCCATGGCGATGCGCAGGCCGAGCTCCGCCGTCCTCTGTCCGGCGGCGTAGGCCGTGACGCCGTAGATGCCCACGGCACCCAGAAGCAGGGAGAGCAGCGCGAAGATCCCCATGAGGTATCCGATCACCGCGAAGCCTCCCAGACGCCGGCGAACCAGCTCGTCCATGGTGTCCACCCCGTAGACCGGAAGGGTCGGATCGACGGACCACACGGCGCGCTGAACATCCGGGAGGATCGCCGACGGCTCCCCCACGGTCCTCACCAGAAGGGAGCGGGACCGCACCATGCCACGATACCCGCCGTCAGAGGGTCCTGGCCGCCCAGGTAGCGGGAGACGAAGGTCTCGTTGACCACCGCAACCGGGGGATCCTCCGGCCCGTCGGCGCCCGATAGGGGGCGCCCCGAGGTGGTGCGGAAGCCGAGCGTCTCGAAGAGATCTTCGGACGCGTACGTGACCCGGGCCGTTCGCTCTCCTTCCCCCTCCCGTCCAGCGATGGTGAAGGACCAACCCCAATTGGAGCCACCGAGGGGATGGGCCTGGGTGGTGCCGGCGGCCGTGACGCCGGGAAGCTCTCGGACTCGGGTCTCCACGGCATCCCAGAAGGCGCCCAGAGCCTCGCTGTCATCGTATGGGTCCGCCGGCGGGGAGATGCGCGTGATGAGCAGGTTGCCGGTGTCGAAGCCGAAGTCCTGGCTCCGCATGCCGGCGATGCTCCTCATCAGCAGGCCACCGCCCACCAGGAGGACCACAGCCACGGCGGTCTGCACGACCACCAGCGTCGACCCGAAGCGGCCGGCCCGCGCGCTGCGTCCGGAGCGGCCTCCGTCCCGAAGCATCTCGGCGCCGTACCTCGAGGTCCGGACGGCGGGTACCGTGCCGAAGAAGATCGCCGCGGCAGCCGTCAGCAGGACCGTGTAGGCCACGACGGGCCCGTCCATCCCGAACTCGAAGACCGGCGGCATCGTACTGGGAAGCGCCGCCACGATACCCCGATAGCCGTACCATCCCATGCCGAGGCCCAGGACGCCTCCCAGGCCTGCCATGAGGAAGCTCTCGGTGAGGAGCTGGCGGATCACCTGCCCCCGGCCCGCGCCCAGCGCCGACCGCACCGCCATCTCCCGGCCCCGGCTTCCAGCCCGGGCCAGGAGCAGGTTCGCGACATTGACGCAGGCCATGAGGAGCACGAATCCGACGGCCACCATGAGCACCAGGGAGGCCTGGTGCGCTATGTCCCCCACCAAGTCCGCGCGGGCGGAGACCGCCTTCACCGTCCAGCCTTCGTTGGTGTCGGGGTGCTCGACCTCGAGCTCCCGGGCCACCTCCGCGAGCTCCCTCTGCGCGCCGGCGACGGTCGCTCCGGGTGCCAGCCGCGCGATGGCCTCGGCGTAGTGTCCCGACCGGTCGGCGTCCCTGGGGTGCAGGTCGTGGGGCACGAGGACGTCGGGGCGCGCGTCGAGCGCCACGAAGTCCCGAGGCATGATGCCCACCACCGTGTAGGGGTGGCCGTCCAGCAGGAGCGTCGACCCCAGAGCCTCGGGAGCGCGACCGAAGCGTCGCTCCCAGAACCCGTCCATGAGGATGGCCACTCCCTCGATCCCCTCGCCGACCTCCGCGGCCCGGAGGTCCCGACCGAGCGCCGGGGCGCGGCCCAGCACGGTCAGGTAGTTCGGTGTCACACGGAGGCCCGCCACGAGCTCCGGTTGCCCCTCACTGGTGTGGGTGAAGCGCTCCTCATAGTGGACGGCGAGGTCGGCGACGCTCCTGGCGCGCTCCCGCCAATCCCAGGCGTTGGCGGGGCTGATGTCGGTATCGGACCAGCCCAGGTCCGGGTTCTCGTCCCAGAGGATGACCAGCTCGTCGGGCCGCTCGTAGGGGAGGGGAGCGAAGAGAAAGCTCTTCACCACCGTGAACACCGACGCGTTGGCGCCGATGCCCAGAGCGATGGTCAGCACCGCGGTGGCTCCGAACACCGGCCGGCGCCAGAGGGCCCGCAGGGCGAGGCGAAGATCCGAGCCCAGCATTCCCATACCCCATCCTCCGTGAATTGAGCGTTCTTCCTCGCCTCTGCCGAGGCGGGCCGCCACGCCGCCCAGGCCGCAATCCCACAGCGTGCCCAGCCAACACCGCAGGGCGCCAACAGCTCCGGCCCGCGCCACATCCCGTCTGAGGAGCCAGATGAAGCAGTGCTCCATCTCCTCTCCGTAGCGGCGACGGAAGGGCGGGGGATAGGCCCTGAGCAGCACCCGGTACCAGCGCCGGGCGCGGGCCTCGGCCTTGGGGCTCACCCTCGCTCCTCCCCCAGGCGCTTGGCTCTCGCCACGCGCACGAAGCGCTCAAGCCTGCGGACCTCCCGGTGAAGGGCGGCCCGGCCCCTCGCGGTGATTCCGTAGAAGCGACGCCGACCTCCCTCCGTGGGAGAGCCCTCGGGTGCCTCCACCTCGCGGATCAGGCCTCGGCTCACCATCTGTTTCAGCGATCCGTAGAGCATGCCGGGCCAAAGCCTGATCTCTCCGTCCGTCCGATCGAGCACCTCCTCCATGATGGCCGCACCGTGGAGGTCACGGTCCGCGACGGAGAGGAGAATGTGGAACCAGTGGGCTTTCAGGTGCTTCCCGTCAGCCATTCGGGCCCCCTGCTCGGGTTGTACGAATGGGTATATATACGAACAAGTATAGATGGGGGTTTCAGGGAGCTCGACTGGCGGGAGCGCCGTCCCCTCAGCCTCCTCGGGGCCGAGACACCAGGGTCATGACCTCGAGGAAGCGAGGGTCCTCGCGAAAGCGGTCGTAGAGGGGGTTCACCGCCAGGTACTGGTCCACCCAGGAGCCATCTTCAACGGAAAGCTGTAGCCAGCCGATGGCCTCCTCGTCCGCGCCCACCAGGGCGTGCAACGACGCCAGGACGCCGGCTTTGGCCAGATCCCCTTGCTCGGCCACGCTACGGAGAGTCGGAGGGGCCTCTCCCGTCTCCCCCGTCCGCCGATGGCCGATCATGGGCTCCGCCAGCTCCGCGGCGAGGCCTGCGGGCAGCCCGGACACGGCTGCCCACTGAGCAAGGGCCATGCGGAG
Source organism: Gemmatimonadota bacterium (assembly GCA_039589955.1). Lineage (GTDB taxonomy): Bacteria > Gemmatimonadota > Gemmatimonadetes > Longimicrobiales > Gaopeijiaceae > SZUA-318. The sequence goes on along the minus strand of JBDHGI010000196.1, from coordinate 5,678 downwards.
CGGCACCGGCTCCTCCCGCTCCAGGGCCACCAGGGCCCTGCCGAAGAGCGCAGGGCCGAACCGGAAGTCCAGCGCCAGCGCGTTGTCGAAGGACGCCGCCGCCGCTTCGATCTCGCCCCTCCACAGGTGCAGGTACCCCTTGTCCGTCGCGATGGCGGGAGAGAGCGGGTCCAGCTTCGCGGCCCCCGCCAGATCGGCGGACGCCGAGGCGAGCTGACCGGATTCGGCCAGGACGTTGCCGCGCCAGTGGAGGGCGGCCGCGTGGGAGGGGTTGAGCGCCAGCGCCTTGTCCAGGGAGGTGAGGGCACCGGCGCGGTCCCCGGTCAGGGCCAGAACGAGCCCTAGGGACGCGTGGGCTTCAGCCAGGTCGGGATCGAGCTCCAAGGCCTTCTTCGCCGCACCCTCCGCCCGAGTAAAGGCCACCGTCGGATCGATCCCGGGAACGACCTGAGGCATCAGCGCGTACGCGTCGGCCAGCCCCGCGTAGGCCTCGGCGAACTCGGGATCGACGGTCAGGGCACGCTCGAAGAGCCTCAAGGCGCCGGGCACGCCGGCGGCGTCCCGTCGATTCCACTGAGCACGCCCCTGCCAGTAGGCGTCTCTGGCTTCCGGGGGAGCCACGTGCCGGCTCCCGATCCCCGTGGGAACGTCCAGCTGGCCCAGGAGCGCCGACACGATGGCGCCGGCGATCTCGTCCTGGACCGCGAACATGTCCTCCACCTCCCGATCGTACGTGTTCGACCACAGGTGGTAGCCGCTGGTCGCGTCGATCAGCTGAGCCGTGATGCGGACCCGGCGGTCGTCCCGGCGCACGCTCCCTTCCAGGACGGTGGCGACGCCGAGCTGCGTCCCCACGTCCCGGATGTCCTGAGCGCTCTCACGAAGGGCGAAGGCGGACGTGCGCGCGGCCACGTGAAGCCCGTCGATGCCTGCGAGGACGTTGAGGATCTCCTCGGCGAGCCCGTCCCCGAGGTAGCCCTGGTCACCGCGCTCGCTCATGTCCACGAAGGGGAGCACGGCGATGGAGGACTGAGCCGCCGCCGGGGCACCGCCAAGCTGGGCACCGCGCACGGCCCACCAGCCCACGAGACCGAGCCCTGCCGCGCTCAGGACCACTCCTGCCGTGACCACCGGCATCGGCAGGGATACGGGAGCTCCGTGCCGGGATCGGGTCCGGGTCAGCCCCTTCCTCGTGAGGTCATACACCCAGGAGAGGCCGAGCACCAGAGGAAAACCGGCAAGGAGCGCGCCGACGAGGAGTCGCACCGCGGAAGGCCCGATCCCGAAGGCGGGGAAGATGATCTCCGACAGTTGGAGGAGGACGAAGGCGACCGCGGCGTAGGCTGCAACGGCACCCACCACGCGCCGTTCCTTCAGCTCACGCCACAGACCCCGCAACCCGTCGCTCATCCGCTCGACCCCCTGAGGATGCCGTGGTCCCCCCCGAATGACCCTCCGATGCTATTAGACAGCCGTGAGGCCCGGCTCGTTGCCGCGCCCGGCGACTCTCCTGCCTGACACCGAAACGTACGGAATGATCCACCCGTTCGTGTCGGCAGAGAGAGTCGTTCGGGCGACGATCGAAGAAACGGAGTGCACAAGGTTCCAGGATACACTTGAGGTACTCGTCGGATGTTATTGCCTATCTGATGCATAGCACAATTGACAACGTCCGTCCCCCGGTCACGCGTCGGACACTCGCCGTCAGCAGCCTCGGACGACCCACGGGCACGCAAGCTCGAGATTCGCCCCCTGCAGCCACAAGCCGAGGGGGGCACGCGGCCTCGGAGTCTGCATCGATTATTGGCCCGTGTCCCAAATTGCCCAACCCTGACCCGTGGCTCGCCGGTCCCGCCTGTGTGCGCCCTACGGGGTGAGGGCAAGCTCACCTGGAGCCTCTCGGAGGTTCGGACATCACGACCGAAGTGTTGCATGCATGCCACACTTTGACTCAGGGCAGGCGGAACCGTCACTCGAACATGCCGGGTGACATGATGGCACAAAGTGCTGGTGTATAGAAATTTATGTACCGTTGATCGACATGCTCACCCTGGTAGCCACCCATCACCGGATCCCCGATGTTCCACGTGGGGACTGGGTGGATATTGTTGCTGTGACGCAACACTTCCTTGGGGAAGGCCGGCGTCCCGGCCCGGTCACCACCCGGTCCATGGCCCCTTCGCGACCTGGCACTCCCATTGCAGTGCCTCCCGATCCGGGCCGCACCATCCACACCTCGGGGACCAGGAGTCGGACCTTTGTCACTCAGGCAGAAGATCGTCCTGCTGTTCTTGGGGTTGGCGGTGTTGCCGCTCCTCGCCGTCGCCACCTTCGGATTCCTGTACTCGGCGTACTTGAACCGGGAGGCCACCACGGCCCGCCTGGACGACACCGTGACCGAGCTGTCGGGTCACCTCGAGACCTCCACTGCCCAGGTACGGCAGGCTCTCAAGAGGGTCCCCACGTTCCCCGTGGCGGGGCCCGAGACCCAGGGCGAGGAGCGAGGGGGCCCCGTGGCCTGGCCGCCCGAACCCGCCCTCGCGGAGGCGGTCTTCGTCCGCATCGTCGATCGAAACGGGTCCCCGGTCACGCTTACGGGGTCGCTTCCGGGCGAGCGGACGCGCTGCGGACCTTCCGGGGGCGTCCACCTGGTTCCTGTGCGAGCCTACCTCGACAGGGCCGGGAACCGTGTCGCCGAGGCCTACTTCTGGGTGGACGACCTCGTCGCCCCGACTCCGGCCACGTCCGCGCTCCACACGCAGATCGTGGATCGGAACACGGGGGTCGTGCTCTATTCCGCGGCATGCGAGGAGGTTCAGGCTGACCCGTCGGCGGCGGCTCTCGCGGCCATCGCGGTCCTCGACGAGAACCCGGGCCTCGCGTCCTCCTTCGGCTTCCGTGACGCCTCGGGAGATCGACGGATCGGTGCCCTCAGCGTCACGCCCGATGGCAGGTGGCTCGTCGTGGCCGAGGTCGGCCTGGGCTCGATCATCGCACCCTTCGGGCGTCTGGGCGCCTGGTACTGGGTTTTCGTGATTCTGCTGGCTGCGTCCACCTCGCTTGCCTTCTCGGCGCTGTTGGGGCGGGTGACGAACTCCCTGAAGGAGCTCATTCGCGCGGCGAAGCGGATCGGGGCCGGAGATCTGGTGCCCTGGCTGCCCCCGCCCGGCGAGGACGAGGTCGGCGAGCTCACCTTGGCCTTCCGAGAAATGTCGGATCAGATCAAGCGCATGGTGGGCCAGGTGGACCAGAACAGCCGTCTCGCCGTGATCGGCGAGCTCTCGGCCTATCTGGCCCACGAGATCCGGAATCCGCTGAGCTGCGTGAAGATGAACCTCCAGCGCATCGAGCGGTGGGGCCGGACGAAGCCGCTTCCCGCCGAGCTCCGGGAGTCGGTGGACATCAGCCTGAAGGAGGTCGATCGCCTCGGAAGCTCCCTGACCAGCATCCTGCAGCTCGCGCGGCGTGACGAGACCAAGGAGCAGGTGGTGAGCCTGCACGCCGTCCTCACCGAGACCATCGACCTGCTCCGGGGCGAGTTCGACCGAGCCGGCGTAGAGGTCAGCCTCGATCTGGACGCCTCCCATGACCGTGTCCGAAGTGATCCTGGACACCTCAAGGGAGCCTTCCTGAACCTCATGATGAACGGCCTGGAGGCGCAGCCAACGGGAGGTCGACTCATCATCCGCTCCGCTCTCGAGAACGTTTCCGGAATGGGCCCCGCCGTGGCGGTCCACATCCGCGACCATGGACCGGGCGTTCCCAACGAGGTTCGCGAGAGAATCTTCGAGCCGTTCTTCACGACGAAGTCCAACGGATCCGGCATCGGCCTCGCTGTCGTCTCCCGTACGCTCCGTGCCGCGGGCGGCGATGTCTACCTCGCCGATCTCCCCGTATGGGAGAAGGGAGCCGAGCTCGTGGTGCGGATGCCACTGGCCGCGGCCTCCGATTCCCTGACGACGACCGTCCCGCTCGAAGAGGGACCCAAGGGAAGCGGCGCTGCCGGTCCTTCCTCGACCGTCGCTCCAGGTCCCGGTGAGGGGAGACGCCGCGCCTTCGGTGTCTCTCGCCCGGCGGTAGCCACATCCACAGGCGTGCCCGGTGACGGCAATGCGGCCGAGGCCTGGCTCGCGGACAACGGGAGACTCCCATGAACGGGATCCGTCTTCTCCTGGTCGAAGATGACGAGTCCCTCTGCCGAACCCTCGAGGCCCACCTGTCCGACATCGGCTACACGGTGAGCTCCGCCGCGGACGGAGAGGCCGCGCTCGGCCAGATCGCGTCCTTCGGACCCGATATCGTCATCACCGACGTGCAGATGCCGGGCATGAGCGGGTTCGAGCTCCTCGAGGTCCTCCGGAAGCGCCAGCCCGACGTGGACGTGATCGTCTTCACGGGGTACGCCGACGTGCAGGGGGCCATCGATGCCATCAAGCAGGGCGCGTACGACTACCTGGTCAAGCCGGTGGACCTGGACGACATCGAGAACGTCCTCGAGCGGTGCGTGGGAGACCGAGCGGGCAGGGAGCTTCGGGCCACCGCCAACGCCGCCCCCGATCCGCCGCTTCCGCGGGGACGGATGGTGGGCCGACACTCTGCCATGATGGAGGTCTACAAGACCATCGGAGCCGTGTCGAGCTCCAGGGCGCCGGTCCTGGTCTCTGGCGAGACAGGCACCGGAAAGGAGCTCGTGGCACGCACCATCCACGAGAACTCCCCGTTCGCCGGCGAGCCCTTCGTCGCGGTGAACTGCGCCGCGCTCCCCGAGACGCTCCTGGAATCCGAGCTCTTCGGGCACGTGAGGGGCGCGTTCACGGGAGCCGTCGCGGATCGGCGTGGACGGTTCGAGCTCGCGGGAAAGGGAACCGTCTTCCTCGACGAGATCGGAGACACCAGCCTCGCGTTCCAGGCGAAGCTGCTCCGGGTGCTACAGGAGAGGGAGTTCTACGCCGTGGGAGGCGAGGTGCCACGGTCGACGGAAGCACGGGTGGTCGCCGCCAGCCACCGGCCCCTGAGGCAGCTGGTCCAGGAAGGAGCATTCCGGGAAGACCTGTTCTTCCGTCTACAGGTCATCGAGCTACACGTCCCGCCGCTCCGGGAGCGACGCTCGGACATTCCTCTACTGGTCCGGCACATCCTCGCCAAGGCCGCAGTGGAGATCTCGGGCCCATTGCCCGTGGTGCCGTACGAGGTCATGATGGAGCTCATCCGGCGTGACTGGCCAGGCAACGTGAGGGAGCTGGAGAACGTGCTCACCCGGGGCGTGGTGTTGTGCCGGGGCGGCACGTTGTCCATCGACGATGTCGGCGGGCCCTCCTCAGCAGACGCCCGTCCGACGGAAGCGGCCACCCAACAAGACCGATTGGCATCGGGAACCGGAGAGATGAGCCTGGACGCCATCGAGAAGGAACACGTCCGCTACACGCTTCTCGCCACCGACGGCAACAAGAGCGCGGCGGCCCGGCTCCTCAAGGTGTCCCGTCCGCGGCTGGACCGTATCATTGCCCGCCATGACCTGGCATCCTGACCCAGAGCACACGAACCCGGAGTCGTCAGTGAGCACGTCACCCACGGATGTCGATCGGCTTCTCCTCCAGAAGAAGGTCGTGACCATGCGACTTCGGGGGGGGCGAGAGCTCAGCGGGCTCATCCACATCGCGGAGGGCCAACCACTGTCC
>JBDHGI010000195.1:0-8770 GCA_039589955.1 Gemmatimonadota bacterium | reverse complement strand
GAGCAGGCGAGCGCGGACCGTGACCTGTCGGCACGGAGCGACGTCTACAGCCTCGGGTGCGTGCTGTACGAGATGCTGGCCGGTCAGCCTCCGCATACGGGCCCGAGCGCGCAGAGCGTGTTGGTGCGGATCCTGACGGAGGACCCGAGGCCGCTCACGGATCTGCGGCGGACGGTGCCACCGCACGTGGCGGCGACGGTGACGAAGTCCATCGAGAAGCTGCCGGCTGACCGGTTCGAGAGCGCGAAGGAGTTCATGACTGCGCTCGGGGACGAGGCGTTCACCCCGGCTCCGTGCTCCCGCCCGGCCCCCGGCTCCCGTGGCACCGCGACCCGCGCTTGGTCGGCTCGGTGGGCGTCGCGGCCGTCGCGACCGCGCTCGCCGCGTTCAGCCTCTTTGGCCGCCCGCAGCCCGCGCAACTCGTCCAGCGCTACGCGATCGACATGGAGGCGCACCGGCTCGACAGCCGGCACAAGGTCTTCATCTCCCCGGACGGGCGGCGTCTCGCGATGTCGGTCAACGGCGACGGCGGCAACGCCCTCTACTGGAGGGAGATCTCCGAGGAGCGCTTCCAGCGCCTCGAAACCGACGGTGAGCCGTTCTACCCGACGTTCTCCCCCGAGGGTGACTGGCTGGCGTACGTGGGCGGCTCGACGTCCGAGGACGTGCTCATGCGCGTCGCGCTTTCGGGCGGCGCGCCGAGGGCTGTCGTGCCGAGTGGCCACCGCGCCATCTTCACACCCAGTTGGTCGGCCGATGGCACGATCGTGTACGGAAGCGACACCGGCCTCTGGGCCGTGCCGGGTACCGGGGGCGAACCCCGCCACCTCCTGGAGGGCCTAGGCTGGGCCGTCCAGCCCAGGCTGCTTCCGGGCAGCGGCGCCTTGACGTACACCGACCGTCGCGACCAGTCGACGTACGTCCTCGACCTCGACTCGGACTCGACTCGGCTTCTCATCGCCGGGGGGATCGACGCGACGTACGTGGCCACCGGACACGTGATCTTCGTGGACCTGCAGGGCGGCCTTTGGGCGCAGCCATTCGACGTGGACCGTCTCCAGACCGCGGGTGACGCCGTGCCGATGGTGTCCGGGCTGGCCGTCGCCAGCGGAGCGTTTGCCAAATACTCGATCTCCGACGACGGCACCCTCGTGTACGGCATCGGGACCGCGACCGGCGCGGGCTCGGGGCCACCCGACGAGAGGCTCATGGTCGTGGATCTGGAGGGGAACGGAACGATCCTCGGCCTGGAGCCGCGGGACCTCGCGGAGGTCGCCTGGGGCCCCGACGGCGAGACGCTGGCCTTCGAGAGCGCCGGCCCGGCATCGTCCAGGGGCTCCGCCCAGATCTTCACGTACAATACAGTGGTCGGCGACGTACCGCGCCCGCTCACCTTCGAGGGTGAGAACGAAGGTCCCGAATGGTCACCGGACGGAACGCGCATCGTCTTCAGCCGCGAGGCTGAGGGCACCGACGGTTCCGACCTCTTCGTGAAGACGTTCGGTGACGACGCCCCGCCCGAGCTCCTGGTGAGCATGCCCGGAGACCAGCGGGCCTACGACTGGCCCACCGAGGACGTGATCCTCTTCCAGAGCTATCCCGCGGGCACTGCGGAGATCTGGATCTACGATTTCCGGGTGGACAGCGCGTACGTCTACCTCACGAGCGAGGGGAGAGTGCTGGATCCCGCGCTTTCTCCCGACGGCTCGCTCGTCGCCTACACGGAATTCGGCGAGGTCGCCGGCATCTTCGTCCGCAGCTTCCCGACACCCAGGCAACGGGAGCTGGTCGTGCGCGGGGGGGACGGACGCACGGTTATCGAGCCGCGTTGGTCGGTCGATGGGAATACGATCTACTACTGGGCCTCCAGCGGGCCCGATCGCTACCTCGTCGCGGCCCGCATCCGCCGCGAGCCGTCGTTCGCCGTTACGGCGACCGACACGCTGTTTTCCCCGGAGAGCATCGACCGCAGCGCCTGGGACCTCCACCCGGACGGCGACCGCTTCATCGTGCCGGTGCAGGCGGACGTGGCCTCGACGGCCCCGTCTGTCGGCCCGGCCGAGCCCGAGCGCTTCGTGGTCGCGGTGAACTGGTTCGAGGAGCTGCGGGTGATCATGGGGGGTAACTGATGTCCGACTCCGTGTCCCGCCTCAACGGTGCGCTCTCAGGCCGCTACACCGTCGAGCGCGAGCTCGGCGAAGGGGGCATGGCCACGGTCTACCTGGCCAAGGACATCAAGCACAACCGCAACGTTGCGCTCAAGGTCTTGAAGCCCGAGCTCGCGGCCGTGGTGGGCGCCGAGCGGTTCCTCGCCGAGATCGAGACCACCGCCAACCTGCAGCACCCCAACATCCTGCCGCTCTACGACTCGGGCGAGGCCGACTCGTTTCTCTACTACGTGATGCCGTACGTGGAGGGCGAGACGCTCAGGGACAAGCTCGACACCGAGAGGCAGCTCCCCGTCGACGAGGCGGTCCGCATCGCCACGGCCGTCGCGAACGCGCTCGACTTCGCGCACAAGCACGGCGTCGTCCACCGAGACATCAAGCCAGGCAACATCCTCTTCCAGGGTGGCCAGCCCGTGGTGGGCGACTTCGGCATCGCGCTCGCGGTGGGCGCGGGGGGCGGGGCACGGCTGACCGAGACGGGTCTCAGCGTCGGCACGCCGTACTACATGAGCCCGGAGCAGGCGACCGGCGACCAGACGGTCGGCGCCAGGAGCGACATCTACTCGTTGGGGTGCGTGCTCTACGAGATGCTGGTCGGGGACCCGCCGTACCTGGGCAGCACGGCGCAGGCGGTGCTTGGGCAGATCATCAGCGGTAAGCCGGTCACGGCGACCGAGCACCGGTCCGCCGTGCCGGCGCATGTGGATGCCGCGATCCGCAAGGCGCTCGAGAAGGTGCCCGCGGACAGGTTTACGACGGCCGCCGACTTCGCGGCCGCGCTCGGCAATACGACGTTCCGGCACGGTGAGGCTCCAGCCGCGGCGTCCGTGGCATCTGCTGGTCCATGGAAGCCGACGGCGCTGGCCTTCGCCGCGCTGTCCGTGGTCCTGGTGGGCGTGTTGGCCAACTCGGGCCTCGGTCCACCGCCGTCGGGGCCGGTGGAGCGGCACCCGATCGAGCCGCCGGCCCCTCTGGAGAGGGTCATGGTGCGACTGTCCAGGGACGGCTCGCGGATCGGGTACCGCATCATTCGTCCGGACTTCCCGCTGTTCGAAAGGCTCGGGCCCGAAGACTCCCAGATCTGGGTCCGGGAACGGGGCGTCCTCGATCTGGAGGCGATCCCGGGAACCCAAGGCGCTGCTGAATTCACCTTCTCCCCCGACGGGAACAGCATCGCGTTCATCGTGGGCGACACGGTCAAGACGGTGTCGCTCGAAGGAGGACGACCACTCACGGTGCTCGTCGATGAGCCCGCCATGACCCCGGATTGGGGGGACGACGGGTATCTGTACCTCGGGTCCAGCAGCTCGGAGCGGCCGCACGTTCTCAGGGTACCCGCGACCGGCGGAGAAGCCACGCCGGTGCCCGGCACGGAGGACCAGGGGGTCTTCTTCGAAATGCCATGGGTCCTCCCGGGCTCGCGGGGGATGTTGGGGCGGCTGTACCACGACGTGTACGACGAAGAGCTCACCGAGATCTGGGCGGTCGATTTCGAGACGGGGAGCCGGCACTACCTCGTCCACGGCATCCGGGCGCAGTACATCGCCTCGGGACACATCGTCTACCTCACCGGCACCGGCCAGCTCATGGCTGCCGGGTTCGACCTCGAGAGCCTCCAGTTGACGACCGATCCGATCGTGCTCGAGGAGGGGCTCTTCGGCTTCCTGGTGTCGGATCGTGGGGACCTCATCGCCGGATACGGCGCACCGCGAAGACAGGACTACCAAGTCATGTGGGTCGACCGCGACGGCACGATGGAGGTGCTCGACTGGACCTTCCGCCCAGGCGAGTCGAACTACGACCCCACGCTGTCGCCCGACGGCTCGAGAGTCGTGCTCACCAGCCAGCAGCGCGACAGCAGCTTCTTGGTGAAGACGTGGGACCTGGCCGGTGGAACGAGTCAGATCGTCGCGCAGGGCAGGTACAGGCACACGACCTGGTCGGCCGACGGACGGTACGTCGGCATGATCGAGTGGGCCGACAGCTCGGCACGCTTCGTTCGGATCAGGGCCGACGGAAGCGGCGAGATCGAGCCCCTGACCGAGGTCATTCCCGAGCCGGAGGACGGCGACGTCTGGCCCGGGTCCTGGTCACCCGACGACACCCTGTTCGTGATCGGCAACAGGACCGGCTTGGCAGCGATCCCAGCAGGCACCGGCGTCGTCGATACGCTGCTCGTCACCGGAAAGCAGCACGGGCAGGCCACGCTGTCCCCCGACGGCCGCTGGCTCGCCTACGTTGAGGAAGATGACGACCCGGCCGTCGCGTGGCGTATCTTCGTTCGGCCCTTCCCGAACGTGAACGACGAGAAGATCCCGGTCTCCGCGGGTCAGGGATACGAGCCCCGATGGTCGCGCGACGGCCGCACGCTCTATTTCGTCCGTTTCGAGGGTCCGGGTGTCCAGCTCCTGGCGGCCTCCGTGCGTGCCGGGACCGGCTTCTCGGTGCTGCGCGTCGAACCGCTCTTCTACCCGCAAACGGGAAGCATCTACCTCGGTGGCGGGTGGTCGTACGATGCGAACGCGGACGGCTCTCGGTTTATCGGGGTCCGGCGCCTGAGCACGGCCCCCCGCGAGGACCGCCTCGTGCTCACAACCAACTTCTTCGCCGAGCTGCGCGAGCGGGTGGGGGGAGGGAGTTGAGATGAGCGACGGCCCCACCCAACGCCTCGACGCTGCCCTCGCGGACCGGTACCGCATCGAGCGCAAGCTCGGCGAGGGTGGGATGGCCTCGGTCTACCTGGCCGAGGACGTGAAGCACGAGCGCAAAGTCGCGGTGAAGATCCTGCGCCCGGAGCTGGCGGCGGTCCTGGGTGGGGAGCGCTTCCTGGCCGAGATCAAGACGACCGCCAACCTGCAGCACCCCCACATCCTGCCGCTCTTCGACTCGGGCGAGGCCGACGGCTTCCTCTACTACGTGATGCCCTACATCGAGGGCGAGTCGCTGCGTGAGAGGCTCGACCGTGAGCAGCAGCTGGGCGTCGAGGAGGCGGTGCGGATCGCCCGGGAGGTGGCCGACGCGCTGGACTACGCTCACAGGAGCGACGTGATCCACCGCGACATCAAACCGGCGAACATCTTGCTGCACGACGGCCAGAACCCCGGATTCTGGCCGACCGGGTTGGCCTGGGGCGACGACGGCTTCATCTACGCGTCGCCTCGCGGTCCCGGCGCGACGATCGCCCGGCTCCCCGAAGACGGCGGCGCGCCGGACACCGTCGTTCATCACCCCGACGGATTCGAGCTACGGCCGCGCGACGTGCTCCCTGGAGGTGACGGCGTCCTCACGACTGTGGCCGGGGAGAGCTCCGGGTCGGACGCGCGCACGATAATCGTCGACGTCGAGACCGGAGATACCACCTCGGTGGGCCAGGGAGCCGTCGATGCTCGCTGGAGCGAGACCGGCCACGTCGTCTATGCGAGCAGGAGCGGAGGCTTTTTCGCCGTGCCGTTCGACGTCGACGCGCACCGCCCGACGGGGCGATACCGATGGCGATCTGGCGGTCGTGTCGAACGAGTCGACGGGGCTCGAGCTTCCCCTAGGGGCCAGGGTCTGGGACCGTCATCCGGTAACGGGAGAGTTCCTGGTCCTTCGGATCGAAGGCTCGTCGGCGCAGAGAGGGGACCCGAATCGGTCCATTATGCTGGTGACCAACTGGTTCGACGTGCTCCTGAGCGCGCTCGCCGAGGGGAACTGACGTGACCGATTCCCAGCATCACACCCAGCGCCTCGACGCCGCGCTCGCCGGCCGCTACAAGATCGAGCGCAAGCTCGGCGAGGGCGGGATGGCCAGCGTCTACCTGGCCGAGGACGTGAAGCACGAGCGCATGGTCGCGGTGAAGGTCGTCCGACCGGGGACGATGAGCTCGGAAGGTCTCGGGCGCTTCCGCGCCGAGATCCGAACGACGGCGACGTTGAATCACCCCAACATCCTGCCGCTGTTCGACTCGGGCGAAGTGGACGGATCCCTCTTCTACGTGATGCCGGTGATCGCGGGCGAATCGCTGCGGCAGCGGCTCGATCGCGAAGGTGCGCTGTCGTCGCTGGAGGCCGGCCGTATCGCCACGGCCGCGGCGCGGGCGCTGGCCTACGCCCACGACCAGGGCGTGGTCCACCGCGACGTCAAGCCATCCAACCTGCTGTTGCACGTCGGCGAGACCATGGTCGCCGACTTCGGGATCTCCCTGGTGAGGGGAAGCGACCAGCGGCTGACGGCGACCGGGTACTCCCTGGGCACCCCTCACTACATAAGCCCGGAGCAGATCGAAGAGACGCGCGACCCGGACGGGCGCTCGGATCAGTACTCACTGGGGTGTGTGCTCTTCGAGATGCTCGAAGGCCATCCGCCGTTCCCGAAGCGGTCGGCGCATGCGGCGCTCGCGGCCCACATGACGCAGTCCCCGCCACACCTCACGGGTTCCGGCCCCCAGGGAGCCGCCCTGGACGCCATCGTGCGGCGTGCGCTCGCGAAGGATCCCGACGCACGCTTTCCCTCGATGACCGCCTTCGCGGGCGCGGTGGAGGCTGCCCTCGCGCCTGCCCCCGCCCCCGACGGTGCTCCCCGGCGCGGCCTCGTCGTGCTGCCGTTCACCAACATGAGCCCGGATCCGGACGACGCCTACTTCAGTGACGGCCTGACCGAGGAGGTCATTGCCGATCTGTCCCGCATCCGGGGACTTCGAGTCATCAGCCGCACGACGGCCATGCAGTACAGGGCCACGAGCCTGCGGCTTTCCCAGATCGCCGAGGAGCTGAACGTCCGGTTCGCGCTGGAGGGAGGCGTGCGGAAAGCCGGGAGCCGGCTCCGCGTCTCCGCTCAGCTCATCGACACACGGTCCGAGCAGCATCTGTGGTCCGAGAAGTACGATGGGGTCGTCGACGACATCTTCGAGATTCAGGACAGGGTGTCGTCGGCCATCGCGGACGCGCTGTCCATCGTCCTGACCCCGGAGGAAAAGCAGGCGATCCAGGACCGGCGGCTGCCGGACGCCGAGGCTCTGCGTCTGTACATGGAGGCGCGGCACGCCGTCTGGAGCTGGAGCGAAGGTCCGTTGATGGGGGCCATTGCCGAGTTGGAGCACGTGCTCGCCGAGCAAGGCGATCATCTGCAGCTTCTCCGCGGCCTAGCGTACCTGCGATGGCAGGTGCTCAACATGGGATTCTCCTCCGACCCGGTCCACCTCCAGGCGATCGACGACTACGTGCGACGCATGGAGGCGTTGGAACCGGGAACGCCTTGGGCAGCCGCGATGACCGGGATCACGCGACTGTTTCGTGATCCAGAACGCTCCGTGCTGAACCTCCTCGAAGCGTGGCATGGCGGGATCCGCGACGACCCCGACGTGCTCGGCTGGCTCGCCGCGGGCTGCGTCTGGATCGGACACGCCGAAGCCGGGGAGCGGTTCGCCGCGGAGCTCGTGGCTATCGATCCTCAAGGCGACTCGGCCATCGTCGCGGGCAACGTCCTCGCGTTCTACCGGGGCCGCTTCGCCGACGCGTCCGAATTCGCGCGCAAGCTCTCCGACTCCTGGTTCAAGGTCGTGCTCCTCGGCTGGTGCGAGGCGGCAGCCGGCAACGAACGTGCTGCCCTCTCGGCTCTCGACGGAGCGCCCGCAGGTGAGGGCGGCCAGGCGCGTGTCATGGTGGACCTGCTGCGGGCCGCTCTCGAGCACCGCGTCGATGTCGTGTCTGCGGTCGCGAACGAGCTGGCGCCCTTTGCGACAAACGACTTCGTGGACGCCATGTTCCTCGGTGATGTCTTCGCAATGGTCGGGGACCGGGCGATGGCGCTGCGTTGGCTGCGACACGCGGTCGAGATGGGTTGCTTCCTGCCGGACTTCTTCGTCCGCTACAACCCGTTCCTCGCAGGCCTGCGCGACGATCCCGAGTTTCAGTCGATCGTCGAGCAGGCGCGACGTGGCGCCGTTCGCGTGCGCCCACAGATGGATCGCACCGTGGCGGAGATCGAATGACCCTCCCCCCGCAGCTGATGCGCGTCCTCAGGATGGTGACCGGTGCCGTCACCCTCGCTGTGGTCCTGGCGATGATCTACCTCCTCGCGTGGCCCGTGCCCATCGATCCCGTGGCGTGGACGGCGCCGTCCGCCCCAGCCCTCCAGGGGACCTGGGCGCCCAATGCATACCTGGACGGGGTCGAGCGGTTGGACGTGCCGTTCGGCGTGGGCCCGGAGGACGTCGCCGTGGACGGGGAGGGCCGGATCTACGGCGGTCTCCAGGACGGCCGCATCGTCCGCATGGCGAATGACGGGTCGGAGGCGGAGGTCTTCGCCGACGCGGGCGGCCGTCCGCTGGGGCTGGCCTTCGACGCGGCCGGTCACCTGATCGTCGCCGACGCCTTCCAGGGTCTCCTCTCCGCGTCGCCGTCCGGCGAGATCACCACGCTGAGCACCGAGGCCGACGGGCTCCCCTTCACCTTCACTGACGACGTCGATGTCGCGCCGAACGGGGTCGTGTACTTCACCGACGCGTCGAGCCGCCACGATCAGCACCACTACCTTCTGGACATCTTCGAGAGCCGCGGCACCGGACGTCTGCTCGCGTACGATCCCGCCACTGCGCGGACCGAGGTCGTGTTGGAGGACC
>JBDHGI010000194.1:0-8854 GCA_039589955.1 Gemmatimonadota bacterium | reverse complement strand
ATCACCGTGTCCTGGGGTGTTGGGTTCTTGGGGCTCTCAGGGCCGAACACGCCGATGGAGCTGGGTGTGAAGACCGCGCAGCCCTGTTCCCGAGCCACCTCCAGCACCGCCTCCAGGCTGCTCATGTTCACGCGCCAGGCGAGCCTGGGATCCCGCTCGCCAATGGCAGAGAGGATGGCCGCCAGGTGGTAGACCGTGTCGGCCTCGTGTCTCATCACCGCCTGCCCGACCGCCCTGGGATCGGTCGCATCGAGCACCTGGAACGGCCCCGACTCGGCCGTCCGCGGATCGGGAGAGCGGATGTCGGTGGCGAGGACGGCGGAGTCACCGTAGACATCGCGTAGCGCGGGAACGAGCCAGGAGCCGATCTGCCCGCCGGCTCCGGTGACGAGAATACGGTCCAAGGGAGAAGCTCCCGTTCTGGTCTTCGAGGGGACGAAGCGGCCGAAATCTAGTCGACGGCCTGAGAGGAGGCGACCGCCCGCCTCGCGTTCCCCGCTTCAGGGCGGTGTCTTCCCGGACCCGGGTATCGCCCGGGTCAGTGCTTGGCCGGCCCCGTCCTTGTGGCTTGCAGGCTCCAGGCGATGAAGTCCCGGACATCCTGGTTGGAGCTGACGATGTCCTCGGCGCGGAGGTACATCATGTGCCCGCTCCGGTACCCCTTCCATCGCATCCGATCCTGGAGGCGTCCGGCCGGATCGAGGTTCCACATGGTGTACTTGGCGCTGAAGTAGTCGGTGCCGCCGTCGTAGTATCCGCTCTGCACGAACAGATGCAGGTACGGGTTCTCGGACATGGCCCGGCGCAGGTCCTCCCCGGTGGTGTCCCCTTCCCGGTTCCAGGGCCTCACCGGCCCGAAGAGGTAGTACTGCAGATCCGTCTCGAAGCCGAGCACCTTCCGCAGGTAGTGGTTGATGGCCGGCGCGAAGGACTGATTCCAGGCGCTCATGGCCGGATCGTAGTCGTAGGCTTCCCCGGCGTCCTGCCGGTCCCGGCCCCGATAGCGCGCATCCAGCCGACCGACGGTGAGCCCCTCGTTCCGCAGGAGCTCCTTCCGGAACTCCCCGACGGAGGGCCGAAGGTTGCGGTCGAGGAACCACTGCGGCGAGACCCCGGCCCATCGGGCGGCCTCCGTGGCGACGGTACGACGCTCGTCCTCCGGGAGGGCGCCTCCCCTCGCCAGCGCGGGGAGGTAGTGGTCGAGCGTCCAGGCCTCCGCCTCCGGGAGGATCTCCTCCAGGTCCCGTGTCTGCAGCTGCTGGTCCAGACGACCGTGGTACCACGCCGTCGCCGTGTAATTGGGGAGGCCGAGGGCAACGTCGACGGGTCCTTGCCGTGGGACGCCGAGACCCGTGGGCGACACGAGGATCACGCCGTTCAGATACATCCACTGTGCGCCCTGGAGGGCTGCGGCCAGCCCCGAAACGCGGGTCGTCCCGTAGCTTTCCCCGATGAGGAATTTCGGCGACAGCCAGCGGTCGTAGCGCGTCACGAACGTGCCTATCCAGCCCGCCAGATACTCCACGTCCTCCCTCACCCCGAAGAAGAGGCTCCGGTCCGCGTCGCCGACGATCCGCGAGAAGCCCACGTTGACGGGATTCACGTAGACGATGTCGGTCACGTCAAGGATGGAGTTGGGATTCTCCCGCACCCCGAAGGGCTGCACCGGGTACCCCTCTTCGTCGATGATCAGCTGAACGGGGCCCGTGTAGCCCAGGTGCATCCAGAGGGATCCCGACCCGGGCCCGCCGTTGAAGGAGATGGTCAGCGGGCGGTTCTCCCGGTCGGACACGTCCGTCCGCTCGTAGAACGTGTAGAGAAGGGACGCGACGGGTTGTCCGTCCCCCCCGAACACCGGCAGGGTCCCTACCGTGGCCCGGTAAGGGACCCGTTCCCCTCGGATGGTCACGACGTGCTCGGTGACGATGGCGGTGTCCACGGGGAGACGCCCGTCCTGGGCGGACACACCGTCGGTCGCTGCCAGCCAAGCGATGGCCACCACGGGCAGGGCCCGTCGAACCGCGTGAAGGATCATGGGTGTTCCTGGGCTACGGGGTCGGAAGGGGGCAAGATGCCGGAAGGTCGAGCGGCCCGGCAAGTGCCGAACCCTATGACCTTCCGACACGCCCTCGGGGAGATCGCACTCCGGTCCGAAAGGCCGGTTTCCTCAGGTATTCATGATGGCGTGCGTCCCCGTGGCGCGCCTGCCCGGGCCTACCCGCTACTCGTGGAATCCTCAGGAGGAGGCGTGAATCGTGAGCCCGCGAGCTCTGCTTCTCGTGCCCTGCGCCCGAGAGGTCAGTCCCGCGCTTCCACGTAGAGCTCACCCCCCCGGTCCTTGAACTCCTCCGCCTTCTTCCGGAGCCCCGCTTCGATGGCGTCCACGGTCTCCATCCCCTGCTCCGAGGCGAACCGCCGGATGTCTTCGGTGATCTTCATGGAGCAGAACTTCGGCCCACACATGGAGCAGAAGTGGGCCACCTTGGCGCCCTCGGCCGGAAGGGTCTCGTCGTGGTATTCCTCGGCGGTGGGCGGGTCCAGGGAAAGGTTGAATTGATCCCTCCAGCGGAACTCGAAGCGGGCCTTGGACAAAGCGTCGTCCCACTCGTGGGCCCGGGGATGCCCCTTGGCCAAGTCGGCGGCGTGGGCCGCGATCTTGTAGGTGATGACCCCCCGCTTCACGTCGTCCCTATTGGGAAGCCCGAGGTGCTCCTTCGGGGTGACGTAGCAGAGCATCGCCGTGCCGTACCATCCGATCTGGGCGGCCCCGATTGCGCTGGTGATGTGGTCGTAGGCGGGCGCGATGTCGGTGGTCAGGGGCCCCAGGGTGTAGAAAGGCGCCTCGTCACACCACTCGAGCTGCTTCTCCATGTTCTCACGAACGAGGTGCATGGGCACGTGGCCCGGGCCTTCGTTCATGACCTGTACGTCGTGCTCCCAAGCGATGCGCGTCAGCTCTCCCTGGGTTTTCAGCTCGGCGAACTGTGCCTCGTCGTTGGCGTCCCGGATGGAGCCGGGGCGGAGGCCGTCCCCGAGCGAGAACGACACGTCGTAGGCCTGCATGATCTCGCAGATCTCGCGGAAGCGGGTGTAGAGGAACGACTCCCGGTGATGGGCCATGCACCACTTCGCGATGATGGAGCCACCCCGCGACACGATTCCCGTCAGGCGGTTCGCCGTGAGGGGGATGTAGCGCAGCAGTACGCCGGCGTGGACGGTGAAGTAGTCCACCCCCTGCTCCGCCTGCTCGATGAGCGTGTCCCTGTAGATCTCCCAGGTGAGCTCCTCGGGTACGCCGTCCACCTTCTCCAGAGCCTGATAGATGGGCACCGTGCCGATGGGCACCGGCGAGTTGCGCAGGATCCACTCCCGGGTCTCGTGGATGTGCGGTCCGGTGGACAGGTCCATCACGGTGTCGGCACCCCACAGGGTCGCCCACCGGAGCTTCTCCACCTCCTCCTCGATGGATGAGCTCACGGCCGAGTTGCCGATGTTGGCGTTGATCTTGACCTTGAACGCCCTCCCGATGATGGCGGGCTCGAGCTCCGGGTGGTTGATGTTGGCAGGAATGATGGCCCGACCACGGGCCACTTCCGAGCGGACGAGCTCCGGAGCCATACCTTCCCGGAGGGCGACGAACTCCATCTCCGGAGTGATCTCGCCAGCCCTGGCGTAGGCCATCTGGGTCACGGCGCCACCGCCTCGCAGGGTCCGGCGTCGAAGGCCGTCGGGCATCTCCACCCCCGCCGCGGAATCCCGCGTGCGCTCGGTCTCACGGACGTCCCGCTCCCGGATCCAATCCTCCCTCAGAGGCGGAAGTCCGATCCGGACGTCCACGTCGAGGGGCCCGCTGGTGTCGTAGACGCGGAGCGGAGGCTCTCCTCCTGAGAGGTGAATCTCCCTCATGGGCACACGGATGCCCCGGCTTCCCTCCACATGGACCTTCCTCGAGTTGGGAAACGCACCGGGATAGTCGGTGCCCACGTCCTCCGTACGGGGTGCGGTGCGGGGGCGTCCGTTGCTCTCGGTCATGGTCCTTCACCTCTCTGGGCAGTCACACGGAGAGAGCCATGGCCTGGACCACGAACGGAAGGACGTCGTCCCCTCCGTCGCCGCGCTCCCTCCGCCGGTCTGAACCGGATCAGGTTCCAAGGGTCATTCTCAATCCCGGACCGTACCGACGATGTCCCGGTCGTCGGCCGGCCAGGATGCCCCTGGCGGCTGGCGTAACCTACGCTGAAGTCACCGCGGGATGAAGGGTCGAGAGCCGCGACCTCCGAATCGTCAGGCCCCCGAGGTCGGGCCAGAGCCGAATTGACGCCCAGGGCATGATGGGACACTGTTCCTATGCGGGCCTGCCCCACACAGGGAGATCGCCTTGAGCCTCTGGGGCCAGATCAAGCAGCGTCGCGTCACGCAGATCGTGCTCGCCTACCTGGCCGCCGGATGGATGACCCTGGCGGTCGTGGATCAAGTCGTGGATCGCGAGGTGCTGCCCGGCGTGGTCTACCGGGTCAGCCTCACCCTCTACCTGTTCGGCATCGCCTTCGCCCTCATCCTGGGCTGGTTCCACGGCGAGAAGGGCCACCAGAAGGCCCCGCTGCTGGAGATCCTGCTCCTGACCCTCTTCGGTATCGGCGCACTGGGAACGAGCGCTTCTCTGGTCCGCTCTCATCTCCGGGACGTCACCGTGGCCAGCGCCCTGGAGACGTCGACGAGGGACCTGCGCCGGGTGGCCGTGCTCTACTTCGAGGACGAAAGCGCCGACGGATCGATGGCGGTGGTGGCCGACGGGCTCACCGATGGGCTGATCAGCGCCTTGACGGAGGTCCGCGAGCTGGACGTGGTGTCTCGCAACGGCTCCGAGAGCGTCCGCGACCTGGACATTCCCCCGGACTCCATCGCCACCATCTTCGACGCCGGCACGCTCATGGCCGGCAGCGTGGGCCAGGCCGGAGAGGACATTCAGGTGACCGTGCGCCTCATCGACGGCCAGAGCGGCACGGAGATCCAGAGGGATCGCTATACGTGGCCGGCGGAGGCGCTGGCCTCGGTTAGCGACGAGCTGGCCAGGGAGATCTCCCAAAGCCTGCGGGAGCTTCTCGGCCAGGAGATCCGCGTCCGCGAAGGACGCTCCAGGGCTCCCAGCACCGCCGCCTGGCTCCAGGTTGCTCGAGCCGAGAAGGCCCTCAAGGACGGCCTGGCCGCCTTGCGACGGGGTGACGACGAGATGGCCGCGCGGGAGCTCGCGTCGGCGGATCAGGAGCTGGCCCGGGCTCAGGAGATCACCACAGGCTGGGTCGCTCCGATGGTCCTCCGGGGTCGCGTCTCCTACGAGAGCTACGCTCTGGCCAACACCCTGGAGGAGCTCGTCGCCTCGCTCGAGGGCGCTATGGACTTCGCCGACCAGGCGCTGGCGCTGGAGCCCGATCACGCCGCGGCTCTCGAGCTCCGTGGCACCGCGCGGTACCGCCTGTGGCTCATGCAGCTTGAGGAGGACGAGGACGCCCTGGAGCGGCAGCTGGCCCAGGCCCAGGCCGATCTCGAGCGCTCACTGAGTCTCGATCGCGGCCGGGCTGAGGCCAGTAGCGTGTTGAGTCACCTCTACTACCAGGTGGACGACTGGCAGAAGGCGGTGCTCGCGGCTCGGGACGCCTACGAGCAGGACGCGTTCCTCTCGGCGGCCCGCGGCGTGCTCCGCCGTCTGTACCTGGCCTCGTACGATCTGGGCCAATACAGGGAAGCCCGCGACTGGTGTCTCGAGGGCTACCGACGGTTCCCGGACGACTTCCGGTTCGTGCAGTGTCAGCTGTACGTCCTCACCATGAACGGCGCCGAGCCCGACATCGACGAGGCCTGGGCGCTCCGTGACCGCCTCGTCTCACTCCTTCCCGAAGGCCAGGTCGAGCTGTTCTCGGGATTGGCACAGACCTTCGTGGCTGGGGTGATCGGCCGCGCGGGTCTGGCGGACAGCGCCATCGCCGTCATGGATCGAGCCCGGTTGGCCGAGGGCGTGGACCCCGCGGGGGACCAGATCTTCATGGAGGCCGCCATGCGCTCGCTCATGGGCGACGTGGATGGCGCCATCGATGCCCTGCAGCGCTACATGATCATCAGTCCGGGCAGCTACCCCGGAGATCACTGGTGGTGGCGGAATCTGGCGGGTCATCCGGATTTCGAGCGGCTCCAGACCGTCCACTGAGCCCGCCCCCTCGTGAGCGAGTCTCCCTCCAAAGGGAGCCGCAGCGCCGACAGGTCGATACCCTTTCGTGGCCGGACCGGAGGCACCTTGCTTCCCTGGGAGAGGATGCGATGTTTCGACAGGCTCGGTTGTCGGCGACAGCTGCCCGCGCTGACCTGGAAAACGCCCCCCTGGGAGTGTCATTCCCATGCGTACGCGGTTCGTGGCGGCGGGCCTGGTCGTCTTGTCGGGTGTTGCTTGCTCCGACGTTGACGTGACGCGTCCCGCCGACGAAGTCGTGCCCACCCCACCCCCCCCCTCTTTCGCCATCGTAGACGCCGCCAACGGTGGTGCGGTACCAGGGTTCTGGTTCTTGCCTCCCCTGGCCAAGCAGGTAAGCACGGTGGGCAATCTCGATCCCGACCTCCTGCCCGCCATGGAGGTCTGTGAGCTGGACGGGAACCCGTCGGCGGTCGCCAACCCCGGTGGCTGGGAGAGCGTAGGCTGCACCAGTACGGTGGTCGCCTACTTCGCGCCGGGATCCGCCGAAGTCGTTCCCTACGAGCACTACGCCTTCTCCTGGGACACCGATCAGGGACCCGAGAATCTCCTGCCCATGGATCCACTGAAGTTCTACAGGATCACCATCCTGCTCGAGGAGGCCGTGCTGGGCTACCTGGACGTGAACCCCCAGCAACCGTCGGGTGAGTCGCCCGGCGAGGATTACCCGGACCTGTACGCCTTCCGCATCGGCGAGACTCTACCGGTCAAGGTCTTCCTCACGGTGCAGGCCCGTTGCGCCACTGCCGAGGACTACGTGATCCAGTGCATCGCCCAGGGCGTCATCGACGCCGCGGGAGGCGTCGTGACCCTGGAACCCGAGCAGGAAGGGTGGGCCAGGCTGTCCGTGGTCGTGCCCCCTGACGCGCTTCCCGCGGGCTATCCCACGGTGATTCTCACCATGGAGCGCATCGACCCGGACCTCTTCCTCGCTGCTACGGGCGAGCACTGCATTCCGGGACTCGCGTTCCTCGAAGAGGCGCCATTCGATCAGCCCTTGGTCGGAGACTGTCTGAGAGTGACCACCGAGCCCGAGGTCACCATCGACCTGGAGTACAGCGCGTTCATCGAGATGTGCATCGAGCCGGAGGACTACGGTCTGAGCGAGACGGAGGAGACGCGCCTACAGATCCTCCGCTATGAGGACGGCGTGTGGGAGGGGCTTCCCAACGTGGACGCCACCACCTGCGGCACGCCGGCCCTTCCGTCCCCGTCACAGGTCGGACTGCTCACCGTGCCCGACGACGGGCTCCTCCGTCACGCCGCTATTGGCGTGAACCACCTGGCCCGGTGGCTGGGCCCCGAGCCCGTGGCCGCCCACGGCAAGATCCGTCTCGCCGGCGCGACGTCGGAGTTCAGCCGGTTCCAGTGGGGCTTGCCCGGGGAGATGATCAAGCTGGCGGGGGACAACACCGTCATCCAGCAGCTGGAGGACGGCTCCGAGAGCTATGAGGTGACGGCTACGGTCAAGGTGATGGACGCGGGCACCGACGATCTGGGTCTGCCGTCGGAGCCCGTGGAAGGCGCCACGGTGCACTTCTCCGGGGCCGCTAGCGTCATCCCGACGGACGTCACCACCCTGGCCGACGGGCTGGCGACCGTGCTGTGGACGGTGCCCAACACGCCGGGCGTGCATACGCTGGCCGCCACGGCCCTCGGCCTGCTGTCCTACCCCGTGCCGGACCATCAGTACCTGATCGAGTACCAGCAGGAGACGGAGCAGTTCACCGCCACGGTGGTCGGCGGGCCGAGCTTCTCGACCCAATCACCCCCCGGCAGCCCGCCACTCGTCGGAGCGCCGGGCGAGACGTTGAGCACGCCCCTGGTCATCACCGTGGTGGACGAGAACCAGAACCCGGTCGTGGGCTGGGACGTGACGTGGGTCACCACCTGCAGCGCCCCCGACCCCGCGACCTGTGACGGCGACGTAGCCGGGGACGCCCTGACCGACGCCAGCGGACAGGCCACGGGAATCTGGACGCTGGCCACCGTACCGGGATCCCAGACCGCCACGGCCTACGTGGGTGACGTGTCCATCGACTTCGTGGCCGGCCTGTGGAACGCAAACGCCTGGTGCCAGGTGGTGGTGGATGGCGTGAAGGACGACGCGAGCGGCGAGTGGGACTGTGCCGAGGCCGCGGGCAACGTCGGGTCGTTCACCGCCAACATCTCCGGCGGGGACACCGAGGCCGAGGTGTGGTGGCAGAACGATGCGACTTCGACAACCTCGGAGACGGGGTCCACGATCCCTACGACGACGCCATCGGCTACGACGTGGACGGTGACTACTTCTTCGACGAGTACCTCACGGCCAAGTGTGCCAACAACAGTCAGTCGGGCTGCGGGGCCACTGACGACGGAGGAGCCGCGGGGCAGAGTGGCAACGCCGACGCCAAGAACGACGGGACGTGGACCACGTACGAGCTGTCCCACCCCCTCACGGGTGGTGGTGTACAGGACATCGACCGAGCACCCGGTGACCCGCTCGGGTTCTTCCTGACACTTCGCGTCGGGAACGGCGCCCAAGGCAACACCCAGTTCCCGGGATTCCGGCAGTTCCTGACCATCACGATCCAATAGACGCCGAACCCCGATCCCTCGTCCCGAGCCCCC
>JBDHGI010000193.1:0-8565 GCA_039589955.1 Gemmatimonadota bacterium | reverse complement strand
TGTTCGCGCCGATCCCCAGCGCGAGGGTGAGGATCGCGACCAGCGCGAACGTCGGGCTGCGAACCAGCGTCCTTACCCCGTAGCGGATGTCCTTCCACAGCGCGTCGAGCATCTCCGTCCTCCCCACCGCACGATGGTGTCCGCGGGCGACCGCCGCCGCGGCCGCCGCGATTCGATCCCTGTCGCCGAAGCGCCGAAGCGCCTCCTCCCGGGCGGCCCCGGGATCCCAGCCCGCCTCGACCAGCTCCTCGACCAGCAGGGCGATGTGGGCTTCGATCTCCCGCTCGACGTCCTCGACGACGCCGAAGCGCGGGAAGATCCCCCTGCCCTTCCGTCCCCTGCCCATCTAGCTCGCGGGTGAGCCGAGCACGCGGCTCATGGCGCGGACGTACCGGTGCCAGTGGCTTACTCCCGCCGCCAGCTCCGCCCGTCCCTCGCGCGTCAGCGAATAGAACTTCGCCTCGCGGCCGGTATCGGTGACGCCCCACTCCGCCTCCACCAGCCCCTTCTTCTCGAGACGTCGGAGTGCCGGGTAGAGCGCGCCCTCCTCGATGGTGAGCTCCTCCTCCGTCGCCTCCCGGATCCAGCGGGAGATGCCGTAGCCGTGCAGCGAGCCCCGGCTCAGCGTCTCGAGGATCAGCACGTCGAGCGTGCCCTTGAAGAGCTCAAGTGGATTGGCCATCCGGGACCCTCGTGGTCTTATGCCTAAGATTACGAGGGGTTGGACGAGTGGATGCGCGAAAAGGTTGCAGGCCTCGTCGAGGCGGGGGAGGCTCCACCTCGCGCCCGACCTCATCGGCCCGCACATTTCGCCTCGTTGCCGACCCACCGCAGACGTGCCCGGAGGAGCAGCCATGAGACGTGTCCCGTCGACCATCCTCGCCGTCCTCTTGCTCCTTCCTCCCGGCCTCTCGTCCTCGGCCCAGGAGATCACGTTCGCACTGACCGGGGACGCCATCATCACCCGACGCCTGTCGGTCTACGAAGAGCCCGACTTCCTCGAGATGATCGAGCTCGTCCGGGAGGCGGACGCGGCGTTCACCAACCTCGAGATGCTGTTCCACGACTACGAGCCCTATCCGGCCCACCAGAGCGGTGGAACCTGGATGCGGGCCGAGCCGGCGCTCCTGAAGGAGCTCACCTGGGCGGGCATCGACATGGTGTCGAGGGCCAA
Source organism: Gemmatimonadota bacterium (assembly GCA_039589955.1). GTDB lineage: Bacteria > Gemmatimonadota > Gemmatimonadetes > Longimicrobiales > Gaopeijiaceae > SZUA-318. The sequence goes on along the minus strand of JBDHGI010000193.1, from coordinate 7,391 downwards.
CAACCACACCGGCGACTACGGTGTCGAGGGCATGCGCCTCACGACGCGCTATGTCGACGCAGCCGGGCTCGTGCATGCGGGCGCGGGAGAGAGCCTGGCCGAGGCTCGGGAGGCGCGCTTCCTGGAGACCGCCCGCGGACGGGTCGCCATCGTGTCCATGGCGTCCACCTTCCCGGACCATTCACGGGCGGGAGAGGCCCGCGGGAGCATGCGGTCCCGACCGGGGCTGAGCCCCTTGCGCTACACCACGACGCGGGTCGCATCCGCCGACCAGATCGATGGGCTCGGGGAAGCGCTGACCGCCATGGGAATCCGCTTCACCCGGACGGAATCGGGCGCCCGCGCCCTCGGGATGGCGTTCGAGGAGGGCCCTGAGCCCCACGTCGTTACGAAGCCGGACCCGGACGACCTGGCGGCGATCGCGGCGGTCGTGAGCAACGCCAGCCGCCTGGCCGATCACGTCCTCGTCACGGTCCACGCCCACGAGAGCAAGGGACCGCGGTCGGTGCCGGCCGACTTCATCGTCGAGTTCGCGCGGGCGATGGTCGATGCGGGCGCGACCATGTTCGTGGGGCACGGGCCGCACGTGCTGCGGGGAATCGAGATCTACAAGGGGAAGCCGATCTTCTATTCGCTTGGGGACTTCATCTTCCAGAACGAGACGCTGCTCCGCCTTCCGGCAGAGAACTACGAGACCTACGGCCTGGGAGTCGACCACCACGTGGCCGACTTCAACGCATCGCGCTATCGCAACGAGACCACCGGGTTTCCCGCCAATCCCGAGATCTGGGAATCGGTGATCGCCCGACCCACCTTCTCCGGTGGCGAGCTGACCGGGCTCGCGCTGCACCCGATCACGCTCGGATTCGGCAAGCCCGCCTGGATCCGAGGGCGTCCCATGCTCGCCCGGGGCGACCTCGCCGAGAAGATCCTCAACGACCTGGTGGAGCGCTCGGCGCCGTACGGAACGGAGATCGAGGTCAGGAACGAAGTGGGCTACGTACGATTGCGGTAGGATTCCTCACCCGGACGTCTTCATCAGCTCCGTGATGGCCGCCAGGTGGTGATCGTCATGCTCCGCCACGAAGAAGAGCAGATCCTGCACCGTCATGGGCTGACCCAGACGGGGATGCCGTGCAGTGCGCAGACGATCGGCCTCCCCCATGGCCTCCACCCGCGCGACCAGCCGCTCCCGCCGGATGCGGAACTCGGCCAGGATCTCGTCCGTGGTGCGCGCGTTGTGATCGGCCCCCCACGTGGCACGGTTCTCCAGGTCCGCAGGCCGAAGCATGTCGGCGCCCTCCCGGAGATCATCGAGCCGCTCCTCCCACAGCGACTCGAGGTCGGCGAGGTGCCCCGCGTGCTCCTGGACGGACCAACCGCCCTCGACCCTCCTGGTGCGCCTGGCTTCCTCGCAGCGCATCGTCCGCTCGGTCAGCCGACCCGGCGTTCCCCTGAGCCGCTCCACGATGTCGGCGAGGGCCTCCGGGGGGATACCGAGCTCGAATTCCCTCTCGAACCAGATTCGGCGTCGCATCGTCAGTCTCCTTGAATTGCGTCTGCGAGGACACTACCAGCGCCACGGAGACCAGGATCATCACCACCGGAGCGATCATGCCGGGCGTCAGCTCCTCTCCCGCCAGGAGCCAACCCAGGAAGAGCGCCACCAGCGGGTTCACGTAGGCGTAGCTGGCCACCCGCGTGGGCGACACCCTTCCGAGCAGCCACGTATACGCCGAGAACGTGACGAGGGAGCCGAAGACGACGAGGTAGGCCAGGCACCACAGAGCGGTGGCATCCATGCCGGTGGCGGCCACGGAGGCCAGCTCGCCCCGGAAAGCCGAGAGCGCCAGCAGCGCGCCCCCACCTCCCAGGAGAGGGAGCGCGGACGAGAGCGCCTCAGAGGGCGGCCGGCGGGGTCCACGATACCACACCATCCCGGCCGCCCACGACGCTGCGCCGGCCAGAACCAGGACGGAGAACCACGGAGCGGGAACGGACCCGACCGAGGGGACGTTCAGCCAGGCGATGCCCGCGAGCCCGAGCGCCAGACCGAGGATCGTCCCGACCTGGGGAGGTCCTCCCTCGGGCCCTGCTCCCTCGAAGAGGGCAACCCAGATGGGGATGGTGGCGAACAGGATGGCCGCCAATCCCGACGGTACGTGCTGGATGGCGGTGTACAGCGCCCCGTGGGCACCCAGGAAGAGCAGCAGACCGGCGGCGAGGCCCCTGCGCAGCTCCTGGCCCGTGGGGGCCCTCACGCCGCGCAGCCGTGCCCAGGTGTAGAGGATCGTGCCGGCGATGACACACCGAAGCCCGGCCACGAAGAGGGGCGGCAGGGCCTCGACCACGACCTTGATGGCCAGGTACGTGGATCCCCAGATGACGTAGACGGCTCCGAACGCGAGGAGGACGCCCAGGAAAGGAGTGGCCGGCATCGCCGCCCGTCGGCTTCGAGGATCACGGAGCCGTGCTACGCCGGCTCTTCGACACCCCGCAAGGTGACGTAACTACTGTACATTGTCAAGAAGGTTACGACGGTCTGCCCGTGTCCCCGGGCTTCAGGCGCCTGCCTCCCTTTGGCGGCTACGGAACCGACGCACCTTGGCCCGGTTGCCGCAATCGGACATGTCGCACCAGCGGCGCGACCGGTTCCGGCTGGCGTCGAGGAAGAGCCACCCGCAGTCGTCCGCGTCGCACATGCGCAGCCGCTCGACCTCCGGCGAGGTGAGGAGCGTCGCCGCCGACCAGACGATGGGTCCCAGGAGGTGATCCAGCCGGAAGGGGTCCAGCTGCCAGGTCCACTCGGCCCCCCCGGGCACCGCCGTCAGGCGCCGCGCGGGAAGAGCCCTCTGGAGGTAGGCGTTCAGCTCCTCCAACCGGGCTGGATCCGGGTCCCTACCCGTCCCGACGGCGCCGAGGACGCGGTAGATGGCGAGGCGGAGCGTCCGGGCGTCCTCCAGCGCCACCCGAGCCTGGTCGGGTCGCTTGCGAGCATGAGCAAGCGCCTCGTCGGCGTGCGCGAGGGAGATGATCTCCCGCTCCAGACACCAGGCCACCAGGCCTTCGTAGTCCGTGAGTCGCTCCTCCTGGGAATCTCGGGCTTCCCAACCCACGGTCTGGGTGAACCGAATGCAGTCCCACTCCAGCTTCATGGATCCTCCACCGTGACGAACGCCTCGCGCTCCCAGGAACGTCCCCGATACGGCGAAGCCCGTCAAGGTGGTTACGGGGTCACGGAGCCCGCCCTAGCGTGAGCCACGCCTCCCAGTCCGGGCGTCCCCGCTTTCTGGCCGTGCGTGCCGCGGCCTCGACATCGTAGGGAACCGCCACGAAGCTCGTCCGCCGCTCTCGCCCTTCCCCCTCGATCACCGCGTACCGGGCGTGGGGGCTGCCCGCCTCCATGGCGTGTAGGAACGGCGCGTCGTCCTCGTAGGCCGGAAGGCCGACGCTACCCGGGTTCAGCACGAGCCGTCCGCTCTGGGAACGGATCAGCCGAGGCACGTGCGAATGCCCGCAGAGGACGCCGTCCACGTCGAGCTCGCCGAGGTCGTCGTCGACCTCCGCCGGCGTGCGGAGCTCGATCCCGCCCGGAGTCACCGCCTCCACCAGATACTCGTCGTCCCGATCCGGCGTGCCGTGGCAAGCCAGGAGGGCCTCGATGACGAGGGACGGCTCCGTGCGGCTCCTCGTCCACTCCAACCCTTCGGGGCCCAGCTCGTGCAGGACGAAATCGAGGGTGGCGTTCCGGTCACCGTCGGCGAACTGCTCCAGAAGCACGCGGTCCTGGTTGCCCCGAACCGTGGGCCAGTGACGCTGCCGCAGCAGCTCGAACGTCCCCCGGGGATCCAGGGGGCCGTAGAAGCAGTCTCCGAGGTTGACCACTCGGCGGATCCCTCGCCGCTCCATGTCCGCCAGGACGGCTTCCAGCGCCCACGAGTTGCCGTGGATATCCGCGACCACCGCCAGCGCCGATGCGCCCATGGAGCCTCCTGGGGCTATTCCACCTCGAGATCCGTCACCCGGTAATGGCGCACGCCCGGCTCCATCTCCAGAAGGTACCGGTCGTCCTCCGGATAGTAGACCGCCCGATCGACGTCCTCACCTGCGAAGGACTCGATGTCCTCCATGGAGCTCCAGAGCGACAGCACCAGGAACTCCGCCTCGTCCCCGACCTCTCGAGCCAGCACCACCGCGCCCAGGTTGTGCGGGTCGGCCCGCAGCCCGACGAAGCCCGTCTTGCGGACGTACGCGGCATACTCGTCCAGACTCTCCGCCTTCGTGCGCCCCCTCCACATCCTCACGATCATGGCATCCCCTCCGTCCTTTGGCCTACCCTAGGGTAGAAGAGGGAATGTAACCTGTCAAGATCGTTTATGAGGTTACCTGCCCAGCCCGGCGCCGGCGGCGCACGCAGCCGACCGTGGGCGCGCCGGGCGGACGCTAGCCTCCGGATCGGCCCTCGATCTCCTCGGCGAAGTTCTCGACGATGATGAGGCCATCGCCGGCGGCCATGGCCCCCAGCTGGACCATGAGGAACCGGCCGTCGGGATGGACGTCGTAGTACGCATGATTCGGGTCCGAGTCGAAGCCGGTTACCTGGAACAGCACGACCCGTTCGCCGATCCTGAAGCCCCCGTCACGGGTGATCACTTCCGCGGCGATGAAGTCGCCGTTGATCTCCTTGTAGTACAGCTCCCTGCCGTCCCGGGACCAGCGGGCCGAGGCTCCCGTCTGCAGCGAAACGATGGTCCGGCCGTCGCTCACGTTGGGGAAGGGGCTGACGTAGACGCGGTACTGGCCCGTCTCGTCCGACGCATAGGCGATCCACCTGCTGTCCGGTGAGATGGCGAAGTTCCCCTCGAAATACGTGGAGTCGGCGAATAGGGGCTCGGGCTCCGACTCCGGCTCGGTGGACTGGATGTACATGTCCTCACCCGCGCGGGTAACGATCCAAGCGCCGTCGGGAGAGAACTCGATCTCCTGGGCGACGCCAGTGGGCGTCAGGAAGAGCTCCGCCCGCGTGGCGGCGTCGGCCCGGCGCACGGCGATGGACCGCGTCCCATCGGTGGCCATGCTGACGAAGACGATGCGATCGTCATCCACCGTCCACACCGGGCGGATGCCGTTGGAGCCTTCCGCGGTGAGGAGCTGCCTCGGCCCCCGATCCAGCTCCTTGACCTCCACGCCGACCTGTCCGTTCGGGTTGGCGATGTCGTACGCGACGCGCGTCCCATCCCCGGAAAGGCGAGGGTTCCCCACCTGGCCGCGCCAATCGGGGTCCACCGGGGTCACCGCACCGCTCCGGCTCACCCACACCGGTTGACCCGATCCCACGTCGGAGCTCGAGCCGGGCGCGTACACGAGGGTGCCGCTCCGGGAGATGCCGAGGTCCGCCGAGATCTGGCCCTCGACGCCCACGCCTGAGAAGAGGGGAATCCTCGGTCCCACCTCCAGCGTGCGCTCGTCGAAGGGGACGGCGATGAGGCTTCCGTTCCCCAGCACCGCGATGATGTGGCCGCTCGTCGACCAGTGCGCCTGAATCGCCTGGAAGAGGATCGTGACTTCCCCCGTGGCGATGCGCGCCACTCCGATGTCCCGGGTATCGGCGTTGTACGTCTGCTCACGGGCGATGGTGACGAGCACGAGGTCGGAGCCGGGCAGCACATCCGGGAAGTAGTGTCGAATCTCGTTCCGGGCGCTGTCCACCGTGGTGACATTCTCCGGCTCTCCGCCACCCTCCGGAATGCGGGAGATCCCCCACGGCCCGCCACGCCGGCTGTAGTAGAGGTATCCGTCGTCCGCCCACGAGACGCCGGCTCGGTTCACCGTGGTGTCGGAGGTGAGCACGAGTGGGGGACGCCCCTCCAGTGAGATGATCTGGATGGAACGGTCGTGACCCACGAACGCCACGCGCCGGCCGTCGGGCGAGAAGGCGGGATGGTAGGCCGCCTCCGTCCGGGAAATGAGGCGGGGCTCGAGGTTGTCCCGATCCCGGATCCAGAGCCCCACATCTTCGGGATTGTCCGGGTCGGCCCCGGTGAAGGCGATCATCCGACCGTCGGGAGAGATCGCCACGCTGTTCCCGAAGTAGTTCGTGGAGGCCACCTCGGGGATCTGCGGGATCTGATACCGAGCCACGCCCGGAGAAGCGGCCTCCGGACGGGTAACCACAGCCGTCGCCAGCCCCACCGTGGCCACGGCGAGGACCACCGTCGCGGCCTTCCACGCGACGCCGATGCTGTATCCCGGCGTCTCACCCGCGCCGTGGCGGAAGCTGGCATCCCCGAGAGCGCGGGCGAAGCCACCCGCGGTCGTAAACCGGTCGGCGGAGATCTTCTCCAGGCTCCTGCGGATGGCCGCGTCCACGTGCACCGGGATGGTCGACCGCTGCTCGATGGCCGAGACCCGCTCCCCGGCGATGATCTTGCCCAGCACGGCCTGCGCCGTCGAACCCGGGTATGGCGGGTCCCCGACCAGCATCTCGTAGAGCACGCAGGCCAGCGCGTAGATGTCCGTCTGCGGCCCCACGTGCGCGTCCCCCGTGGCCTGCTCCGGGCTCATGTAGTAAGGAGTGCCCACGCTGAGGCCCGTCTCGGTGAGGCGAGCCCCACCGGCCGCACCCACCGCCAGGGCGATGCCGAAGTCCGCCACCAGGGGTCGTCCGTCCCTGAGGAGGATGTTGCCCGGCTTGATGTCGCGGTGCACGACTCCCTGTCGGTGCGCGTGGTCAAGCGCCTCCGCGACCTCGGTGGCGATGCGGACGGCCTCGTCCACCGGGAGCTGGTGTTCCCGGTCGATCCGCGCCCGTAGCGTCTCCCCCTCCACATACGGCATGACGTAGTAGAGGAAGCCGTCCGCGTCCCCCGAATCGAAGAGCGGTAGGATGTTGGGGTGCTGGAGGTTGGCGGTGACCTCGATCTCCGCCAGGAAGCGCTCCCCGCCGACCACGGCAGCGAGCTCAGGCTTCAGGACCTTGAGCGCGACCCTCCGGTTGTGCTTCAGGTCCTGGGCCAGATACACCGTGGCCATGCCCCCCTGCCCGATCTCGCCGTCGATGTCGTAGCGGCCGGAGAGGGCCTCGTTCAAACGGGGAATGGAGAGCTCGGTCATGGGGGTGTGCTTAGACGAGCACGCCTCGCTGGACCATGGCCCGGGCATAGAGCCAGAGGAAGAGGGCGAAAGCGAAGATCAGCACGGAGAACGCAGCGCCTGCCCCTCCCATGACCTCCAGCCCGTTGGAGAGGAAGAAGTTGTGAATGGCGGTCACGACCATGGCCAGGAAGGAGGCCAGGAGCACGGGCGCCGCAAGCCGCTTCCTGAGCAACAGGAGGATCGTTCCCAGCAGTCCTCCCCATACGGCGATGGCCCAGAAGGCGACGAGCCACGCC
>JBDHGI010000192.1:0-8588 GCA_039589955.1 Gemmatimonadota bacterium | reverse complement strand
AACGAGGGCCTGCTCGTTCGTGGCCACAACGTCACGCGCGATTACCCGCCCCGAGGTGTCGCGCACCGACACGACCGTCGTTGCTTGGTGCACATCCAGCCCCACATACTTCGCTGTGCGTTTCATGAGAGCCGCTCCTTGCTGGGTCCCTGTTCGGGTCCGCTTCGACCCCGTCTTGGTACCCGCAAGGGGCGCGCTCTCAAGATCCGTTATACGCAAGTGAAGTGGGTATTTGAAGGCGCACGCATGCAGGTCCCACAGATCTGAAGCGGATCTGCCTAGAGCGGAGGAATCGAGTCATGGCCGCGATCGTGCAACTCCAAGCCGTGATGGATGCGATTGACCTCCCTACGGAAGAGTGGGAGGCGCTTCTCGACCCGCAGACCGGCGAGATTCTCGTGATGACCGATGAGGAACGAGACTTGCTCGAAGAGGAGGAGGTCGATGACGAGGACACCGTCGAGACGCCGGACTGGCAGAAGGATTCCGTAGCGAAACTCCGGGAACTGCTGGACTCCGGAAGGGCCCTTTCCCTCCCGGACAAGTTCGATTTCCACGAATGGGAGGTAATGAAGCGGTTCGCGCTGTCGATTGAGGATCTCGACGAGAGTACCGAGCTCTTCAACGCGATTCACGGCAGCGGGGCGTTTCGCATGTTCAAGGCAACGGTCGCCCGACTCGGTCATCGTGAGGAATGGTTTGAGTATCGGGAGGGGGCACTTCGCGAACTGGCGAAGGAGTGGCTTGAAGACAACGGGATCGAATACATCGAGGAGGGTGGGAGGGGCAGGTAGCCGGTACGCTACGCCTGTGGGGATGTGAAGGACGAGAGCTGATACGCACACTTCACCCGCGCATAACACTGCGCCTCCGGCTTCGGCCGCCTCGCGGCGGCCTTCGACCCAATCGGCCACGGACGGGCGGAGCCTGGCGAAGAGATGTGTAGGTCTCTAAGAAAAGAGGGCCTGGCAGCCGAGTGATGTTGGCCGGTTCGGAGGCGCTTGAACGTTACGAGCCATTCGGGGGCCATGAGGTCCTCCTCGGCACCTGCCTGATTTAGAATGGGCAAGAGACCCCTACTGGGCGGATAAACGTGTTGGGTGAGTCCGTTGGATTCTGTGGCCTCCTCGGGGCCTCCGTCGTTGCACTCGCTGCGTCCGCATGCTCATCACCCGATCGTCCATCCGACCCGGCCAGGTATCGGGTGACTACACTGCAAACGGACGTCGATTCAACAGTCATCCCGAATCCCCTTTCCGTGGATCTAGATGAGGATGGCCTGAATGATCTCTTGGTCCTCTCCGATACGTCACTCCACATCGCCTTTGGCCGTGGTGGTGATTTCACCTACACGGTGGGGGGGCCAGACGGTGATCTCGCGACACAGATCACGGACCTGAGCCTCGTCTCATTTGACCGCGATGGGCGGTACCCCTCAATCGTGCTGGCCACCAAACGGGAGACTTCTGACGGCCGCACGGAGCCGATCCTCCAGCAATCCGTCATAAACGCGAATGGGCTGCTGCTGCTGAAGACCCTGAGTGACTACCCGGTGATCGCTCAGGGGGTAGAATGCGCCTGGATCGAATCTGCTGGGCTCCCGTGGTGCTTTTTCGCCGGAGACGGTGCTCGGCCGGCCTCGTGGCCCGCGGGATATCGACATGGCCAGAGCCGACTGGTCGAACTCGACCCGCGGGGCATCTGGCGACTGGCGATGAACTCGGAGTACCTGGCCTACCGAGATGAGTTGGATGCTCTTTATGCCCCACCGTCATCTCGGGATCGCCCTGACGCCCGGCTGCGAACCGTCGAGAGGCTGTTTGAATCCTTGGAAGTTGTGGACTCGATCCTGGCGGTAGGATGGGCAGGAGCGGCGTCCACTGTGGCTGACTCTGTCCGCGCGATCAACTACGGACTGTCCGACCGAAGCAGAATCTACGCCAGGGACCTGACAGGGGCGGTTGGATTGCCGTGGCCAGTGGAGCTCTCAATGGAGTACGATCAACAACGCCGTCCCGATGGCCGTTGGATGGATGGATACTTCATGCAGAGCGCTGCGTTTCTTGACTTCAGTGGGGACGGTCGAGAGGACCTGATCGCCGTCGGGCTTCACTCTGGAGTCTTCTCCGCAGTCCAGGGCGAGACGGGGAGATTCATCTCCGCGGGATACCATGGGCGACCGGATGAGTACTACAGGGTCTCTGCTCCCAAGGTGGATCGCGGTGCCCACGTCTCGGTTCCACCGTGTGTGTACTACGGAATGGACGAGGGCGAGGCATCCAAGCCGGATTATGTTGAGTGCTTCGATGTCTCCGGGAACCAGTGGTATCCGCTGGATCTCCCTGGCGGTCCTTATTGGATGAAGAGGACTCCGGTCCAGTTTTGGGACCTTGACGGGGATGGCACGATCGACTTCGCAGCCAGGAATGAAGATGGGACTTGGACGGCCTTCACCTTCATTCAGGAGAGGTGAGCCCTGGCAGGCCATATGAACATTCAGGGTCGGCCTACCGAGGTATGGCTCTGGCCCGGTTCGGCGAGAGGTACGTGGGGAGATCGGGAGAGAAGAGTCGAAGAAGGCCAGATGATGGCAACGGCTCGTAACAACGGGCCTCCGGCTCGGGCCGCTGGGAGCGGCCCTCGGCCCAACCGGCCCGAGTTGGTGGGTTACGGTAGAAGGGACGTGACCCTAGGTCGACGCAGAAGCAGAGGACGGAAGTGACGGGGCCGGTTCCGAGGCCCTGAACGTTAACTGACATCACTTCGGCACAGTGCTGGAAATGAGACGTTGATGGCCGGAATCCAGGCTGTGACATGTCCTCCACCGAATGGGGACGGGGCCCCCTGCGACGCGTTCCTTGCCTCCAAGGGCCGCGACCGCTCTTCTATCCGAAGGAGGGCGGTAACAGCCTGAACACTCCCCTCTCGCCGGGGCCATTTCCGTGAGTGCAGGGATCAGGACATTCTTCGCCGAGTTGAGACGGCGAAAGGTCTACCGCGTCGCTGTCGCGTACCTTGTGGTCGGCTGGGCCGTTGTCACCGGCGCCCAGTTTCTCTTTGAGGAAGTCCTCAATCTTCCAGAGGCAACTTGGCTGGTTGCAGCAGGCCTGATCGTTCTAGGCTTTCCCGTCGCTCTCGTCCTCGCCTGGGCATACGAAGTGAGGCCGGAACAGCCACGAGCCTTGGAGGTGCACGAGAAGGATACCCTCCCCGGCCCGGATTCCGCTCAGCCCATCGAGTTCCAGGAATCAAAGTCACGCAAATCCATCGTCGTGCTACCCTTCGACAGCATGAGCCCCGATCCCAACGACGCCTACTTCAGTGACGGGCTGACGGAAGAGATCATTACGAACCTCTCGCACATCCGTTCTCTCCGGGTGATCTCCCGAAGCTCCGCCATGGTGCTGAAGAGTACACAGAAGGACGTCCGCACGATTGGGCAGGAATTCGATGTTCAATACGTCCTCGAAGGAAGCGTGCGTCGCTCCGGAGACGACCTCCGCATCACCGCCCAACTCATCGACGCGCGGACTGATGAGCACCTGTGGGCTGAACGCTACGAGGGGACGATGGAGGACGTGTTCCAGATCCAGGAGGAGGCCTCAAAGGCCATTGTGGAAGCCCTCCACGTGGAGATCAATCCAGGCGAACTGGAGAGGCTCGTCGAGAGGCCGATCGACGATGTCCGGGCATATGAGTGCTACCTGCGAGCCAGGAACGAACTTCACAAGGGAACCGCGGAATCGATGGAGAGTGCACGCCGTCATCTCGAGGCAGCACTCGAGATCGTTGGCGAGAACTGGCTTCTCTATCAGGGTATGGCCGAGTTTCACCTCTTTACCTACGAGATTGGTGTGAAGGCCGACGATGAAACGCTGCAACTGGCGGAGGAGTGCGCCACAAGGGTGATGGCCCTGAGGCCCGAGTCCGCCGGCAGCCACTACCTGCGGGGAGGGATCGAACGGCACAGGGGAACGGTCGAACGAGCCGCCCGGCATTTCAAGAAGGCCTTGGACATCGATGAGAATCACGCGGGTGCTCTCTTCTTCCTGGTGTTTGCCCATAGCGCACAGTTTGGGCGACCGTCCGCGGCAGATCAGTTCTCGGTGCGTTTGGCCACGATCGATCCGCTCTCGCCTCTTTCGATGTTCATCGTTGGCTTCCATCACTTGGTTTCCGGGCGCCTGGACGAAGCGTTAGCCACGTTCGATAGCATCCTCGAGTTGGAACCCGACTTCCACATCGCGGTGATACAGGGCCAGGCCTTGGCATTGCTGTGGCAAGATCGACCAGAAGAAGCACTCGGGGTCTTGGCCCCGATCGCCCAACGTGATCTGCGCGATCAATTGACCGAGTATGCGATCTTCCTCCACTGCGCCATTGCCGGAGACAGTGTCGGAGCTACCGAGGCGTTGTCGGAAAACACGAGGAAGTGGTTTTGGAACGATCCGGAGCTTCCGTGGTTTGGTGCCTCCGCGTTCGCGCTGGCGGGCGCCAAGGACGAGGCTCTGACGTGGCTTGAACGCGCCGTCGAGAAGGGTTGGATCAACTATCCACTGTTCTCAGTGCAGGATCCATTCCTCGAGAGCATCCGTGGCGAGGAGCGCTTCAAGGAGTTGATGATTGAGGTGAAGGCTCGGTGGGAGACTTTTGAGGCCTAGGGAAGCTCTGCACAGGGCACGGAGAAGGCCCTGTGGGTGATGGTTCGACTGCGATTCATCGGATGAGCGTTCCACCACGGCCGTTTCCGGCCTCCCGGTCTGCCGGGAGCGCCGCTTTCCTGCGACCCATCGTGTTCACAGGGCGCACTTCGCCCCCGGGGGTAGCAACTTCTGACGGACCAGCTACAGGTTCGCGAGCGCGAAGGCCGTGTAGGCTCGGGCTCGGTTCTTCTCCAGCCCTCGGTATCGAACCTTGTTGAAGCCCCACAGTCGCTTGACCACATGGTAGCCGTGTTCGCCTCGGGCACGCACCCGTGAACGAGCCCGGTTGATCTTCCTCCATCGCTCGGTCAGTGGGTTCGCCGCCGTGGGTCGCCGGTTCACCCGGTAGCGCACGCCTGCGCACTTGAAGTCCTCCCGGTCCGATTCCTTCCAGTACGCCTGGTCCCCGTAGACCTCTCGCTCCTCGCCGTGAAGGAGCTCCGGCATCTGCTTGATGTCGGACTGGCCAGCGTCGGTCACCACCAGGCTATGCGTCAGGCCCCGCTTGTCCGTACCGGTGTGCACCTTCATCCCGAAGTACCACGTCTTGCCTTTGCGGCCCTGCTTCATCTCCGGGTCTCGCTGGCCCGACTCGTTCTTCGTCGAACTCGGCGCATGGATGATCGTCGCATCCACGATCGTGCCCGTCTTCAACAGGAGCCGCTTCTCCTCCAGAAGGTTCCGGATCTGGTCGAAGATCGCCTCCGTCAGATCGTGCTCCTCCAGCAGATGGCGGAACCGCAGAATCGTCGACTCGTCCGGCACCCGGTCCTCTCCCAACTCCACCCCCACGAACCGCCGGATCGACTCCGAGTCGTAGATCGCATCCTCTGCTCCTGGATCGGACAGATCGAACCACTGCTGCACGAAGTAGATCCGCAGCATCTTCTCGAGCCCCAGCGGCTGCCGACCCTTCCCGCTCCTCGGGTAGTGCGGTTCGATCAACGCCATCAGTCTCTTCCACGGAATTACCGCGTCCATCTCCGCCAAGAACTGCTCGCGCCGCGTCACCTTCCCCTTCGTGCTCCACGCCAGCCCCGCAAACGTCCTCTGCTGACCCATGCATGCCCCCGAGTAGTCGTGCCTTATACGCAACTACTTAATATCGCACCTTCTGGATACCTTGTGCAGAGCTTCCCTAGAAGCGCGACCAGATCGGTGCCATGTCGAGGTACGCGCAATTCGCATGACATTCCGGGGGCCTTGTCACATCGAGTGTGAGGCTTCCAGCAGGTAAGTAGCCGTTCTGAATACCTGGCACACTGCTGAGGTTGCGGAAGTCGAAGCGGTTGCAGAAAGGGAGTAGGTATCCGCGCGAGAGCGAGGAGGGCTGACGGTGACTGACAGGATGCGAGGTCAGGTAGCACGGGGTAGCCGCGGCGGGTGCATGCGCGCCCTTGCCCTCCGCTTCGCTCCGGGACATGCCTTCGGCACGTCGGCCACCCTGGAACGTCATCGCCAATGGCGCTTCACGGCCGGTTGTGGCAGATGTCGCGTAGTCACGGCGTTGCGAACTGACGGGCGTCGACCCTGGGTGGGGGTAACCACATGTCGACGCAGGGCGTAGTTTTAGCTGAAGGGCGACGCTGCCCGCGTGTGACTCGCAGCTAGGGGGTTGAGGACCGTGAAGACCCTGCTTGCACTCCGTACCTTGCCCGCCCGACTCTGGGTCCTCGCCGGAGTGCTCGCGTTCTGCCTCGCTGCTTGCAGCCGACCGGGCGGTGTCCCCGGAGTCCGGGCGCATCCCGCGCCCGTTGATGTCGGTTATGGCGAGGTCGGCGCCGACCAGGTCACGGGAGCGGTCTCAGCCATGCACAGCGATGCCATGGACGGCGTCCAAGCGCCCACCTTGGCCGCCATGCTCGCCCGGCTCCCCGGCGTGAGGGTCCTTAACTCCACCAAGCTCCATGGAGGGATACAGGTCCGGATCCGTGGCTCCAGCTCCTTCCAGGGCAGCGAAGAGCCTCTCTTCGTCCTTGACGGCATGCCCATCCCGTCGGGAGACGGGCAGATCTTCAGCATCGATCCGAACATCATCGAGACCATCACCGTGCTGAAGGACGCAGGCGCCACGGCGATCTACGGATCCAGGGGCGCCAACGGCGTGATCCTCATCAAGACCAAGAGCGGGGGGGCGTAGCTCCGCCGGGCCCGCCGTCTCCATACACCCGGACCTTCCGAGGCGGTGTCCCCTGAGGAGGTCAAGATGATGTGTGGGCGCATGCCCGGGGCTGTTCGGGGACGGATAGGGTAGTCTCGGAACAGGGGATGGAAGTGGAGTGGCGGCTCCACCTGAGGGGTCGCGCCACCGACGATAACACCTATCAGGCCCCCCAGGTCAAGAGCGCGGAGATGCCCCCGACCGCGCTGTCTGGCAGCGCGGCAAGCGAAGGATGAACGGGTCCTCGAGATTCTGACTTCATTTCTGATCTTTTGGTGCGGGTCTGTAGAGCCCTGCACCAAACACCTATTGAGGGTCGCCCGGCGTAGAGACGCCGGTGCAGGAGAGGCGTTGCCTCTCGCGCGCCCTAGAAACTGATGTGTGCCCTCGTGCCGTCCGACTCAAAGAAGGCGGGCTCAGGCGGCTTCGCTGTAGGCCCATTTGAGATGGGCGTTGCCGATCTTGGCACCGGAGGTGCCCATGACCTTCCCCGCCGAGGACTTCTGGCTTTTCACCAACCGGGCGTAGGACAGGAAGTCCTGGACGCGGGGAAAGCGGGAGATGTCGTGGAGCTCGTAGAGCAGTGTGAGGGCGAGGATGCGCCCGACGCCGGGGATGGTCTGGAGGCGCTTGTAGGTGTCGGGATCGTCGATCGTGGCCTGGTGTCGGATGGTGCGCTCAAGGGATCGGATGATCTCATCGAGGCGCGCGGCCATGGCGAGGTCCGCATCGATGCTGGCCCGCACGAGGGGATCGGATACGGCTTGAGCGAGGCCCGCTCGGTTCCGGGCATAGTGGAGTTGGCCGGTGGGTGGGGGCAGGTTGAGTTGATGAAAGACGATGCGGATGTGGGAGAAGAGCTCGCTGCGCCGACGCACGAAGAAGAGTCGGCGACGCAGGAGATCGCGGGTGGCGCGCATCCCCTGTGGATAGACATAGGCGACAGGAAAGGCGCCGCCCCGGAGGAGACCGCGATTTTGTGGGCGTCGATCCGGTCGTTCTTGGCCTTACCGCCGTGAATGGCCTTCATGTAGAGGGCGTGGCCGAGAACGAAGGGGATGTCGTGCTGAGCACACAGGTCGGCGAGCCAGTACCAGCAGAAGATGCACTCGGCGCCGACGACGAGGTCAGCCCGGTAGGGCGCGATGGCTTTGAGAAAGAGCTCGGGGTCCGACGGGAGATTACGGTGGAGGAGCTTCTCGCCGCTCTCGTGGTCGAGGATGCACAGGTACATGGTGCGAGCGTGCAGATCGATGCCGCAGTAGTATCGATGCTGATCCGTGAAGAAGCGCATGGTTCCCTCCTGGGTCCGATGAGTGGGTCGCACTCTCATCGTTCCTCTCGAGGTACTGAGAGGTCCAGGAGGGGCCTGCATGAGTATCGAACAATTGCCGGCTTGGTTCGCTCCGCTCACTACGACGAACACGGCTCGCGTTGCGAGCCGCGTCGGCAACTTTGAACGTCAGACGGAGGCGCGATGAGCGTGCCTGGCCCAAGGGAGCGGGTACTTCAGGGCGTCACTTGTGGCGGTTCGCGCGCACGGATCTTTCGCAGGACACGGTCGTTGCGTGGACTAGTCGAAACCCCGAATGTGGCGCAGGACAATCACCAGTTGAACTAAACCGCTACGCGGTGGGTGGTGGTGGTTTCGAGGTAGGTCAGGCGCGGAGGGCGTGAGCAGGCGAAGAGGCCTGCGGCGGGTCTGAGGACTCGGCGGAGTACGT
>JBDHGI010000191.1:0-10128 GCA_039589955.1 Gemmatimonadota bacterium | reverse complement strand
ACACCGAGGCCCGCGCCAGGGCCGAGGTCAGGCGTCAGGCCGACGCCGGATACGATGTGGTCAAGGTGTACGACTACATGACGGACGACCAATATCTCGGCGCCATCTCCGAGGCGAGGGACGCCGGGATCCACGCGGTTGCCCACCTGGACGTGGGGCTCGACGAAGCCGTCGGTGCAGGTCTGCGGGAGCTGGCCCACGTCGACGAGCTCATCGACTTCCACGTCGCCGAAGAGATCTCCCCTCGGGACTTCAGGCCGGTTCCCTTTCTGTACGACCGGATTCCGGAGGCCGTCGCCACGTTGGCGGAGAACGACGTAGCAGTCGTGGCGAACCTTACCACCGACGTCAACACCGTCCGCTTCCTCGAGGCCGGGCCAACATACTTCGACCGGCCAGAATACTCGGTCCTGTCTCCGCAGGTTCTCGATGCGCTACGCTCGGGCAGGGTCGTGCATTGGCAGCCTCAGAGCGAGTGGCGAAGGGATCTCGTGATCCCCTACCTGATGGAGCTGACACGACAGCTCCACGAGGCCGGGGTGACTCTGGTGACAGGAACGGATACGTCGGAGGACACGGGGAGCGTGCCGAGCCACATCCACCACGAGCTTCAGATGCTCGTCTCCGCGGGCCTGACTCCCTATGAAGCGCTGAAGGCGGCCACGGTGAACGCCCATGCCGTCGTCGCCAGAATGGGGGGCACGGATCCGTTCGGACAGGTCCGGGAGGGCTACCGCGCCGACATGGTCCTGCTGACGGCCAACCCGTTGGAGGACATCACCGCCACGTCGCAACGCCTCGGCGTCATGGCGCGTGGCCGGTGGCATGCGCAGCCCGCGCTCGATTCCCTCGTGGCCGAGCTCACCGCGACCTACCAGGCGTCCTAGGGGGAATCCGTGCCCGTCGGCGACGACGCCCCTAGACCTGCTCGTCCTCCCCCCGGCGGCCGGCGATGTAGCCCACGCAGTAGGCCCTCAAGGTGGCCTCGAAAGGGGACATCTCCGGGGTCACCTGTAGCGCGGCCTTGCCCTCGAGCCTGAGAGCCCGGGCCAGGCGGCCCACCATCTCCGCCACCTCCACGACCGGAGGGTCCTCGGCCAGGAGCACCTCGGCTGCCTCGAGACGCTCATCGTCGCCGGGGGAGATCGCGGCGTCCGCCTCGTGCCCGGGCCGCGCCTCCCGGGTGGCTCCGGCTGGCGCTCTCCCGCCTCCGGGAGGGAATGCCGGCGGGGGCAGGCGTCGCCCAGCCCTGCGCTCCCCCGAGGCGCCCGGGCCGGGTGCAGCCGCTCCGCCTTCGTTCGTCGTCTCGCTCTCGCTCATCAGGTCCTCCCTGGGACAGCATCCGCGCCGGGACCGAGAGGGGCTCGTCCAATATACCGCTCACCCGCGGGCCGCCGAAACGAGATCCGCCGAGCCGACCGAAGCCGACGTCCGGTGGTCACAGTACGAGCTCTACGACCAGGAAGCCCACGACCAGGAGAATGCCGAGAAGAAGCGGAGCCCCCGGGAAAGGGCCGACGCCACGACGAACACGCCGAAGTTGATGTCGAACGCCCCGGCGGAGAGAGTGAACACCTTGTAGGGGATGGGCGTCAGCCCCGCGAGGAACACCGCCCAGAAGTCGTACTGGTCGTAGAGGCCCTGGATCTGGGTGAATCTCTCCGCGGAGACCCCCGGAACGTACGTGAAGAACCACTGGTCCACGACGCTCCACGCGCCGGCCCCGATGCCGTAGCCCACGACTCCGCCCACCACCGACGCCAGCGTCGCGACACCCGCGAACCGGAAGGAGCGCTTGGCCGCGCCCAGGCACAGCGCGATGAGCAGGGGGTCCGGCGGGATGGGAAAGAAGGACGACTCCGCCAGGGCCAGCACGAACAGCGCCGTGCTCCCGTGGGGCGTGTCGGCCCAATGGAGGACCCAGTCGTACAGCCTTCTGAGCCACCCCGGTCGGCCGTGACCGTGGGTGACCGCTCCGACCTGGTCGTGATGCTCTCCGGTGCCCCCCACCCCCTCGCCCTCGGTCACGATCCCGTCTCCGTCTTCCAGGCGAACTCACCCAGCAGCGGCACGAAGGTGCACTCCTCCTTGACCCTCTCCTCGGTGACGACGAAACCGTCCTTGCGCACCAGGACGAGCTCCTGGGCGTCCCTCGATCCCACGGGGATGAGCATGCGGGCCCCGTCACCCATCTGGTCCACCAGAGCCGGCGGGATCGACGGCGACGCGGCGGACACCACCACAACGTCGAAGGGGGCATACTTGCGCCAGCCGATGGTGCCGTCTCCCACCATGAGGGCGACGTTCTTGAGGCCCATGGTGTCCAGGGCCTTCCGGGCGCGCTTGGAGAGCTCCCGCACCCGCTCCACCGAGTACACCCGGTCGGCCATCAAGGCGAGGAGCGCCGTCAGGTAGCCGCTGCCCGTGCCGATCTCCAGCACCTTCTCGCTCCGGCTCGGACGCAGGAGGGTCAGGTAGTAGGCCTGAAGGGACGGCTGAGAGGCCGTCTGCCGGTAGCCGATGGGAATGGGCGCGTCCTCGTACGCCCGGGGAAGCACGCCCTCGGGGAGGAAGATGTGCCGCGGCACCTGGTCGAAGAGCTGGAGGATCTCCAGATCGTCGATGCCGTGGGAGCGGATCTCCTCGATCAGCTTCCGCCGGTAGCCCACGAAGCGGGGCTCGTCTAGAGGTCCAGGTCCCACGCGCGGATCTCCTCCAGCAATCGGTAGTTCGTCAGGTCCAGGTGGAGCGGGGTCACCGAGACGAAGCCGTCCCGCACGGCCTGGAAGTCCGAGTCGTCTCCACCCGTCCAGGCCGCCACCCCGCCGCCGATCCAGAAGTACTCCCTCCCCGACGGGTCGTGGGCTCGGGTGATGGAGTCGGCGTACCGCCTCCGGCCCAACGACGTGACCTTGATCCCGCGCACCTCCTCCGGCGAGATCCCCGGCAGGTTCACGTTGAAGAGGGTGTGCTCCGGGAACCGCTTCCGCCTGACCAGCTTACCCAGGAGGTCCGTGAGCAGATCCTCCCACCCCTCGACCTCCTCCGCGCGGTCCCCGGTGTAGCTGAGGGCGATGGCCGGGATCCCGATGACGGTCGCCTCCATGGCCGCCGCCACCGTGCCGGAGTAGAGGACGTCCTCGCCCATGTTGGATCCGTGATTCACTCCCGACACGCACACGTCCGGCCGGCGGTCCAGGAGCTCGTTCACCGCCAGGATCACGCAGTCCGTCGGCGTGCCGTCGACGATCCACGCCCCGTCGGACGAGCGGCGGGCCCGGAGCGGGTGGTGGAGCGTGAGGGAGTGGCTGGTGGCGCTCTGCTCCCGGTCCGGCGCCACCACGGTGACGGAACCCAGGCGGCGGGAGGCGGAGGCCAGCACGCCCATGCCGGTGGCCAGGTACCCGTCGTCGTTGGTGCAGAGGATGTTCATGGCGACGGGCAATGGACTCTCGGGTGCCTTGGGAGCGGACGTGGCCGCTTCAACGTTGGGTGCTGAGGATGTCGAGGAGCTCGTCGAGCTCCTCCTTCATGCTGGCCAGGAACTCGGGGCTCACCACCTCGGCTCGCTCTTCGGCGAGCTCGCCCGACCTGCGCATCTCCTGGAGCTGCCTGCGGGCGCCCTCGATGGTGTACTTCTCCTCGTACAGAAGGTGCTTCACCAGGAGGATCAGCTCAATCTCCTTCGGCCGGAACACGCGGTTTCCCGCCCGGTTCTTCGTGGGGCTCAGCACGTCGAACTGCGTCTCCCAGTATCGGAGCACGTGAGGCTTCAGGCCCGTCAGGTCGCAGACCTCACCGATGGAGTAGTAGGCCTTCTTGGCGATGGGCTCGTCCGTCATGGTCTCTCCACCTCCTGGTGCTTCGTCACGACCACTCCTCCGGCTTGGGATCACGGAGCATGAGGGCGCGCAGCGCCTCGGAGGGCGCGAGGCCCTCGTGGACGATGCGGTACACCTGCTCGGCGATGGGCATCTCCACCCCGTGACGGGACGCCAGCGCGTGCACCGCCTCGGCGGTCTTCACACCCTCCGCCACCGCTGTCATGTCGGACAGGATCTCCTCCAGGGATTCGCCTTTCCCCAGACGGTATCCCACGGTCCGGTTCCGGCTCAAGGCTCCCGTGCAGGTGAGCACCAGGTCACCCATCCCAGCCAACCCGGAGAAGGTAGCCTTGTCCGCTCCCAGGGCGACCCCCAGTCGGGTCATCTCGGCGAGGCCACGTGTGATGAGGGCCGCCAGAGTATTGTGTCCGAAGCCGAGGCCGGCAGCGGTTCCGGCGGCCAGGGCGATGACGTTCTTCAGGGCCCCCGCCAGCTCCACTCCCACCACGTCGGCATTGGTGTAGACCCGGAAGAACGGTGTCTGGAAGAGGGCCTGGACCCGGTTCGCGCTTCCGCCGTCGGCGGACGCCACCACCACCGCCGTGGGCTCCTCCCGGGCGACCTCGGTGGCGAAGCTCGGTCCCGACAGGACGCAGAATCGCTCCATCACCGGTGGGGGCACCAGCCCGCAGAGCACCTCGTCCATCCGGCGCAGCGTCTGCAGCTCGATGCCCTTGGAGGCGCTCACCAGAAGAGCCTCCGGCGGGATGTGCGGTGCGGCCTGGGCCATGACCTGACCGACGAACTGCGACGGGCTCACGGAGACCACCACCTCGGCCCTTCGGACCGCGTCGGCCAGAACGTCGGTGACGGCGAGATTGGCTGGCAGGTCCACGTCCGGCAGGTAGGGATTCCGACCGTCCTCCTCGATGGAGCGGGCCACGTGCTCCTCGAAGGACCAGAGGAGGACTTGGTGGCCCCGGTTCGCCAGCAGGCCGGCCAGCGCCGTCCCCCAGGCCCCGGCTCCGACGACGGCCACCCGTGCCCCCGCCATCAGGGCCCTTCTCCGGTGGCCCTGGTGCGGCCGAACCGGTTCTCCTCACCCCGGACGAGGCGCCGCAGGTTGGAGCGATGGGCCCAGACGACGAACACCGCCAGCGCGATGGTGAATCCCAGCAGGCCCGACCCCATCCGCGCCGGCAGGACGGTGACGAGGATCGGGAGCGCCACGGCCGCCCCCATGGAGGCCACGGAGACATAGCGCGTGGACAGCGCCAGGACGAGCCAAACCACGAACCCCCCCACGACCGCCCACGGCGCCAGGGCCAGGAACACGCCGGCGCTGGTGGCTACGCCCTTTCCGCCCTTGAAGCCGACCCACAGGGAGAATATGTGCCCCACGATGGCCGCCGCCCCGAAGCCCAGGGTCCAACCCGCCGAGGCGCCCGTGATCCCGGGGAAGAACCACCCGGGCACGAACCCCTTTCCCACGTCCACCACCATGACGGGGACGGCCCACTTCCATCCGAGCACCCGCAGCGTGTTGGTGGCTCCCAGGTTGCCCGAGCCGTGCTCCCTGAGGTCCACGTCGTGGAACGCCTTGCCCACCCAATAGCTCGTCGGGGTGGCACCCAGGAGATAGGACAGGGCGAGGAACGCGTAGGTCACGAATCGCTGCTTCGGCGGAGCCTGAGACGTACCGGGGCGCCGGTGAACGACCACCGTTCCCGGAACCCGTTGAGGAGGTACCGAATGTAGTGGGCGGGCACCTCCTTCGGATAGTTGGCGAACAGGGCGAAGGTGGGTGGCGCCACGGTCACCTGGGTGCCGTACTTGATCTTCACCGGCCGACCCCGGTGGTGCGGCGGCGGCTGGCGCCGGACGAGCTGCTCCAGGACCTCGTTGACCTCGTGGGTGTCGATGCGGCGGTTGCGCTCCTCCTGGACCTCGAGGATGAGATCCAGGATCCTGCGGAGCCGCTGGCCGGTGAGGGCCGAGGTGAAGACGAACGGCACCCAGGTGAGGAACGGGAACCGCTCCCGGGCCTTCTTCTCGAAGCGCGGAGCCGTGTCGGTGTCCTTCTCGACCTGGTCCCACTTGTTGACCACCAGGATCATGCCCGCTCCCGCCTCCCATGCCTGCTCTGCGATGCGCACGTCCTGGTGGTGCAGCTCCCCTTCGGTGGCGTCCACCATGACCACGCACACGTCGGCCTCCCTCACCACCCGCGCCGTCCGCAGAGCGCTGTAGTACTCGAGGGAGTCCCTCACCCGGGATTGGCGCCGGAGCCCCGCGGTGTCGACGAAGACCAGCGTCTTCCCGTGGAAGCGCATGGGCGTGTCCACGGGATCCCGCGTGGTCCCGGCCGTCTCGCTCACCACCACCCGATCCTCGCCGAGGAGGCGGTTGACCAGGCTCGACTTCCCCACATTGGGCTTGCCCACCACGGCCACGCGGATCTCGTCCTCGGGTCGCTCCTCCTCGCCGCCCGGGGGCATGACGGCCACCACGCGGTCCAGGAGGTCTCCCGTGCCCTTCCCCGAGATGGCGCTCACCGGGATGGGCTCGTCCATCCCCAGGGCCCAGAAGTCGTGGTGGCCGGTCTCGTGGGGGAGGTTGTCCACCTTGTTGGCCACCAGCAGGACGGGCTTGCCCGCCTTGCGCAGGACCTCTGCGAGCTTCTCGTCCAGGGGATGACGGCCGTCCCTCGCGTCCACCAGGAACACGATGACGTCGGCCTCCTCGACGGCGGCCAGGGCCTGCTGACGCACGGCGCGGTCCAGGGGCGCGTCGCTCCCCTCGACGACCCCTCCCGTGTCCACGACGAAGAAGGCGCGCCCCGCCCACTCGGCCCGGCCGAAGTTCCGGTCACGGGTGACGCCGGGGCGGTCGTCCACGATGGCCACCCGCTGGCCGACGACCCGGTTGAAGAACGTGGACTTCCCCACGTTGGGGCGTCCCACCACGGCGACCACAGGCAGTCGGCTCACAGGGCCGCCAGAGCCTCGGTGATCTCGTACCCACGAAGGACGCGGGCGGGGCGGGCGGCGGACTCGAGCTCCGCGAGGGGGAGGCTGTCGATGAAGAGATCATCGGCGTTGAGGGCCTCGGCCGGGAGCACGACGATGTCCCGGGCCTCTCCTCCGCCCAGGGCCCTCAGGATGTCGCGCCCCGCCAGGAGCCCGGCCACGGTGCACGTCTCCCCGAAGAAGTCGTTCACCACCTCCACCACCTCGACGTCGGCTCCCGTAGCCTCGACGAGACGGCCGGCCCGCTCCCGGATGAACGGCGCCATGGAGCGGCCCGTGACGAGCCGGAGGAGGTGGCCCTCCAGGCGGGGAACGCGCTCGAGCCCATCGTCGAATCCATCGACGAAGCGGCGAATGGCGCCCACGCCGTTCTCGTAGAGCGCTCCCTCGTCGTAGTACGACCGAGGAGGAAGGGGCGCGCCTGCGATGAGGTACATCTCGTCGGCGGCGTAGCCCCATCCCAGGCCCCGCTCCTCGAGGGCACGCCCGCGGGCGTCGTCCACTTGGGTGATGGCCTGGGCGGCCTCGTCCGCCGTCAGCTGGCGGACGGGCCGGTTCAGGTTGTAGCGGGTCAGGCCCACCGGTACCACCGACAGGGAAAGGATCCCCGCACCCAGGCTCCAGAGATCGTCCATGGTCCGGGCCAGGTGCACTCCGTCGTTCCACCCGGGACACAGGACCACCTGGGTATGGACGTCGAGGCCCCCGTCGAGGAGGGCTCGCAGCTGGTCCAGGATGAGGCCTGCCCGGGCGTTGACGAGCATCCGCTCACGCACCCCGGGCTCCGTGGCGTGGACGCTCACGTAGAGGGGCGAGATGCGCTGGTCGACGAGCCGCTGGAGCCCCTTGGGCCCGAGGTTCGTGAGGGTCACGTAGCTACCGTAGGAGAACGACAGACGGAAGTCGTCGTCTCGGAGCCAGAGGCTGTCGCGGACCCCGGGAGGGTTCCCGTCGATGAAGCAGAAGACGCACTTGTTGGCGCACTCGCGTACGGCATCCGGGGCCGGGAGGATCCCCACCGGCGTGCCGGCGTCACGCTCGATGTCGTAGACGATCCGGTCCCCGGAGGGCGTGACCGTCTCCAGCTCGAGCTCGAGGTCGGACAGGAGGAAGGTCAGGTCGATGTTGTCGCGCACGCGCTCGCCGTTGATGCGGACGATACGCGTGCCGATCTCGAGGCTGAGCTCCTCTGCGATGCTGCCGGACTCGATGCCGGCGATGCGGACCACGGTCTGCGTCGCTCCTGACGGGGTAGAGAACCGAAAAAGCTAACGGCGGCACCGATCCCCTTCAATTTACCCCCGGCCCGGGTCGAGCCCGGCCCTCCGGCGGGAGGGGGGCCTAACCCTTCCCGGGGGGCGATCCGTCCCTTGACCCGGGGGCCCCTGCCTCCTCAGGTTCGGGAACTCGCCGCAAGGCGGCGACGTATTTCCTTTCACGACGCTGCCCGTCGCCCCCACAGGACGAACAACCGACACGATGAAGCTCCCGAGGACACGCCGGGCCTTGCAGTGGTGCACGCTGGCGCTCGGTGTCACGGCGTGTGAGGAGATCGAGCAGGTTCGGGACCGCTTCCGGGACCTGACGCCCCACGAGGCGTACCTCGCCTCCCTGGCGGTGGCGGGCCTGGACGAGACCGCTCTCGGGCGGGATTGGGTGGAGGCCGGCCGCGTCGCGGTGGACGCCGCCGTGAGCGTGCCCCTGCCCTTTCAGGAGGAGGGGTTCATCACGCCCGAGGACCCTGGCGCCATGGCCTACCGGGTGAGCATCGGTCGTGGGCGACGCCTGAGCGCCGAAGTCCACGTCGAGACCGACGAGGACACCCGCGTCTTCGTGGATCTCTTCCGCCTCCCGGATGATCCCCGGGATCCCCTCCGGCCCGTCCTTTCGCTGGATTCCGTGCCGTCCACGTTCGAGTACGAGCCGTGGAGGGGTGGCGACTTCGTCCTGCGACTCCAGCCCGAGCTTCTCCGGGGCGGGCGCTACCGGGTGGTGCTGCGGCTGGAGGCCCAGCTCGCGTTCCCTGTGGAGGGATACGACGACCAGGCGATCCAGAGCGTGTTCGGGGCTCCCCGGGAGGGTGGCCGCCGGAGCCATCACGGCGTGGACATCTTCGCCCGCCGGGGCACGCCGGTGGTCGCGGCGGCGGAGGGTACGGTCCGCAGGGTGGAAGTCACGCGGATCGGTGGCAAGGTCGTCTGGCTCCGTGATGATGCACGGCGGTCGAGCCTGTACTACGCCCACCTGGACAGCCAAGCGGTACGAAACGGTCAGGAGGTAAGGGTGGGCGACACCATCGGCTTCGTGGGGAACACCGGCAATGCCCGCACCACCCCGCCCCACCTCCACTTCGGCATCTACCGCCGAGGGGAGGGACCTGTGGATCCGGCGCCGTTCCTGGGTCGGGACCGGGGATCCCTGGCGGACCTCGCGGTGGACCTGGGTCGGCTCGGATCCTGGGTGCGCCTGCTCAATGACGGCATCCGGCTGAGGGCGTCGCCGGGGACCCGGTCCCCCGTCGTGCGGGAGCTCGGGAAGCACACGCCGCTGCGGGTGTTGGGCGGCTCGGGCTCCTGGTACCGGGTCGAGCTCCCCGACGGCGGCATCGGATACGTCGCGTCCCGGCTCACGGAGCCCGCCGATCACCCAATCGAGACCCGCACCGCGGAGCTGGGGGCCGCCGTCCTCGTTCAGCCCGACGAGGCCGCGCCGGTGCTCGCTCAGCTGGAGGCCGGAGCCGAGGTCCCGGTTCTGGGCCGGTACGATCGCTACCTGTACGTACGGGCCCCGTCGGGCCATATGGGGTGGATGGGCGCGGACGGCCCCTGAGCGCCCGGGGCGCCCCGGGCGGCGTGGGGAGGGTCCTCCCGGCGGGGTGTCTGTCGCCGGAAGAAAGCCCTCTGAGGCGCTAAGTCTCATAGGTATCCACACCGTCGGATACAGTGCCCCCGGCGTTGCTGACGTCGTCCCCTTCCTCCGCATCGAAGTGCCAGTCCGGCGGAGCGCTCGTATCTGAGGCCCTCGAATGGCTACGTCACGGGGAGACTCTGGGACCCATTGGGCCTCTTCATGTTCTTCGGAGGCCTGCACGGGTTCTTTAGGGCCTTGGCCTACATCTCGATCCGAATGGCCCCGGGGCGTGAGTCCCCCTCTGTGGGCCGTACTGGGGATGAGAAGAGGGGCGCCGCCACCCCAGCCGATCACCCCCCCGGTAGCGCAAGCATGCTCGCTACCGCATAAGGAACCGACAGGACGACGAACGCCCCGTGTTTTCT
>JBDHGI010000190.1:0-17022 GCA_039589955.1 Gemmatimonadota bacterium | reverse complement strand
CTCAGCGGGAGCGCGCACCCGAGTCCGGAGGACAAGGTGGCGTTCTTCGAGGAGCTCGTGGGCGACGTCGAGGCCCTGCCCGGCGTGACGGCGGCGGGAGCCATCACGTTTCTTCCCATGGATGGCCTGGGCGCCGGCACGAGCTTCTGGCCCGCGGATCGGCCCATGCCCCCCACTGAGGAGCGACCGACGGCGGATATCCGGAACGTCACGGGAGAGTATTACCGGTCCATGGGCATCGAGCTGCTACAAGGGCGGACCTTCGATGAGCGGGACCACCGCGGTGCCCCTCAAACGGTCGTGGTGAACCGGGCCCTGGCGGAGAGCCAATGGCCCGGCCTCGACCCCGTCGGTCAGCAGGTGGTGGTGAACTGGGTGGACCACACCCCTTGGGAGGTCGTCGGGGTCGTGGAGGACGTTCGGATGACGGGGCTGGCCGAGACACCCCGCGAGAGCATCTACATGCACTACGCCCAGGCAACCTTCTTTCCCTGGATGCACCTGACGGTCCGGACCCGGGGAGATCCGACGGCGCTCGCGCCGTCGGTCCGGAGCGTCCTTCGGGGTCTCGACCCCACCCTGCCCCTGGGAAGCGTCCGACCCATGGAGGAGATCGTCCGGGCCACGGCGGCTCGGCCCCGCATGACGGCCCTCCTCATGATGGTGTTCGCCGGCCTGGCCACCGTGCTGGCTGCCGTGGGTCTGTACGGAGTCCTGGCGTACGCCGTGTCGAGGAGGGTCCGCGAGATCGGGGTGCGTATCGCCATGGGCGCGCGACCCGGCACGGTCCTGGGCATGGTCATCCGGCAGGGCGCCAGCCTCGCCGGCGTGGGATTGGCCCTCGGACTGGGCGCGGCTCTTGCAGGAGGGAGGCTCCTGTCGAGCCTCCTCTACGAGGTGGAGCCGTCCGACCCGGTCTCGCTCCTCGCCGCAGGTGCCGCTTTGTTCGCGGTGGCGCTGATGGCCTGTGCAGTGCCGGCTTGGCGTGCTTCCCGCGTCCCCCCGGCGGAGGCGCTCAGGTCGGACTAGGGGCCGGTCGGCGGAGCGACCCCACCTCGGGAGCCGACCGCGGAAAGGGAGCTTCAACATGCCGACAGCCGGCAAACTGTTCCTGTGGTCGACGCTGGCGTCGTGTTTCACGGCGGGGGCCTGCGGTGGAGACGCCGTGGTCGCGCCCGACGTCGACATTCCGGCGGCCGTGGCGGAGTTCGCGGAGCTGGTGAACGCCCACCGTGCCTCGGTGGGCTGCGCCGCCCTGGCCTGGAATGGCAGCGTTGGGGACGTGGCCCAGGCCCACAGCGACGACATGGTGGACAGAGACTTCTTCTCCCACACCAACCCCGACGGGCTCTCTCCCTTCGACCGGCTGGCGTCGGCGGGGGTCTCGTTCACCGCCGCCGCGGAGAACATCGCCTACGGGTATCCCACGGCCCAGGCGGTCCTGCAGGGCTGGCTCGACAGCCCCGGACATCGTGCCAACATCGAGAACTGCGCCCTCACCGAGCATGGTGTCGGAGTGACCGAGGCGCATTGGACCCACCTCTTCATCCGTGCCTGACGGCGCGACCGAATTCCGATGATCGAACCTTCCCGAGGTGCGAGCAGCGCGGCCATCCTTCTCCTCGCCTCCCTCGCCGCCTGCGAGATACCGAAGTTCGAGGGCCCTCAGATCCAGAGCCCTCCACCCGCGTTCACGCTCAACGCGTCCACCCACCAGGATCGGCGGATGTTCCCGGACCGGGAGGTGGCCTACCACGATGCCTGGGTCGAGGCCTCGTGGGGCAACTTCAGCGGGATCTACATCAACGGTCATCCCGGGGTCCTCGGATCCGGGCAAGTCGAAGCAGCACGCGCCGCCGCCATGAGCGCGACCGCAAGCGGCCTGGTGGAATTCGGCAACCTGGAGAGCATCCAGGTGGACGGTCGCACCGGCTGGGGGTGGACCGAGCACTGGCGGATGGAGAATGGCGGGCTGGCCTACGTGGCGTTCCGGGCCGCTGTCCCGTATGACACCATCACCTACGCCATCGACTTCCTCACCGGCGAGCCGGGTCTGAAGGCTCGCCCCGACTCGCTGCGCGCAGTCGTGGCCAGCTTCGCCGTGGGCGAGACCAAGCCCAACCTCCCCCTCATCGCCCTCCTCGCCAGCGGAGGGTTGCTCTTCCTCCACGTGCTGCGGCGTCGGCAACGGGCCCGGGTGGAAGCCATGCGCAAGATGACCCTCATCACCATGCCGAGGGAGGAGAAGGACGGGGGCTCGGCCCAGCGGGACGACTCCATCGCCCGGGCCATCGAGCGTCGGCTGCAGGAGAGGGAGAGAGGCCCCGAGGTGGCGACCTGAGGGCGGATCAGATCGGTCTGCCGGTGTGGGAAGCCCGACGCTCCGCCAGGAACGGGAGGACCGTGCCGATCCACGCGTCCGGCCGCTCCAGATGAACGGCGTGCCCGGCACCCTCGACCACGACCGCGTGTCCACGGCGGAGGAGGTCGGTCATCTCTTCGGCGATGCTCGTGAACTTCCGGTCCAGGGCACCCGTGATGAGCAGGACCGGCATGTCCAGTGCCTCGAGAGCTTCCCAGTACGAGGGGAGCGCGCCGGTCCCCAGCCGACGCAGAGCGGCGGCCAGGCTGCGTGGGTCGTTCACGCGGCGGCGGGCACGCTGGGCGTCCCGCGCGTCGGCGGCGAGGGCCCGTTGGCTCTCGAAGAGGGGCAGCATCTCCCACTCGCCGATGAACGCCTCGACTCCCTCGCTCTCGATGCGGGTCGCCAGAGCGTCGTCCGCTTCCCGACGGCGGGCTCGCTCCGCCTCCGTGGGGAGCCCCGGAGATGCCGACTCCAGAACCAGGTGGGAAACGCGGTCCGGATGGCCCACGGCATAGGCCAGGGCGATCCTCCCTCCCATGGAGTAGCCCACCACCGGACATGGATCCGGCCCAGAGGCCCGACCGAGATCCTCGAACACCGTTTCCAGAGCGAAGCGGCCGGGATCGACGTCGCCGACGTGGCGGCCGTGGCCCGGAAGGTCCACCAGAACCGGACGCCATCCCGCTGAGGTCAGCCCGTCGACCACCCCCGGGGGCCAGGAGCGCGAGGAGCCGGTGAACCCGTGGAGGAGCAGCATGGGCGTCTCGATTACAGGGGAGTCGTGACCTCCGGGGTGAGCACGCCCAGGGACATGAGCATCTTCACGCCCTCCTCCACCGTCATGTCCGTGTGCACCAGCTCCGACTCCGGAGCCATCTGCAGGAAGCCGGTCGTGGGATTGGGGGTCGTGGGGACGAACACCGTCACCCACGATCGTCCTTGCGGCCCGGTCATCCGTCCTGTGACGAACCCCACGGAGCGCATCCCCGGACGGGGAAACTCGATGAAGACCACGGACTCGAACGCCCGCGCGTTTGGCCGCTGGAAGGCCTCCACCACCTGCTTGGAGGCCCCGTAGACGACCTTGACGAACGGCACCTTGAGGAGCATGGCCTCGCCCAGACCCAGGACGCGGCGTCCCACGGCCCAGGTGGCGATCTCACCGAGAATCCAGATACCGACGAGCAGAATCCCGAGAGACAGGCCTGCGCGCCACAGCCAGGGCCAGTCCGCAACGGCCGGGTCGATGAAGGGGAGGAGAATCCCCGCCGTCGCCGTGAACGCGAACCTCAGGACCAGGACCGTGACGACGATGGGCACCAGCGCCACCAACCCCGACGCCATGCGCGTCCTCAGGCGCCAGGCCACCCCGTGCTTGGCGCTCATGCCTTCACCTCCCGAGCCCTCATCGTCCGGCGTCTCCCGTCCATGGATACGGTCCTGGCATCTCCACGCCCCTGGCGTTCAGCAGGAGCTCGAGCATCCGGTGCCACGAGTCCCAGCTGGTGGTGCGCCGGTAGACGTTGTGCGTCTTGTGGGCGATGACCAGATCCAGGGCGGGCAACACGGTGATCCACTGGCCCACGGCGCCGCGCGCCGTATACGCACCCTCGAACGGTCCGGTGGCGCTGGGGCCGTCCCACACCCACCACATATACCCGTAGCCGAAATATCCGTCGCGTCGGCTCACGGGGTTCATCTCCTCCAGTGGCGTGACGACGCTCACGATGCGCCGGGCCCAATCCCTGGAGATGACCTGCCGACCATCCCAGCTCCCCTCGTTGAGCATGAGGAGGCCTACCCGGGCCATGTCTCTGGTGGAGAGCCACATGTGGTAGGCCGGGTTCCGTGATATGGAGAGGTTTCCGCTCTTGCGCTGCGCGTTCCGGTCCCAGTCCTGGAACTGGAGGGGGACGGCGAGCTGGGCTTGCAGCTCGTCGTAGATATCCCGACCGGTGAGCTGCTCGAACACGGCACCTGCGGCGTTGAAGTCCCAGTTGCTATAGAGCATGTAGCTGCCCGGCTCCTGCGACCCCCGCGCGGGTGCGTCGGCGAGGTTGTCGCCACCGTTCGAGGCCGGATGGTAGACGCCGGAGCGGGCGGTGATCAGGTGATGCACCGTGGCCCGCTTCTCGATGGGGAGCAGTCCGCCCACGTCATCGACGCCCAACTGCTCCACGGTGGACTCGAGATCGATGACCCCGCTCTCCACCCACGCTCCGTAGAGCATGGCCAGGATGCTCTTCCGCACGGACGCCAGGTAGGAGAGCTCCTCGACGTCGCCGAAGGTGAACACGATCCTCCCCCGATCCACCACGACCACGCCCGTGCTGTTGGCGGAGTCCCGGAGGAACTCGAAGGTCCGGCGGATGCCTTGATCCGACCAACCGTAGGCTTCCAGGTCCGAGCGGGGCACCGTCTCCCACTCCTGCCCCGGGAAGACCGGGTCGGTCCCCGTCTGGGCGGCGGCGGGCACGGCAGGAGTCAGCAGGATGAGCAGCGCGCTGAGCATCGAATGGCGCAATCGCATGGCGTCGCCTCCGAGGACGGCGAAGAGGAAAGAGGGCTGTTCTCCCGACCACGTCAACCTACGACCGGATGGCCCCGGGCGGCCATGCTTCGGGTGGGGATTCCCCCTACACTCCCCTCATCCCTATCCCCACTGTCGTACGCGGCTCCCCCGTGGGACTCTGGGACGCGCGGTCACGCTTCCGCCCGCCGGGACCTCGACGGCGGTGGGGAGACCACCACGTCCATCGAGGGGAGTGCCTACCGTGAGCGGCATCTTCGGCGTTGCGTCGACGGCGGACTGTGTCTCCGACCTCTTCTACGGCACCGACTACCATTCCCACCTCGGAACCATGCGGGGCGGCATGGCGGTCGCCAACGGCTCGGGCTTCACCCGATTCATCCACGACATCACCAACACGCAGTTCAGGAGCAAGTTCGAGGACGATCTTCCTCAGATGGAAGGTCGTGCAGGGATCGGGGTCATCAGCGACTACGAGGACCAACCGCTCCTCATCAACTCGCGACATGGAGCCTACGCCATCGCCACGGTGGGCAAGGTGCACAACCTCGCGGAGCTGGTTCGCGGTGCCCTGGCGAAGCCAGGCGTCCACTTCTCCGAGATGACCCGCGGCGACGTGAACCCCACCCAGCTCGTGGCCCATCTCATCGATGAGGGAGAGAGCCTCGTCGAGGGCATCGCCCACGCGCAGGAGCGGATCGAGGGCTCATGCTCCGTCCTGCTGCTCACCTCCGGAGGGATCCTCGCCGCGCGGGATCGACTGGGGCGCACCCCCATCGTCCTGGGGCGCAGGCAGGGCGCACGCGCGGTGAGCTTCGAGTCCTGCGCTTTTCCCAACCTCGGGTACACCCTCGACCGGGAGCTCGGGCCCGGCGAGATCGTGAGGCTGACAGCCGACGGTGTCGAGCGACTGAAGGCCCCCGGAGACCGGATGCAGATCTGCGCCTTCCTGTGGGTCTACTACGGGTATCCGGCCTCGAGCTACGAGGGCGAGAACGTCGAGGCGGTCCGGTACCGATGCGGACGACGCCTCGCGGCACGCGATGACGTGGACGTGGACGTCGTCGCGGGCATTCCCGATTCCGGGATCGGCCACGCGGTCGGATATGCCAACGCCGCGAACGTCCCCTACCGCCGTCCCTTCGTGAAGTACACACCGACCTGGCCCCGGAGCTTCATGCCCCAGGACCAGCGAGTGCGCGACCTCGTGGCCCGCATGAAGCTCATTCCGATCCGTGAGCTCATCGACGGTCAGCGGCTGCTCTTTTGCGAGGACTCCATCGTGCGCGGCACGCAGCTGCAGGACATCGTGAAGCGGGTCTTCGACCACGGCGCCGCCGAGGTGCACATGCGTCCCGCGTGCCCGCCGCTCATCTACGGGTGCAAGTTCCTGAACTTCTCGAGGTCCCGGTCGGATCTTGATCTCGCGGGCGTTCGGGCCATCCACGAGCGGGAGGGAGACGATCCCGGTTCGTTGAGCGCGTACAAGGACCCCGATTCGGAGGAACACGCCGCCATGGTGGAGTCCATCCGGCGGCGTCTGGGGCTGACCTCCCTGCGCTATCAGCGCCTGGACGACCTGGTCGACGCCATCGGGCTGCCGAAGGACAGGCTGTGCACGTACTGCTGGGACGGGAAGGAGGCGGAGGACGCATAGGGCGTCCCCGCCGGGAGGCCCATGTCCCGCCGGCGTGCGGGCCGCGCCGCCGCGGCCCCTCAGTCCCGCCGCTGGACGTCCAGTAGGTCCGCTCGGAGCTGGCCGGTGATCTGCGTGGCGGCGAAGCCGGCGAGCCGCTCCAGGGCGCGCACCATGTCGTCCTCGGAGAGATCCAGGATGGCGGCGGCGGTGACCACGTCCCTGACGATCCCCTCGCCGAAGATCTCCGGACCGACGGGATCTCGGGCCTTCACCCCTGCCCTCCACACTTCGAGCGCCCCGCCCTGATCCAGCAGCGTCGCCTCGGCATCGATGAAGAAGTAGGCGCTGGCGTCCCAGTCCGAGGCCTCGATGCCGTACTCGTAGACATAGATCTCCAGCAGGAAGTCTGAATCCTCCGAAGACCGGCTGGTCTCCGCCCGGATGTAGCGGGCGGCGCGTCGCTGCGCCTCGTCTTCGAGGATGGCACCCACGTTCACACGCTCGGTGGCGCGGTCCAGCTTGTCCTGGATGGACCTCACCGAGAGCTCGCGAGCGGCTCGTGAGCCGACGTCGAGGATGGCCTCGACGGGGTTGGAGGGGGTGCCCACGAAGAGGGGACCGGTGAGTATATCGGGGGTGGTGGGGACTTCCGCGACGGTCGCCAACGTGGTTCCCCGGAAGTCGTATTCCCCGAGGCGATGGGAGGGCCCGCAGGCGACGACGGCCAGGGCCACGGCGAGGGACGGGATGACGCGGGACAGCAGACTCGAGTGTTCCATGGTCCGGTCTCGGCTGAGGAATCGGAAGGACCCGCCACACCGAATATACGCGAGTGCCCCGGCGTGGGCGCTGTCTCGAGTCCGGGGGCCACACGCACGAAGCCCCGGGACGCCGCAGCGCCCCGGGGCTCTTATGACTATCGCGAGGTGGCTCTCAGAGCTTCACCACGTTCTCAGCCGCCGGGCCCTTCTGGCCCTGCGTGATATCGAACTCCACACGGTCCCCCTCGGCCAGGGTCCTGAACCCATCCGACTGGATGGCCGAATGGTGAACGAAGCAATCCTTGCTTCCGTCCTCCGGGGTGATGAAGCCGAAGCCCTTCTGGTCGTTGAACCACTTCACGGTTCCGGTCGTACGCATCATCCTGCTCCTGTTGCACCATGGTCGTCCGTCGGAGTTGTTCGGATCATCCGTACGTACCGACTTGCTGACCCACGTGGTCGATACCCCCACGCCGGGTTCGTGACGACGTGCCACGATAAGGAAAGTCTGGGAGCGGAGCTTCCCGACGCACTCAGGGTCGCCCGCAGAAGCCACCCGCCCTCGACTTCGAGTTTCAAAACCTCGCCCCTGCCGTCGCACGCGTCAATGTTCATTCTTCCGACGATGGACACGCGCTGTGGACCCCCGTTGCGACACCGTAGTACCATGACGTCCGAATGGGCACTCCACCCCGGACACGAGGACACGTTGGCTACTTTCGCCCTCGCCGAGCACCGGCACGACATCCTCGGGGCCCTCCGCTCCCTGAGGGGCAGGGCCACCGTGGGCGACGTGGTGGCCGCCACGGGCCTGGGGACCGACCAGGCGGAGGCCGGGTTGAAGTCGCTCCTCGAGTCCCACCGTGGCCATTTGGCCGTCTCGGATTCGGGGGAGCTCCTGTACGAGTTCGACCCCCGATTGATCCGCCGCGGAACCGAGCCGGCCCTGGTGCGGCTCAGACGGTCCGCCTGGAAGGCATTCACCAGCGGGTTCAAGGCCTGGATCGTCATCACGCTGGTGGTCTACTTCGTGATCTTCGTGGCGCACCCTCGACAAGGACGACCGGGTGCCCTTCTACAAGAAGGTCTTCGCGTTCGTCTTCGGCCCCGACCGCCCCCATCTGACCCCGCGAGACCTCGATCGCGACATCTTGCGGCTCATTCGTGCACGCCGGGGCGTGCTGACGACGCCGGAGCTGGTCCAGCAGACCGCGCTGCCTCTGCCGGCGGCGGAGGAGGAGATGGGTCGACTCGTCGGAACCTACGGGGGCGAGGCCGTCGTGTCCCCAAGGGGAGAACTGGCGTACTCGTTCCCCGGCCTCATGACGAGCGCGCACGGTCGGGTGCGGGCCCGGAAGCCCGCGCCTGCCTGGATGCACCTCGAGCCCCCACGGGAGCTCACCGGCAACACCGCGGGAGCCAACGCGGCCGTCGTGGGAATCAACGCCTTCAACCTAGTCGCCGCGGCGACGGCTCCCTGGTTCATCTTCCCGCGGCTCGGTATCGGGGGACCCGTCGCCTTCGTGGGCCTCGTGGTGGTCCCGGTGATCTTCAGCCTGCTGTTCTTAGCGGTGCCCGGGCTTCGCATGCTGGGGGTGGCGCGGGACAACCGCCTCGGACGGCGTCGGAACATGCGTCGGGTCCTGGTCGGCCTCGTATACCGGGACGCGCTGAAGCGCGGCCGGGGCGTGACCGAGGACGAGGCCCTCAGCCACGTCCGGCAGCACCTTGCCGGCGCGTCCCGGGAGATCGTCGTGTCGGAGCTCCATCGCCTCGCCGCCGAGCTGGACGCCGATGTGGTGGTGGGTCCCAACGGCGAGCCCGTGTTCCGCTTCCCGAAGCTGAAGGACCGGATGTCGGAGGGACAGGCGGTCCGCCGCTCCCTACGCCTCGACGAGCGAGACGTGGGAGACATCGTGTACTCCACCGGGGACTCGGACCAGGAGGCCGCAGAGAGGGATCTGCGGGCATTCGACCGTGCCCTGTCGGAGGCCTCCGAGGAGGTCGCGAGGCTCGCCCCGGAGATCGAGGAGGTCCGGTTCGAGCACGACTGGGAGAAGCTGTCCGGTGGCGACCGGACACGATGAGCCCGTGCCCGAGGAGAGCGGCATGCGCGTGATGATCGTGGGAGGCACCGGCACCATCGGGTCGGCGCTGGCGAGAGTGATGTCCGAGCGCCACGACGTGATCCGGGTGGGCGCGAGCAGCGGAGATCTCCAGGTGGATTTGGCCGACAAGAGCTCCATCGCGTCTCTCTACGACGCCGCCGGACCACTGGACGCCGTCGTGTCGGCAGCGGGCGCCGCCCGTTTCGGGCCCCTGGAGGACCTGAAGGACGAGGACTTCGAATTCAGCATCCGAAGCAAGCTCATGGGCAACGTCAACCTCGTACGCCTCGGGGTGGGACGCGTGCGCAGGGGCGGCTCGTTCACCCTGACCACGGGCGACCTCTCCCGCGATCCCCAGCCCGAAAGCGCCATCGCGAGCATGGTGGGCGCGGGTCTCGAGTCCTTCGCAAGGGCTGTGGCCCTCGAGCTGGAGGGCCGCTACCGGGTCAACGTCGTGAGCCCGGGCGGGGTGCGGGAGACCATGGAGGCGTTGGGCCTGGACCCCTCCCCGGGCATCCCTGCCGCGGAGCTCGCGGCTCACTACGTCCGGGCCATCGAGGGAAGCATGACCGGCCGGATCCTGGAGCCGCGGAGCTCCTGAGCGTCCGACGATCCCGACGAGAAGACGCTATCCGCTCAGGGCCCTCACCGGGTCCACGGCGGTCGCGCGCCGTGCAGGCACGAGGCAGGCCAACAGGCCTATGCCCGCCAGCGTCGCGGTGACGGCGACCAGCACCCGGAGGTCCGTCGGCTCCACGCCGAAGAGAAGGGACTGCATCAAGCGGGTCAGGCCCAGCGCCGCCACGACCCCGATGACGAGCCCCAGGGCGGTGACCCGCATCCCCTGACCCACTACGCGGCGGAAGGCGTCCGCAGGCGCGCTTCCCATGGCCATCCGAATGCCGATCTCCCGGCGTCGCTGGGATACCGAGTACGCCAGCGCTCCATAGATCCCCACCATGGCCAGGAACAGCGCGACGCCCGCGAACACGCCCAGCAGCATCATGGGGACCCGGCGACCCGCAAGCGATTCGTCGATACGCGACCCCATGGTTTCCACACCGAACAGGGGCAGCTCCGGGTCGATGCGGTTCAGGGCTGCGCGGATCCCCGGCGTGAGGCCCGTGGCCTCGGCGGCGGCCCGCACGACCAACGTCATGAAGGTCCTCGGACGCTGTCGGATGGAGAAGTAGTAGGCCCCGACGTGCTCCGACTCCGGAGCGGTAAGGTCGTTCTGCTTGATGGTCTCCACCACGCCCACGACGGTGTACAGGGCATCCTCGGGAATGCTGTCCATGCCGGGCACTGCCCCGTAGATCACTCGGTCCCCCAGGGGGCTGCGGTCCGGCCAATACCGGTTGGCCAGCCAACGGTCCAGGACGACGCCGTTGGTGGCGTCGGGTCCGTCCGTTTCGTCGATGAAGCGGCCCTCCAGCAGCTCGATCCCCATGGCCTGGAAGTATCCGGGTCCGACGTCACTGTGGAGGGGCGACAGCAGCGACTCCCCCGGTGTGGGCTCGTACCACTCGGGCATGATGACGCTGCTGGAGTTGTTCCCGGTGAAGGGAAGCATGGAGGTCACGCCTGCCGACTCCACCCCGGGGAGGGCCCGGATCTCCCGTAGGAGCTCGTCGGTGAACTGGCGCCGGGCCTCGCCGTCCTCGTACCGGGCCGTGGGAAGCGAGACGAAGGCCGTCAGAAGATCCTCGGGATCGAAGCCGGGGTCCACGTCGAGGGCCGAGCGGAAGCTCACGAGGAGGAGGCCGGCTCCGATGAGCATCACGAAGGCGAGGGCCACCTGACTGGTCACGAGACCGTTCCTCAGAAGGACCGCTCTCCTGCTGGCGGTTCCCGTGCGCCCTTCGGTCCGGAACACCGGGGTCAGATCTCCGCGCATGATCTGCACCATGGGGATGGACCCGAACAGCACGCCCGCCCCGACGGCGAGACCCGCAGTGAACAGCACCACCGGCGTGCTCAGACCGATCTCGGTGCCCATGGGAAGATCGTCGGCACCCAGAACCAGGAGCATCCGGATCCCCATGGCACCCAGGCCGATTCCCGCCGTCCCCCCCACGAGCCCCATGACCACGGCCTCGGTGAGCACCTGGCGCGCCACCCGTACTCGCGCCGCGCCCAGGGCGAGCCGTGTGGCCACCTCCGTCACCCGGGTCTGAGCCCGGGCCAGCATGAGGTTCGCGATGTTCACACACCCGATGAGAAGGACGAAGGCCACTCCGGCCCAGAGCATGTACAGCGGCGCGCGCGCGTCCCGGAGCATATCCTCCTGCGTGGGGAACACGCCCGTGCTGTATCCCACGTCCTCGAGCAGCTGCCGGGCGTTGGGAAGGGGCCACTGGTCGATGAGAGCCTGATTCAGCGCCTCGTTCTGCGCTCGGGCCTGCTCCACCGTCGCGCCCGGTCGAAGCCGGGCCATCATCTCGTAGTTGTTGCTGTGCCAGGCGTCCAGCTGCCGCTGCTCCTCCGTGAACGCGATGGGAAGGAAGAAGCGGGTGTTCGCGCGCTCCGGGAGAACGAAATCCCGAGGGAGGACCCCCACGACGGTGTACGGTCTGGCGTCCACCCGCAGCTCCCGTCCCACGACGTCGGGGGCGCCGCCGAAATACTCCTGCCAGTACCCGTGGGTGAGCACGACCTTGTGGTGGTTGCCCACCTCCATCTCGTCCTCGGTGAACGTCCTGCCCACAGCTGCTTGGACACCCAGGAGGGGGAAGAACGACGGCGTGACCCTCATGCTGGAGACCTGCTCCGTGCTGCCGACCTCTCCCACCGTGTTGCCGCTCCCCTGGAAGGCTGCCACCTCCTGGAAGGCGTCCACGTTCTCCCGCCTCTGGAAGAAGTCCACGGAGCCGTTGGAGCCCCGGGCAGCGCCGGCTCCCGGATACCGGTTGAAGACCGTCACCAGGCGGTCCGCCTCGTGGAAGGGGAGAGGCTCGAGGAGCACCCGGTGGATCACGCTGAAGATGGCGACGTTGGCGCCGATGCACACGGCAAGGGTCAGCAGGACCGTCGCGCTGAACGTCTTCTCCTGCACGAGGATCTTCAGCCCGGACCGGACATCTCGCACCAGAGTCTCCACCACGCACCTCACGATACGGTCGGCAGGAATGGGAGGGTCCTGAGAGTCAGGACGGAATCGGCGGAGGCCGGGTTTCCACCCGACTCGCCGGTCACCCGAAAGGACCTCGAGCCCGAGGAGGTATGTTGGGACGGTCGGGAGGAACCGCCCCGAGAGCGGGAGATGCAGCTTGACGAGCCAGGTGGCGACGCCGAACGGGGGAGACGCCCGGAGGGGCGGAGCGACGGGTCGTCGGGGTGGCGCGGTGATCCTGGCCGCCGGCCTGATCCTCTTCGGCGCCACCCCCTCCCGGGCGCAATCCCCCGCCTCTCGATCCCAGCCCGATTCGGCCGCGGCCACCCTGGCCACGAGGGGCATGGGCTCCGGGGCCATCGCGGGCGGCGTCCTGGGAGCGGTCACCCTCGGTTTCCTGTCGCAAGCGCTCTGCGATGCGTCGAGCTGCTCTCCCTCCCTCGCGGCGGCAACCATGATGGGCTTGGTCGGCGGAGCCACCTTCGGCGGCGTCGCGGGGCTGGTGCTGGGATCGGCCATCCGCCGAGGCCCGGGACCCGCGGCCGACGGACTCCCGTCAGCAGACCTGAGCCTGTCCGGCGGAGGACGTTGGGCGGGAGCCAGCGAGATCCGTGGACTCGACGCCTACCTGGGCCTTCGAGCCACGCGGTCCACGACCACCCGGGTCCGGTTCGGCCTCGAGGTGGCCTACCTGGGTGGAGGCACCGAGAGCAACACCTTCACGGGCCCGAACCGCGACGGGGTCCCCATCCGCTTTGACGAGCACGCCGAACGGGCTGTCTGGACAGTTGGGCTCGTGGCCGTCCGAAGGCTCGGAGAGCCGCCCGCCGCCGGTCCCTACGTCCTCGCCAGCACCGGCGTCTACCCTCTGGAGGAGACCCTCACCTTCATGCGAAGCGGTGGCGTGGAGCCGGGCACCCCCACCGAGGGGCGGAGTCACTCGTGGCAGCCCGCTCCGGGCGTCGCCGTCGGTGCCGGCACCTCCCAGGCGGTGGGCAGCAAGCTGTGGATGGGTGGAGAGGCGCGCGTGCATGTGCTGGTGGGCGTGGGAGACGACGGGGTGCTTCCCCTCGTGTCCCTGGCGATCCAGGCACGGGTGGGTGGCGGCTAGCGGGGGGCAGGCCTAGCGACGACTCTCCCGATTCCCGATCCGCTCGAGGAGCCGTAGGAGGGCCCGCCGCGCTTCGGAGCCTCCACGCTCGAGAAGCTCCTCGATCCCCCTCCAGCTGCGCGCGCCGGAACAGCTCGCCTCCGGTGCCGTCCCCCGGAGGAACAGCTCGGGCTCTCCCCAACACCCCCAGCCACCACGGAGCCCGGTGATCGGATCGACGCGCACCGTCTCCAGGCCTGTCGGCGGGCGGAATCCCTCGCTCCCCCATGGTCCCCGTCTTCCGTCGGGCCCCACGGCTCCTTCGAGGAAGTCGGCGAAGATGGGGAGAGCCGCCCCGGCTCCGGGGATCTCGAGGCTCCCGCCGTGATCGAAGCCCACCCACACGCCCACGGCCAGGCGGGCTGTGTACCCAACGAACCACGCGTCGCGGAAACCGTTGGTGGTGCCTGACTTCGCGGCGACGTCACCGTGGAAGCCCCACTCCCGGATTCCCCTCCCCGTGCCTCGCTCCACGGCGCCCCGGAGGGCCGAGGTCACCAGATAGGTCTCGGCGTCGTCGTAGACCCAGGCGCCGTCACCCCCCGGAGCAGGAGCCACGTCCCCGCGCAGCTGCCCTGCCCTGTCGGCGGCGACGACGACGCTGGTCAAGGGGGCCCGGTAGCCCCCCGCCGCCAGGACTCCAAAGGCGCGGGTCAGCTCGAGAGGCGTGACCTCGGACGCTCCCAGGGCGAGGCTGGGGTACGCATCGAGGGGGCGCTCGATCCCGAGGGCCATGGCCGTGGAGGCGATCCTGTCGCCACCCAACTCGATGCCGAGGCGGGCGAAGGGCACGTTGAGGGAACGCTCCAACGCCTCACGCAACGTCACGTCCCCCCGGTACTGGCCGTCGTAGTTCCCCGGCTCCCAGACTCCCGTCGCCATCTGGTGGTGCAGAGGCTCGTCCTGCAGAACCGAGGCCAGCGTGAATTCAGGCGCCGCTCGGCGGCTCCGATCCCGGGAGAGGGCCGAGAGCGCCACGATGGGCTTGAAGGCGCTCCCCGGCTGCCGGATCCCGTCGGCGGCCCGATTGAACTGGGATCTGCCGTAGTCCCTTCCGCCCACCATGGCCAGGATCTCCCCGGTCCGGGGATCCAGCGCCACCAGCGCAGCCTGCAGGGGCTCACCGGCCTCGCTTTCCCTGAGCCAATCGAAGTCCCGCTCCAGTCGCTCGACTCCCCGGCGCACCGATTCCTCCGCCAGCCGCTGGAGCCGGAGATCCAGGGTGGTCACCAGGGCGCCGACGCCTTCGGCGCCGTGCAGGCCCCGGACGACCCAATCGACGAAGTAGCGGGCGCTCCGGATGGGAGGAGCCCGTTCCCGAAGACGGAGAGGCTCCTCGGAGGCGGCAAGCTCCCGTCCCTCGTCGATGACGCCGGCCAGCCCCATGAGCCGGAGAACGAGGTTCCGACGCTCCCTCGCAGCCTCGGCGTTGCGATAGGGGGAGAAGGCGTTGGGTGCCTTGATCATCCCCGCCAGAAGCGCCGATTCGGCCAGCGTCAGGGACCCGACGTCCTTGCCGAAGTAGTAACGCGAGGCGCTTGCCACTCCGTGCACCGCCGTGCCGCGGTCCTGCCCGAGGTAGACCTCGTTCAGGTACGCCTGGAGGATCTCCTCCTTGGTGTGGCGGGCCTCCAGGGCGAGGGCCATGACCGCCTCGCGCACCTTCCTGACGAAGGACCTTCGAGGATGGAGGAAGAGGTTCTTGGCCAGCTGCTGCGTGAGGGTGCTTCCGCCCTGCACGATCTGTCCGGCCTCCAGGTTCGCCAGCGCCGCTGCGACGATCCTCCTGTAGTCCAGACCGTAGTGCTGGAAGAACCTCTGGTCCTCCACCGTCAGGACGGCCTGGACCAGCTCCTCGGGGAGGTCGGCGAGGGGCACGGCCAGCCGGCTCTGGTCCGCCCTGTCTCCGAAGCGCCCCAGCAGCTCGGGCTCGAGCTGCCCTCGCGTCAGCCGTCGACCGTCGCCGTCCTCCAGCCTCGCGATGCGGCCCCACCCGTCCAACCGGGCCACGAGGAACCCGCCTCCGGACAGCGCGGAGACGGGTCTGAACGGACGCCGCCCCACGATCCATCCCCGGCGACCCAGGTAGTACTCCCCGATGCCCACGTCCCCCGCCGTCACGCGTCGATACCCCAGGCGGCGCAGGTGACTCTCCACCGCCGCCGGGTCAGCGCGCTCCCCCCGGACTAGCGTCAGCGGACGCCCGTAGACCTCTGTGGATCGGACGATGGCCGAGGAGCTCGGGATACGGGCGCGCACCCCGGCCTCCACTCCCACGAACAGAAGCGGGAGCGCCAGGACCACGAAGCCGGCACCTGCCCAGCGCCGACCTTCGCGCTCCGGCACGCGCACCCGGACCCACACCGACCGGAGGCGAGCCTTCCACGACTCTCGCACCTGGAGGCAACCCTGTTGGGGGACGGCCGTACAGCATCCGACGCGGTCATCACCATGGCGTCGTCCTACAGATATATGGACGCAAGACCGGGGCCAAGGGTTGCAGTTGGCAGGATCTCCTTCTTTCGGGGATTGCTGGTCCGAAGCTCCCTCCCCACCTTGCCCTCCCTGATCCCACCCCACCGAGGCAAGCATCATGACCCACGTCGCTCGCGGCCTTCCGCGGCTGACCGTCCTGAGCCCCGTGGCCGGTCTCGCCGCCCTCGTCCTCGTCGCCGGACCAAGTCCGATCCACGCCCAGACGTACCCGGAGGAGCTCTTCTCCAACCTGGAGTGGGAGAACATCGGCCCCTCCCGAGGCGGGCGTTCCACGGCCGTGGCCGGAAGCGCCGCGCGTCCCCTGGAGTACTACTTCGGCGCCACGGGGGGCGGCCTGTGGAAGACCACCGATGCGGGCAACACCTGGGAGAACGTCACCGACCACCAGATCAGCAGCGCCTCGGTGGGCGCGGTGCAAGTCTGTGAGGCCGATCCCGACGTGGTCTACATCGGGACCGGAGAGACTCAGCTCCGCGGCAACATCCAGCAGGGCGACGGAGTGTACCGCACCACCGACGGAGGCGAGACCTGGACTCACCTGGGACTCGAGGAGGCGCAGAACTCCGCCCGGATTCGCGTTCATCCCTCGGACTGCAACACCGTCTGGGTGACCGCCTTCGGAAAGCACTCCGCCAGCAACCCGGAGCGCGGCATCTACAAGACCACCAACGGAGGCCAGGACTGGGAGCTGGTGCTCCACCGGGACGAGCGGACCGGCGGCGTGGACCTCTCCCTGGACGCATCGAATCCGGACGTGCTTTACGCGGCCCTGTGGGAGGCGTGGCGGAAGTCGTGGGGCATGAGCTCCGGCGGCCCCGGATCCGGTCTCTTCAAGTCCGTCGACGGCGGTGACACCTGGAC
>JBDHGI010000189.1:0-8704 GCA_039589955.1 Gemmatimonadota bacterium | reverse complement strand
CGTGGCGTCGGACAGCTCCCTCACCGGCGAGTCAGCCCGGTAGAAGGGCTCCTGATCCCACCGCCCCTGGCGTTGACCGGCGAGGGCGAGATCCAGGCCCCGGCCGAAGTGCAGGATCATCCCCAGCACCGTCTCCGCCATGGGCGGTGCGTGCACTCCCGCGGAGTTCGTGAACAGCACCGGCCTGGACAGCATGGACGGCGTCAGCGAGCTGCCGACACCGGCGGCTCCCGAATGCACCCAGCGGAGCCGCGGGCCGGCCTCGAGCAGGGCTTCGGCGATGCCGTAGCCCAGGTAGATCTCCGCCTCGGCCACGGCCTCCAGCACCTCAGCCCCGACGCGACCCGCTCCGTCTCCGGAGCCGTCCGTCTCCGTCGCGAGCACATTCAGCTCCCATCCGGGCGGCAGGGCGTCCCCGATCCGCTCAGGCACCCAGGCGGGCAGCGCCCACACCGGGCGCCGATCGTTCATGTCCAGGACCACTCGGGGCACGCTCGCCACCTGGCTAGAAGGGGGATCGGAGAGGGGAGCGGGCCTCGTTACGCGCGCCACGGCCCCAGATCCTAGGCGGTTCGCCGAAGGCATAGCCGTAGCTACGTCGAGGCGGGGCAACGACGGGGTAACAACGCGAAGCGTTGTCGGGGCCGTGCCGCCGTAACTGGCAGCCGCTCGAGTTGTTGACGCCCATGCCGGTGTGGGCGCAGGGGGGTCGCGGGCTCATACGTCGTCTCTTCTCCTCGCCGTAGCCTTGCTACGACTCGTCG
This sequence comes from Gemmatimonadota bacterium, assembly GCA_039589955.1. Classification (GTDB taxonomy): domain Bacteria; phylum Gemmatimonadota; class Gemmatimonadetes; order Longimicrobiales; family Gaopeijiaceae; genus SZUA-318. The sequence goes on along the minus strand of JBDHGI010000189.1, from coordinate 7,940 downwards.
GCGTTCCTTGTCTTAGCACCGCGAGACCCCGGGTGCCCCCTGGGCGGCGAGGCCCACTCCCCTTTCCGATCCCCCTTCAAGGAAAGAGCCGGTTCATGAGTCGGGGGAAGGGGATGAGCTCCCGGATGTGGTGCCGTCCGGTGATCCACGCCACGGTCCGCTCGATGCCCAGCCCGAAGCCCGAATGCGGAAACGTGCCGAAGCGTCTCAGGTCCAGGTACCAGGTGTAGGCCTCCTCGGGGAGGTTCTCCTCGCGGATGCGCTGCTGCAGGCGGTTCAGGTCGTCCTCCCGCTGGCTTCCGCCGATGATCTCGCCGTATCCCTCGGGGGCCAGGAGATCGTCGCACAGCACCGTGCGGGGGTCGTCCGGGTTCTCCTTCATGTAGAAGGCCTTGGCCTCCTTGGGGTAGTTGTAGACGAAGACCGGAAGGTCATACCCCTCCGTGAGCAGGGTCTCATCCGCAGCCCCCAGATCCTGCCCCCACTCGATGGGGCTTCCCTTCTCCCGGAGCCGTTCCACCGCCTCCGTGTAGCTGAGGCGCGGAAACGGTGGCTTCACGATCTCCAGCCGGGTGGTATCGCGCTCGAGCACCTCCAGCTCCTCGGAGCACCTCTCCAGGGCCCGCTCCACCAGGTACGCGATGTAGTCCTCCTGCAGCCGCATGTTGTCCTCGGAGTCCGCGAACGCCACCTCGGGCTCCACCATCCAGAACTCGGTGAGGTGGCGACGGGTCTTGGACTTCTCGGCGCGGAAGGTGGGGCCGAAGCAGTAGACCTTTTGGAAGGCGGGGCACGCCGCCTCGACGTAGAGCTGACCGGTCTGGGCCAGAAAGGCCCGCTCCCCGAAATGGTCCGTCTCGAAGAGGGTGCCGGCGTGCTCCCCGATGGACCCGGTGAGGATGGGGGTGTCGATGCGGACGAACCCACGGTCGTAGTAGAAGTCGTGGGTGGCCTGCTCGATCTCCGCGCGCACCTTCAGCCCTGCCCGCTGCTGGGAGGAGCGCAGCCACAGATGCCGGTGGTCCAGGAGGAAGTCCACCCCGTGCTCCTTGGGCTGGATGGGATATTCCTCCGCCACCGAGATCACCTGCAGGTCCGTCACGCCCAGCTCGTGGCCACCGGGGGCGCGGTCGTCCGCACGAACATCGCCCGTGATCCGGACCGTGCTCTCCTGGGTGAGGGCTCCGTGGGCCTCCCACGCCGCCGGAGGAAGCGACTTCTGCAGGAAGACGCACTGCGCCACGCCGGTACCGTCGCGAACCACGGCGAAGGCCACCTTGCCGTGGCTGCGGGTGGTCTCCACCCATCCACGCACGGTGACGGTCTCTCCGGTATGCCGGCCGAGGTGCTGGATGTCGACGGTGGGCGGTTCGCTCATGGTGGTCCCGTGAATGGTCGGGTGGTCGGGTTCGACTCAGGCGGCGAAGCCAAGGTAGATCCGGCGGGGAGACAGAGGAAGGCGGTCGGGGCCTGCCTCATGCCTACCCCACTCCGTACATCTCCAGCCTACCTCTGTACCGGGCCTCCAGGTGCCGCCGTAGGGCCTGGTGCTCCGGAGCCGACAGGTCCGGGTCGTCGGCTACCGTGCTCCGGGCCAGGTCCCGGGCCCTCACCAGGAGGTCGTCGTCGGCGAGGAGGTCCGCGAAGCGGAGCACCGGATCCCGACCGTGCTGCGGGGCTCCGAAGAGGTCTCCCTGACCCCGGATCTCGAGGTCGGCGCGGGCCACGGCGAAGCCGTCCACGGTGTCACGGAAGACCCGCAGCCGTGGCAGGGCGCCTTCTCCCGGCTCGGCCACGAGGATGCAGTGGCTCTCGGCGGCCCCGCGGCCGACCCGGCCCCTCAGCTGGTGGAGCTGGGAGAGACCGAAGCGCTCGGCGTGCTCCACGACCATCACCGAGGCGTTGGGCACGTCGATCCCCACCTCGATGACCGTGGTAGCGACGAGAAGATCCACGTCGCCAGAGAGGAATCCCCTCATCACGCGGTCCTTTTCGTCGGACGGGAGCTGGCCGTGGACCAGGCCGACGCGCCGGTCCGGAAAGACCTCCGTCCGGAGGCGCTCGTATTCCTCCGTGGCTGCCCGCAGATCGAGCTTCTCAGACTCCGCCACCAGCGGATAGACCACGTAGGCCTGGCGTCCCGCGTTCAGCTCCTTGGCGACGAAACGGTATACCGCGTCTCGCCGGCCCGGGGTTCGCAGGGACGTGCGCACCGGCGTCCTCCCCGGAGGAAGCTCGTCCAGAATGCTCAGGTCCAGGTGACCGTACAGGGCCATGGCCATGGAGCGGGGGATGGGCGTGGCAGACATGATGAGGACGTCGGGGGCGTGCTCCACCCGCTCGGCCAGCGCCATGCGCTGTCGGACCCCGAAGCGGTGCTGCTCGTCCACGACGACGAGGCCCAGATCCTGGAAGGCCACGGCGTCCTGGATGAGCGCGTGGGTACCCACCACCAGGCTCCCGGAGCCGTCGGCAAGGCGCCCGAGGACCCGACGCCGCTCCGCCGCCCCGAGGCGGCCGGTGAGCAACGCGACTTCGAGCCCCAGGGGCTCCAGCAGGGCACCGAGGTTGCGGGCGTGCTGCTCCGCGAGCAGCTCGGTGGGGGCCATGAGGGCCGCCTGATGTCCCCCCTCCACCGCCAGCAGCATGGCGAAGAGGGCCACCACGGTCTTGCCCGAGCCCACGTCCCCCTGGACCATCCGGTTCATCCGGTGGGGAGACGTCATGTCGGCCGCGATCTCGCGAAGCACACGGGCCTGGGCCTCGGTGAGCCGGAACGGCAGCGTCTCGTGGAGGGGGCGGATGAGCTCGTTGGTCCGCCGGTGTTGGATGCCCGGCGTCGCCTGGGAGCCCTGGTGGCGGACCTGGGCCTGAACCAGCTGGAGGAAGAAGAGCTCGTCGAAGGCCAGCCGGCGCCTTCCCCGCTCGGGATCGGCCAGCGTGCCCGGCCTGTGGAGGCAACGCAGCGCCTCGGAGAGGGGAGACAATCCCTCTCGCTCCCGTTCCTCGTCGGGCCAATACTCGTCCTCGGCCGCCCAGCCGAGGAGCGCGTCGAGATTCCGGTCGAAGATGCGTCGGAGGACCCACTGGGGCACGTCCTCCGAGGCGGGGTAGGTGACGAATATGGTCCCCGTGCGCTCCGCCTCCTGGCCGGCCCGGGCCAGAAGCGTGTGCTCCCGCGGTTGAAGCTGCCGCCCGTGAAAGAAGCGCACGGGCCCGGTCGCCAGAAGCACGTCGCCCTGGCGGATCTTCCGGTCCAGCCAGGGCTGGCCCGGCCAGGCGACGTTGATCGTCCCCGAGTCGTCCTCGAGCAACGCCTGGAAGATCCTGAGTCGCTTCCGCGTGGGGACGATCCCCTTGCTCCTGACACGACCCACCACCGTGGCGTCCATGCCGACCTTCAGGTGCCCGATGGGATGGACGGTGGAGGCGTCGTCGTACCGCCGGGGCACGTGGTAGAGGAGGTTACGCGCCGTGGTGATCCCCAGGCCCACGAGGGCGTCGGCCCGCTTCGGCCCGACACCCTTCAGGAACTGGACGGGACGGTCGAGGTTCGAGAACGACACGTCGCTAGCCTGCGAACACCCCGTCGAGGAAGGCCTCGGAGTCGAAGGTCTCCAGGTCCTCGAGGCCTTCGCCCACGCCGACCAGCTTCACGGGAACGCCCCGCTCCTCCTGCAGAGACACCACGATTCCGCCGCGGGCGGTGGAGTCCATCTTGGCCAGAAGGATGCCGGAGACGTCCACCACCTTCTGAAAGGCGTCCAGCTGGTTCACGGCGTTCTGCCCCACGGTGGCGTCCAGCACCAGGAGGGTCTCGTGGGGCGCCCCGTCCAGGCGGCGCCGCACCACCCGATCGATCTTGCCCAGCACCACCATCAGGCCGCGGTTGGTGTGGAGTCGGCCGGCCGTGTCGATGAGGAGCACGTCCGTCCCCCGGGCCTCCGCAGCTTCGATGGCGTCGTAGGCCACGGCTGCAGGATCGCCGCCTTGCTGACCCCGAACGAAGTCCGCTCCCACCCGCTCCGCCCAGAGCTCGAGCTGCTGCACGGCGCCGGCCCGGAACGTGTCGGCGGCGGCCACCATCACGCTTCGATCCTCCTGGCGCAGGTGGTGGGCCAGCTTCGCCACGGACGTCGTCTTGCCCACACCGTTCACACCCACCATGAGGTAGACCGTGGGTGGCTCGTCGGCTGCCCGCAGCTCCGCCTCCCGCGCCGGAGCCAGGATGTCCAGGACCTCCGCGCGCAGCGCATCGCGCAGCCCGTTTCCGCCCCGGATCTTGCCCTTCCGGGCCGCGTCCTCCACACGGTCGACGAGGCGCAGGGTTGCGGCGACGCCGAAGTCCGCAGCCAGGAGACGCTCCTCGAGGGTCTCCAGGGTCTCGTGGTCGAGCCCTCCCGCGAGGACGCGGACGTCGGTGAGGGCCAGATCCACGACTCTCCGCCAAACACCCTTTTTCCGCTCCGGCTTCTTCTTGAACAGACGGGCCATGCTTCCCTACCGGCTCAGCGGAGACCAGCCCGCCGTCGGCCGATCCATTCCGCGCACAGGAGTCCCAGGACCAGAAGATAGGGCCACGAGGCTGTCCGGAGGGGGCGGCCGGACTCCGGTCCCGCCCCACCTGTCCCCTCCCCTGGAGCATCCGGTCCGCGCATGGACGCCGGCACCACGGCCAGCTCGTCGGTACGCGCCGCCACGTCGAAGCGCCCTTCCGCGTCGGGGTCGTCGGGGTCGCCGAACCGGTAGGCGTAGGTGCCGGGAGGCAGCGCCCCGGTGGGGATGCCGGTGCCGGCAGGCAGGGTCGCCTCGGTGACCACCTCCCCGTCCGAGCTGATCACGATCGCCAGGGAATCCCCGACCTGCCCCGGAACGCGCCACGTCACCGTCTCGCCGCGGTGGAACACCCACTTGTCGGGGCGGGGTCGCGAGGCCACGAGCCGGGTGTCATCGACCAGCAGCCATCCAGCCACGCCGGACCACAACCTCCGATAGGCGTCCAGTCCGACGCCGCCCCGAGCCGGCCAACGCCAGAAGCCCGAAGCCAGGACCACCGCCGTCCGGCGCCCCTCCACGGCCTTCAGCGCGAGACCCGGCGCGCCGGGCCCGGTTCCACCCAGCTGAACGTCCAGGGCGCCCACCGCGGACTCCCCGTCCCCGGGCAGCAGGATCCCGGCCAGAGGCGGGAGGCCCTCCACGGGGAGCCTCGCCAGATCAGCGGCGACGGGCGACGCCGGAATCACGGGGGACGCGTACCACTCCCCACGCTGCGGTGGTCCCGTTCGGACCCCTGCGACGGCGCTCCCAGCGGCGTCCGCGGGCCAGGCCAGCAGCCTCGAGCTGCCCCGCACGAGGGATCGCTCCCACGGTCCGAGGTCCCCGTCGATCCCATGGATCACGATCAGCGCCGCGTCGGAGACCGCCGACGACACCTGGGCGGAATCCGCCGGGCTCGACCGATCCACGGCCCGTCCCATGGAGGCGAAGCGGTTGGCCCCTACGCGCAGGTACCCCGTCGCGGGAAGCCCCGTGACGTCGGAGAGCACGGAGAGGAGCGCCCGCGGCTCCCAGTCCGGCCGGAAGCTCACCAGCACCAGGCCACCTTCCTCGTGCCCCACGTTCATGTAGTCCACCGCCTCGTCGTCCGACGCGAACTGGTCTCCTCCCGTGACGACGGCGGCCGTGTACCGGCGGCGCCCCTCTCCCTGCGCCGGCGGCAGCTCCACCGTCAGGGAGCTCGAGAGGCCGAGCGAGGGAAGCCCTACGCTCCGTGAGAGCACGAGCCGCCCTTCCTCCCGGAACTCCACGACCACGGAGTCACCCATGCCCTCCCCGAACAGCTCGAGCTCGGCGCGGAGGGGATCGTCCGGGGCTCGCTGGTCCTCCACCACGAATCTCCCCAGGCCCACATTTCGAACGCCGGGCGCCACGCTCTCGAAACGGACGACGCCGGGGCCACCGGAGACCGCCGCCCGGGCAGCCACCGGGTCCTCGAAGCGGAGGTCGGACAGGACGACGACCTCCCTGGCCCCGGCCTCCATGGCCCGGGCCAGGGCGGGGCCCACCTCCGTGCCCGCGGCCTGGGGAAGCCCGGAGGGCAGGCTGTCGAGGACTCCCCTTCCGAAGGGCACGACCGTCCAGCCGTCCTCGCGGAAGCCTTCCGTCAGGGACCAGGCGCTGTCCCACGGCACGCCATCGGCAGCCGACATGCTGAGCGAGGCGTCCAGCAGCACCCATCGATCTCCGCCCGAGGCGACAGTCCCCCAGGGCAGGCGGGCGTCGAGGAGCAGGGCCAGAAGGACGACGAGGGTCGTGGCCCTCAGGGACGCCAGGCCCCAACGCCCGCGAACGGGCAGCTCGGCCCGGGCGTACACCCAGACTGCGTAGCCGGAAAGGGCGCCGGCGAGCACCAGAAAGAGGAGGAGTCGGATCACCCTCCGGTGTCGTCACCCTCGGCGTCTGGGGCGGATGCGTCCTCCTCGGCGTTCCGGACGGGACCGGCTCGCGGCACGAGGCCGAGGAGCGCGATACGCGCCGTCATCTCTCCTCGCCACCGGATGACGTCGTCCTCCGGAACGGGGTCCCCCTCGGGCAGCTTCACGGCCTCCGGGTCGACCTGTCGTCCCCCCCGAATCATCTCGTAGTGGAGATGGGGACCGGTGGCCAGGCCCGTCATGCCCACGTAGCCGATGACGTCACTCTGGTGGACGCGGGTGCCTACGGTGACACCTCCACGGAAGCCCCGCAGGTGCCCGTAGCGGGTCACGAAGCCGTTGGGGTGCCGGATCTCCACGGTGTTGCCCAGCTGCCCCTTGGGCCCTCGGTGCACCACCACACCGTCGCCCGTGGCCATGACCGGCGTACCGGAATTGGCGGCGTAGTCGATTCCCCTGTGCGCCCGCCACCGCTGGAGGATGGGGTGGAACCGCCCGCTCGCGAATCGGGACGAGATGCGCCGGTACTCCAGGGGCTTCATCAGGAATGCCCTGCGCACCGACTTCCCGTCCAGGTCGAAGTAGGATCCCTGGCCGTCGCCGTTGGGATCGAACCAGATGGCGTGGTAGGCCGTGCCCGCGTTGTTGTACTCGGCCGCCAGCAAGCGGCCCGAGCGCATGGACCCGTCGGGCCGGACCTCTCGCTCGAAGGCGAAGCGGTAGGTGTCGCCCACGCGGATCTGGCGGGACCAGTCCATCTGCCACTGAAACACCTTGTCCAAGTGGTCGATGACGGCGGCTCGGTCGCCCCGAGGCATGTCCGCCAGCCGCTCGTTGGCAGTGACCGAGTTCCACAGGTTCGTCTCAACCTCACCGGCGGCGAACACCGTGTCGACGTAGGTAGGGGTCACCACCATCGAGGACTGCCAGCCCGCCGGACTTCGATCGAGGCGGACCGTCTCGTCGGAGCTCATGACGACGTCGACACCCCGGAGCACGCGGTCCTTCGGAAGGAAGCGCAGGCTGATCTCGGTGCCGGCCCTCATGCGCCTGGGGTTGGCCTGCTCCCGGAAGGCGAGGAGGAGCGCCTGCTGCTCGTTGAAGCTCACCAGGCCGTCGAGGATTTGCCCGAAGGTCTGGTTCTGCTCCAGCTCGAAGGTGTGGATCTCCTCTGCCGGCCTCGCGTACACGACGTCGAGGGTGCCGACATCCGGCGCCGGTGAGGTGCACGCACCCAGGGCCACGACGAGCCCGAGGGCTCCGCGACCACGCCGTGAAGCGTCGAATGCGGCCATCACGTCCACCGTGCCCCCCGGATACCTGCTGGCCGCCCGACGGGGGAGGGAGATCCCGCCGGGCGGCCCGTCACCGGATGGCCTCAGTCCATCTGGCGCCGTATGAACGTCGGTATATCGAGCTCCGTGATCTGCTCACGAGTCACGGTGCGCTCCGGAAAACGGCTGAGGGGAAGCACCGGCTCGGCACGCCCGCCCCCCACCGCCACAC
>JBDHGI010000188.1:0-8753 GCA_039589955.1 Gemmatimonadota bacterium | reverse complement strand
CGTACTCGATCTCCCCATCGGATTGATTCAGGAGCGCGACGACGATGCCGCCGTCCACGTTCCTGAACGCCGTCACCATCAGCTCGTCGGGGCTCTCGGTGATGCCGATCCGCACCGCGTCCGGTCGGATGAAGCGGCTGAACTGAGCCAGCACGTAGTAGAGAGGCGTGTAGTAGACCTCGTCCGTCTCCGGCCGGGCGATGACGGGAGCGATGCACCAGTTGCTGGCATGGTTTGGGCCGCCCTGGGTGTCGAGCACCATGTTCCAGTCGATCCAGCCGGCGAGCCAGCTATTCAGTCCACCGATGATGTCGCGGGCGTAGCGGAAGGCGGGGGCGTACTTGGGGTGGAGGTGCTTGTCCTCTTCCGGGGCCCAGTCGTAGCCCCAGTCCGTGGCCTCCGGCCGCCAGTACCAGTCGTCGTCCTGCCAGACGGGCACCTCGGCATCGATGGTTCCCTCGGTATGCACAATGGGCTTCTCGGGAAACCGCTCATGAACGGCGGTGAGCGCCTCCGGATACCATTCCACGGTGCTGCTGTACCAGTGCACCGCCGTGCCCCATGCGTAGCGCGCCGCCTCGGGGTCGCCGAGGATGACGTCCACCCACTCCTCCACGTGATCCCGGTTCTGGTCGTAGACGAGGATGTTGACGTCCAGGCCGTCCTCCTCGAAGCGAGGACCCAGGTGGTTCTTCAGGAAGTCCGCCATGGAGGTGGGCGTGAAGATCATGCTCTCCCAGTTGGCGCCGTTGCCCAGCGGCTCGTTCTCGATGGTGACGCCCCATATGTCGATGCCCTGCTCCTCGTAGGCGCGGATGTACTTGGAGAAGTACAGCGCCCAGGTGGGATGCCACCGCGGCTCCAGGGAGCCATCGTTCCAGTCGTCGTTGTCCTTCATCCACGGCGGCGCCGTCCATGGGGAGGCGATGATCCGGAAGCCGGCCTCCGAGGCCGCCATGGCGTCCTGGATGAGGGGAACGATGTCGTCGAGGTCGTGCTCGATGGTGAAGTGCTCCAGCAACGAGTCCCCAGGAACCTCCGCGTAAGCGTAGTTGCTCAGCGAGAAGTCGGAGCTGTTGATGTGGGTGCGGGTGAGGGTGTAATCGGCTCCGCTCGGACCGAAGTACGCCTCGATGACCTCCTGTCGCTTGGCGTCGGAGAGCTGACCGAGGACGTACGCCGTGGACTCGGTGAACGACCCACCGAAGCCCAACACGGTCTGATACTCGGTCCCGGGATCGAGGGCGATGAGCGAGTGGTCGGTCTCCGTCGCCTCAACGAACTCCAAAGTCCCGATCTCGGCGAGCTTGTCGCCACCCCTCGAGGTCTGGATCACCGTTGTCGTCGTGGGAGTGGGATCCGCATCGGTTCCTTCGCCCTCCACACATCCCAGGGCGGTGACGGACAGCACGAGAGCGGCGACGCCACACGGCGGCAGCATCACGGAAGCGGATGCGGTAGATGGCACGGCGCGACGGATGGACATGGCTGGTCCTCTCGGGGGCAGGGTTCCTAGGGTCCCGATGGACTTCGCACCAGGAGGGTCTCCAGCTCTTCGAGGGAGCGACCCTTGGTCTCCGGCACCACCGAGATCACGAAGGCCAGACCCACCGCGGCAAAGAGCCCGTACAGGAGGAACGTCGTAGCGCTGCCCAGGTTGGCCAGCTCCCACGGGAAGATGAACTGGACGCCGAAGCTCACGGCGGAGTTGATGAGGCCCACGAAGGAGATGGCCACCCCTCTGATCCGGTTGGGGAAGAGCTCCGAGAAGAGCACCCACATCACCGGTCCGATGGAGACGGCGAAGCTCGCCACGAATCCCAGAACGCCCAGGAGCACCAGCCACGGGTTAATCGCGATGGCTGCATTGATGAGCTCCGATTCGTGCTCCCTGGCCACTTCCTCCCCCAGCGCGCTCTGCAGGGCTTTCTTGTACTCGATGTCGCTCTCGTAGGTGACGTCGCGGATATCCGTGACCGCCGCGGCGTCCACCCCTGCGGGAAGCGACGTCAGCGCCTCGGAGCTGAGCGTGTACGTGGCTGACGAGAACCCGTAGGCCAGGATGAACATGGACAGGGCGATCCCCGAGAGCCCCAGGTTGAGGAGCGGCTTCCGCCCGATCCGGTCGATGTACGCCATGGCGACGAGCGTGAAGACCAGGTTGATGAGGCCCACGAGGACCGCCTGGGCGAAAGCGGCGTCGGTTCCGATACCCGACTGCTCGAAGATCATCGGGGCATAGAAGAACACCGAGTTGATCCCGGTGATCTGCTGGAGGATCGCCACGACGACCCCGATGGTGAGGACGAGCCTCATGGCTGGAGCGAAGAGCTCGAACACGGGGACCTTGTGCGTTCCCACGTCCTCGGCGAGGCTGTTGCGGATCTCCTCTAGCTCGTGCAGAGCCTCGGCCTCCCCCACGGCACGCGCGAGGATGGCCGTTGCCTCCTCCTCACGCCTCTCGAGGAGGAGCCAGCGGGGGCTCTCCGGCACGGAGAAGAGACCGAAAAAGTAGAGAACGGCGGGCAGCGTCTCCACGCCCAGCATCCATCGCCAGCTGAACTGGCCGAGCCCGAGGGCCTGGGCCCACACGAGGTCCGCCTGCCCCGCCCGGAGGATCAGGTAGTTGGTGAAGAAGGCTGCAGAGATACCGATGACGATGTTGAGCTGATTGAACGACACCATGCGCCCGCGAACCTTCGGCGGAGCGATTTCGGCGATGTACATGGGCGCGATGATCAGCGAGGCCCCGACGCCGAGACCGCCGATCATGCGGGCGACGACCAGAATGGCGAAGGTCGGGGCAAGGGCCGAGGAGATCGCCGAGACGCCGTACAGGACGGCAGCCAGGAACAGCACCCTGCGCCGTCCGATGCGGTCGCTGAGGGGCCCGGAGACCATCATGGCCAGGGTCGCGGTGAGCGTCAGCGAGCTCACGGCCCACCCGAGCTCGATCTTGCTCAGGTCGAACTCCGTCTCGATGAACCCGACCACCCCCGAGATGACGGACGCGTCGAAGCCCATGAGGAAGCCCCCCAGGGCGACGGTGAGCGCCACCCGTGTGACGTGGCGGTACGGGCTCATGGGACCCGAGCGTCGCTCAGCGCGAAATGCTCATGGGCTGCCCCCTCGAACAGGCTCGCTCCCCGGCGGCTCTCCAGCTCGGCACGGATCTCGTTGGCCCGGGCCTCGGTGATGTCGTAGTTGCGCATGACCCAGATGGCCAGGAGCGCGCCGGTCATGGGCACCAGGCTGTATGCGACGCGCATGCCCTCTACCGCCCCCGGCGGCTGCACCGCCGCATCCGGGACGAAGCCCACGAGGCCCATGATGAGGCCGCTCAGCCCCCCGGCGAAGGCCAGCCCGAACTTCACCATCCACCAGTAGATGGCGCCGAAGGTGCCTTCCCGCCGGGTCCCGGTGTTCAGCTCGTCCAGGTCGCAGACGTCCGCGGTCATGGAGGTCATCAGGGTGAACAACCCGCCGATTCCGAAGGCGAAGAGGGGAAGCGGCGCCAGCATCAGCAAGGGCGTTCCCGGACGGAAGCACCACCAGAAGAGCACGTATCCCGCGGTGGATACGGCCTGGGCCAACAGGAACGTGTTCTTCTTGCCCAGACGCTCCGACATGAAGGTGATGATGGGGATCACCAGGAAGGTCGTGCACAGGGCGCTCACGGTCCCGAACCAGGCCGTCCAGTTACCTGCCGCCCCGGCGTCGCCGCCGAAGAGATGGTAGACGATGATGAAGAAGGAGAAGGCGGCGACGACGTTGAAGGCGTTGAAGACCAGTAAATTCTCCAGGCAGAGCTTCCGGAACGGCACGCAGCGGAAGACCTCGCCGAAGCCCCGAAGGAACGCCCGGAGGTTCTCCCCCAGATTCTCCCGGCTCAGCTCCCGCAGGTTGTCCGCGTGCGTGGTGGGGGTGCTACGACAGAAGATGGCGGGGACCAGTGCCAGAGCCATGCAGCCCAGGCCTACCCAGATGGAGAGGCTCCGTACGCCCGCGGCAGGTGCCTCGAAGAGATCGGGGTCGTAGATGAGGGGCCAGAACCATGGAACGATCACCCATGCCCATTGGCCGATCCACTGGGCCACGGCCATGAGCCGGGTGCGCTCGTGGAAGTCCCGGCTCATCTCGTAGCCCATGGCCACGTAGGGCGTGGCGAAGATGGTCAGGCCCAGGTAGAAGAGCAGGGAGAGGGCCAGGAAGTACGTGAAGTTGAAGATCAGGCTGTTGGTCTCGTAGAGCTGCCACATGACGACGTACGAGACGCCTGTGATGATCGCCCCGAGGAAGATGTATGGCCGCCGACGTCCCCACCGGGACCGGGTGTTGTCGGTGATGAACCCCATGACGGGATCGGTGACGGCGTCCAAGATCCGGGGGGCGAAGAAGAGGATGCCCCACAGAAGCGGAGAGAACCCGAGCCCCGCCACGAGGACGACCATGAAGACGCCCAGGGCCGCCGGAAACATCTGATTGCCCAGCATTCCGATTCCGTAGGCCACCTTCTGGCCGAAGGGCACCCGATCTCCCGCGGCGATCCCCACAGGCGAAACGTCGTTCACGGGCAACACCCCGTTCGTTGAGTGGGAGACCCGGCAGTGGGCAACGACATTACGTCTCGAGCCCGGGACGGAGTGACACCTCCACGCGCGCGATCTTGCCCGACCGTCGGAACAGCTCGGCGCTGGCGGCCTTGTCCACCACCAGCCCCTCCAGGCTCTGGACTGCCCCATCGGCGAGATGCAGAGACAGCCGGGGCTCTTCAGCCATGCGGTAGACGATGGGAACCTGACAGTACGTGAAGGCCAGAGTTCTCTCCTCCAGGCCGATCGACTGCGACTGCCCGTCGATGTCGTAGTACTCGAACGTCTCCGGGGCATCTAGGAATTCGCTGCGGCGCAGAAGCATCGGCCGGAAGTGCACCTGACCCTCCCTTACCCACAGACCGAGCTCGCCGAGGCGCGTGATGATCTCCTCTTTGACCTGCCCCGTCATTCCGGGCTGCCTGGCACCGGCATAGCCCGGCGTATGGGAGTACGGGTCTGTGGGGAAGGCGCCGTATACGTCCGGCGCCTTGTTGAAGCCGATGCCTGCCCGAACGTCGTAATACCACTCCGCCAGCGCCCTGAAGGCCTCATGATCGGCGCCGTGGGCGGCAGCGGTCAACTCCTGCAGCGCCAGCAGCAGCTTGCTCACCATTTGCCAGTAGATGCAGCCGAGTCCCTCGTAGCCGTAGAAGGATCCGGACCGACCGGTGAATCGCTTGTGCTCGAAGACGGACTCGAAGACCTCGCTCACGAGCTCGAGCTCTCCGTCCACGAGGTCACCGTACCCCAGCTCCCTCAACCTGTCGAGGGCCGCGTGCACGTCCCGGATGTTCCGGAAGAGCCCGTTGAAGTGGAGGTGGCCGTCGACGTCCTGCTCCACCAGCTCGGTATTGCCGTCGGAGACCAGCTTCGCGAACAGCTGGGAGGCCTCAGCCTCGGACGCCGGGATGGTGTTCTTCTCCAAGAACCCTGGGAGCACGCGTTCCGGGTACAGCAGGTACGAATGCTGGTCACTGCGGTACATCTCGCTCTTCCGCAGCGCCTCCATGACCGAGAGCGCTTCGTCGGGGGGCAAGGCACCTGAGGTCAGCGCGGCCACCTGGCCCTCGAGCATTGCGTACAGCCGCTCCACGGCGATGCCTTCGGGCGAGATCGCCAGGACGTTGTAGGCATGATAGAGCCCGTCGTCCCGCTTGTTGAGCGCGATGGACTGATCGAGGAATGCAAGGGTGAGCTCGAGAAAGGCCCTCAAGACGTCGGCTTCCACGACGCGGAGGCCACCGCCGAGTCCCCGTGCGTAGAGATCGGAGCGATAGTCCCCGGCGGCACCGCCGAGGCCGTCGAGGACCGCCTTCCGGTCCCTGTCGCCGATCTCGCCGGTCTCGAGCATCCGGCCGTGGGCTTTGAGGACGGCGTGTGTTTCCTCCAACCACTGCGCGACTTCCTCATGCATCTCCACGTCGCCCGGTGCCACGTCGGCGAACAGATCGAGGCAGAGGGCGACGTAACGCCGCGCATGGTACACGGTGACCATGGAGGCGCCGAAGCCGGCCAGCGCGTTGTTGGCGTCGTTCCATTCCGGACGCCGGGTGTTCATCCAGAATCCGGCTCCGGGGACGAAGTTGCCCAGCTTGGCCAGGAGTGGGACGAGGAGCTTCTCCGTCAGGTTCGCTCGGCAGATGTCTCCGACCTGGTCGACGAGGTAGCAGCCGTCGAACCCGATGGCCTCCACCCGGGCCGCGATGCGGGCTTCCCGATCGGTCTCGTACGCGATGGAATCCCGGGGGTCCGCCAGCAGATCGGCGTACGGCTTGATCTCGTAGGGCACGTCTGCGTAGACGAACCTCCGATCGCTCAGCATCCTCTCCAGAGCACCGGGATGGTGCGCCCGGGACCACTCGAGGAACTTCAGGAGGTAGATGAGCTGGTGGTCCCCCCAATAGCCGAGATTCGCCCAGGGGTCGTCCGGGCTGGGCTCCTCCCACTCGTATCCGTCCTTGGCGACGCGATAGGGGTTGTAGCCTTCGGCTGTCGTCGTGTTCACGAACTTGCCGATGACACCTTCGAGGTACTCCGGGAAGGAGAGGCACAGTGCTTCCCAGTTCTGGAAGATGTCCCGCCAGTTCCCCTGGTAGGCCAGCACCCTGGAGCCGTTCCGGTCCTGCACGTCGATGGAGAAGCGATTCCAGGGCCGGCTCGGATCCCCGTGTCGCCGGCTGAAGGACAGGGGCAGATACTCGGTCACGAGGCGCTGGAGCGCCGGATCGCCCTGCGACGCGCTGGCCTCGAGGAGCTCCCCGAGCTCGGTTCTCTCGCCGAGACCCTCCAGAAAGGCTCCGTGCCGGGACCACGTCCCTCGATTGAAGGCGCGGACGAACTTCTTGAGGTCCGCGAGCGGAATCGAGTACGCCGACTCGAAGACACCGCCCCGCATCACGTTGAACAGCACGTTGGCGAAGTGGTGGGTGGAGCCCAGGCTGTCGCCGGTCTTCTGGAGTCCATCGGCTCGGGCGACGATCCCCGCCAGGCGACGGGTGCTCTCCGCCACGTCGTCCAGGACCACGCGTTGAACGTCGCCCGACTCGGACAAGGTCTTTCGTAGGAGGGCCATCTCGCTTAGCCCGTACTCCAAGTCCGCGACGATCAGCCAATCCCGCCGTCCACCGACGGGGAGGTTCACGGTCTCCTGCACGAAATGAGCACCACGCCGTCCGCAGACCCTGGTCTCCGTCTCGATGTTGCAGCCGGCCCGGAACGCGCCGAGCTGCAACGAGGAGAGCAGTCGGGTGGCGTCCAGGGGAGCCGTCGACCAGCAGATCGTCGCCCGCAGTGCCTCGGCGGGCTCGGCGCTATCGCCCGGCAGCGAGCTGAAGGCGTAGGTCGCGAAGCCCGTTGCCGCCTCGAGCTCGCTCTGCTTGTAGGCGTCACCCAGGACGCTGAACCTGCTCTGGAAGGACTCCTGCACACCCCAGGGGAGGATGTTCTGAATCCCATCCAGCACCTCTACCGAGGCGGCCGCGCTGCCCGTGTTCTCCAATTCGGAGTGCTTCACGAATCCGAACGTGTCCGACAGCGTCCAGGTGTAGCGGAAGACCAGGTCGAGGTCGTTGTTCACCTCCTCGAACCTGAGCGTGTTGCCGTAGACGTTTTTGTAGATGTTGCGGGACACGTCGTACAACGCCGTGCAATGACGGCTGAAGGGCTCCCACAGCAGGCGCTTCCGGTCTCTGCTGATCCTCAGAATCGTCCGGGATCCGGTGTGTTCCGCATCGTCCTGGATTCGATCCTCGGCGTAGTACGGAAAGAGGGCGTTGTCCGCGTTCCGTCTCCCCGCGCTCAACCCGCCATTGCTCGAGATGAACATCCAGTGGTTGGAGGCGCTCACGATGCTCATCAGGAACGGGTCCATCCGGTCGTAGTTGGCGATGCGGTAGAATCGCTCGCCGCCGAGGGAGACGAAGTCCCCGCAGACCGCCCCGGCGCGCCGCAACAGGCGCGCGCTACCGATTTGCATTGGGTGGGAGCTCAAGTGAGCACCCCCTCGATCTCTTCCAACTCGTCATCGCTGAACGCCGGAGCGTCCAGGCTCCCGAGACAGTCCAGCAGCTGCTCCTCCCGGCTCACCCCCACGAGGACTGACGTGATCCGGCTGTCCTTCAACACCCAGGCCAGGGCCATCTGCGCGAGGCTCTGCCCGCGGCGCCGTGCGATCTCGTTCAGGGCTCGGACCCTGCCCAGGGTCGCCTCCGTGAGCTGGTCCCCACTCAGAAAGCCGTGAGGCTTGGCCACGCGGGAGTCCGCGGGGATGCCGTCGAGGTACCGGCCGGCGAGAAGGCCCTGGGCCAGGGTGGAGAAGGGGATGCACCCGACGCCCCTCGCCTGCAGGACGTCCAGCAGGCCCTCCTCGACCCAGCGCTGGAGCATGGAGTAGCTCGGCTGGTGGAGGAGGCAGGGCGTGCCCAGCGCATCGAGAATGTCCACCGCCCGCTCCGTCTCCGCTGAATCGTAGTTGGAGAGCCCGACGTATAGGGTCTTCCCCTGCCGGACCATGAGGTCCAGCGCGCCCATGGTCTCCTCCAAGGGCGTGCGGGGGTCCGGACGGTGGTGGTAGAAGATGTCGACGTACTCCAGGCCCATGCGCTTCAGGCTCTGGTCCAGGCTTGCCACCAGGTACTTCTTCGAGCCCCACTCGCCGTA
>JBDHGI010000187.1:0-8760 GCA_039589955.1 Gemmatimonadota bacterium | reverse complement strand
ATGGGAAAACGGGTGAGAAGGAAACGGTCGGAATCCTTTGTACAAGCTTACTCTGAGGGGTGGGCAGCATGAGAAACTTGACAGTTCCTCATCTGCGTGGAAACATTCGTTTATATCCCCTTTTTCAGAATTTTCCAGCCCCGGAGGTCGCGGTGGCGAGACACAATCGCGAGGGTCAGGGCGCCGATCAGCGCGGTTTCGAGTACGGCGTGAGCTACCAGCCTGATTGGCTGAAGAGGGTCAAGGTCACGCGCCAGCTCGAGACCGGGCGCCAGTCCACCAAGACCCTGTTCCGCAATCCCTCGAACCATGCCGAGGCCCAGCCCGGCGACAGGGTGCGCACGCGGATCTTCTCGTCGGACCAGCGGCTGGACTTCGAGTTGGCCCTCACGGACCCGAACGCGGCGGTCCGTCGCATCAAGGTCTCCTACGCCCTGCCGGTGGGTGACGGGACGCGGGAGGAAGAGGTGGAGTTCACCTTGGAGTCCAAGCCTCCACCCGCAGGCTAGCCCCTTCGGCCGGGGCGGTGGGGACCCCCGTGGGCTTCGCTTTGCCCGCCGCCTCCTTATCTTGCCTGCATGAGCGCTTCGGTGCTGAGATCGGTGCAGGCAATGGGAGGTGTCGTCCTGTCGGCGGTATCGTCGGTGGGGAGGGCGGGGTATCTGGCCGTCGGGGCCGGCCGAGCCATGCGGAAGTGGTCCATCTGGGGACCTCATCTCTTCGGACAGATGGCCAAGATCGGTGTGGATTCCCTTCCCATCGCCCTGTTCATCGCCGCCTTCACGGGGATCGTCCTGGCCCTCCAGGCTTCGTACACGTTCACCGGCGCCATTCCCCTCTATTTCGTCGGTAGCCTGGTCGGAAAGACCATGATCCTCGAACTGGGTCCGGTGCTGACGGGGTTGGCCCTGTCCGGGCGCGTCGGTGCCAACATCGCGGCCGAGATCGGGACCATGAAGGTCACCGAGCAGGTGGATGCACTCGAGACCCTGGCGTACGATCCGAACGCCTACCTTGTCGTGCCCAGGGTCGTCGCCGGAGCGGTGATGTTCCCGGCCGTGGTCCTCCTCGCCAGCGGCCTGGGGGTCGCGGCGGGCTGGGCCACCTCGCTGATCCTGCTGGACATGTCGTCGCCGGCCTTCCTCAAGGGACTCCGCCTCTTCTTCGAGTCCTGGGACGTGTGGTTCTCGGTCATCAAGTCGGTGACCTTCGGCATCACCGTCACCTCGGTGGGCTGTTTCTTCGGCCTCCACACCTCGGGGGGGGCCGCGGGGGTGGGTCGCTCCACCACCCAATCGGTGGTCGTCAGCAGCATGATCATCCTGGTCCTCGATGCGTTCTGGGCGGCAGTGCTCCTATGAGCGTCCGCCTTTACGACGTCCACAAGACGTTCGGGGACAAGGAGGTGCTGAAGGGGTTCAGCATCGAGGTCCGCGAGGGGGAGACCGTGTCCATCATCGGCGCCTCCGGGGCGGGTAAGTCCGTAGCGCTGAAGCACATCGTGGGCCTCATCCGCCCGGATCAGGGAGAGGTTTGGGTGGATGGAGAGAACGTGGGACGTCTGTCCCAGGAGGAGCTGTATGCCCTCCGCCGGGAGGTGGGCTACGTGTTCCAGTTCGCGGCCCTCTTCGACTCCATGACCATCGGCGAGAACGTGGGCATGGGTCTCCGGAGGATCCCCGGCATGAGCCCGCGGAAGATCGCCGACCGGGTCGGGGAATGCCTGGGCCTCGTGGACC
Source organism: Gemmatimonadota bacterium (assembly GCA_039589955.1). GTDB lineage: Bacteria > Gemmatimonadota > Gemmatimonadetes > Longimicrobiales > Gaopeijiaceae > SZUA-318. The sequence goes on along the minus strand of JBDHGI010000187.1, from coordinate 7,021 downwards.
TCGATGGATTCGAAGGCCGCTATCCTTCGGAGATCTCCGGAGGGCAGCGGAAGCGTGTCGGCCTGGCCCGGGCCATCGCCACGCAGCCCAAGTATCTACTCTACGATGAGCCCACCACGGGGCTCGATCCGGTGACCACGGCGGTGATCGGCGAGCTGATCGCCCGGATGCGGAAGGAGCTCGGCGTGACGGGAATCGTGATAACGCACGACATGACCAGCGCCTTCCGGATTTCGGATCGGATCGCCATGCTCTACGATGGAACGGTTCGCATGGAAGGGACCCCTGAGGAGATACGCACCGCTCGTGATCCGGTGGTGAAGGGATTCGTCGAAGGTAGGCCCGACCTCTTGGAGGAAGTTCCGTGAGCAGGGGACGGGAGTTCATGGTGGGGTTGGTCATACTCGTGGCCATGGCCCTCGGTGTGGTCGGGACCCTGTGGCTCAAGGGAATGAATTGGGGACGCCCCACCACCCGGGTGGACGCGCTCCTCGACAACGTGGCGCAGCTGGCCCCGGGGAACTCGGTGACCTTCCGGGGCGTCCAGATCGGGAGGGTCGCGACCATCGAGGTGGAGCCGGACGGTCAGGCCGTGCGGGTCTCGCTCCAACTCGATCGGGAGCTCGCGTTACCCGTCGACGCGGCGGTGCTCGTGGCGCCCGAGTCCTTCTTCGGTGACTGGCAGGCCGAGGTGGTGCGGCAGATCAGCTACCCGGACTACCCGTTCTACGAGGTCCCTCCGGAGCAGCGGGAGGGAGCGGTGCCGGTGCTGGGGGGCTGGGCCCTGCCGGAGCTGTCGCGCCTGTCGGCGGCCGCCGAGCAGATCTCCGAGAACCTCGCGGCCCTGTCCGAGAGATTCGAGATCGCCTTCAACGAGGAGACGGCCCAGAACCTCGCACGGGCCATCGAGAACTTCGGGGTGGTGAGCGACGATCTCCGACGTCTGGTGGATCAGCAGGCGAGCATCGCCGCGGACGTGACCGCGCGAGCCGACAGCGCTCTCCAGGAGATCGGCCAGGCCTCGAGGGTGGCTCGGAGGTCCTTCGAGCGCGTCGAGCAGCTCCTCTACGACGCGCAAGTCGACTCCATCGTCACGAACGTCCGGCTGTCCTCGGGCAGCATCCAGGAGCTGGCGGCCAACCTGTCGGGGTCGTCGGAGAGCCTCGCCGCCACCCTGGAGCGTGCCGACTCCGCCCTGTCACGCATCGACCGGATGAGCGCCAAGGTCGAGGCGGGCGAAGGCGCCATCGGGCGACTGTTCTCCGATTCCACCTTCGCCGTCCGCGCCGAGGACGTGCTGACCCAGTTGGATCTGCTCTTGCAGGACCTGCGAGAGAACCCCCGGCGCTACGTGCGCCTGTCCATCTTCTAGGGCCTGGGCCGCGTGGCGAGGCGGGGCAAGGCCAGGATCGAGAAGAGCGCCGGTGGCGTGGTGGTGCGCCAGATCGGCGGCGTGCCGCACGTCCTGGTCATCCGGGATCCCTATCAGAACTGGGGTCTGCCCAAGGGTCATCTGGAGAATGGCGAGGGGCCGGGAGAGGCGGCCGTGCGGGAGGTGGCCGAGGAGACGGGGCTGGCCGACCTGGTGCTGGGCAGGGAGCTTGCCACCATCGACTGGTACTTCCGAGCCGGGGGGCGGTTGGTACACAAGTTCTGTGTGTTCTACCTCATGTCCTCCGAGGACGGAGAACCGAAGCCGGAGGTGGAAGAGGGCATCACCGAGTGCGTGTGGGTACGCCTGTCCGACGCCGAGTCCCACATCACCTACGACAATGCACGAGAGGTGGTGCGGCTCGCCCGTGACGAGCTGGAGCCTTCCTCCCGTGCTGACGACAGGGGATAGAGGAGGCGATGGAGCGATCGCAAGTCGTGATCTGGCGCGGCCTCGAAGCCGCCGCGGTGCTGTTGGTGCTGGGGTTCTTCCTCTTCGGACTGCGGGAGCTGCTGAATCCGTTCCTCCTGTTCTTTCTGCTGTGGGCCGTCCTGACGCCATTCCGGGGAAAGCCGGGCCACGGACCCCTCCTGGTGACGGCGGCCGTGCTGACCGTGATCTGGCTCCTGCACACCACGGGATCGCTCCTGGCCCCCTTCGTCCTGGCCGCCGTGCTGGCGTACATCCTGGATCCTCTCGTGGACGTGGTGCAGCGACGGCGGATTCCGCGAGTGTGGGCCATCGTGATGCTCACCATCCCGGCCCTCGCGGTCCTGGCGGCCCTCCTGTTCCTTGCGATCCCGGCGGCGGCCGACCAGCTCGCCGACGTCGTGCAGCGGGTCCCCGTCTTCTTCCAGAGGGTCGCGGACTGGCTGGAGTCCGCGCAGCAGCGGATCCTCCGAGTGGATCTGCCTCTGCTGGACGAGGAGGCTCTGGTGCAGCAGCTTCGCGACGTGGACTCGGCCGCGGTCGTGTCGTTCCTCGAGGCGCGTCGCCAGGCGCTGGCCGGGCAGATCTGGACCGGCGTGCTCGGGCTCGGGCGGGGCGTGGGCTCCGTGCTCTCCGTGCTCGGTTACGTCGTGCTGACGCCGGTGCTGACCTTCTACCTCCTGCGGGATTGGGATGATCTGACCGCAGGCGTCAGGGAGCTCGTGCCGGTAGATCGTCGGGAGTCGGTGGTGGCGTTCGCCGGCGAGTACGACCACCTGCTGAGCCGGTATCTGCGCGGTCAGATCACCGTCGCGCTCTTCATCGGCGTCATCACCGCCCTGGGGCTGTGGATCGCCCGCTTCCCTTACGCCGGGACCCTCGGCCTCATCGTGGCGGTCTTCAGCGTGGTTCCCTATCTGGGTCTTGTGCTCAGCCTCGTCCCGGCTCTGCTCATCGCTCTGGTCAGCGGCAGCGTGGGCCTGTCGCTGCTGAAGGTGGCGGTGGTCTACGGCATCGCGCAGGGGCTCGAGGGTGCCGTCATCAGCCCGCGGATCGTGGGCGAGTCCGTCGGGCTGCACCCCGTGCTGGTCGTGCTGGCCCTGGCCGTGGGCGGCTTCTTCTTCGGCTTCGTCGGGCTCCTCATCGCGGTGCCGGCCGCGGTGGGGATCAAGCTGCTGGTCCGAATCGGGCTGGCCCGCTACAGGGCCTCCGCCGTCTATCTCGGTGAGAAGGCGGGAGCCGGAGAGTAGGAGGCGTTCACCACCCCCGCTCCCGAGGTTAGACTATTGCGCTACGGCTCGATCGAGCCACCTCCCTGACCCCGTCACCGTGCCGGTGGAAGTCACGGCACCTCGATTCAGGACCCCTGATGGCGGAAGACATCCGGGACATCACGATCGTCGGTGGGGGCCCCACGGGCCTGTTCGCGGCGTTCTACGCCGGGATGCGCGGCACCTCGACGCGGATCGTCGACTCCCTACCCGAGCTGGGCGGCCAGCTGACGGCCCTCTACCCCGAGAAGTACATCTTCGACGTCGGGGGCTTCCCGAAGATCCTCGCCAAGGACCTTGCCCGGAATCTCGTCGATCAGGCCCTGCAGTTCGATCCGGAGGTGATCCTGGACGAGCAGGTGCAGGAGGTCACGCGGCAGGACGACCACTTCGTCCTCGAGTGCCGCGGAGGCCGCTACCGCTCGAGGGCCGTCGTGGTGGCTGGCGGCAAGGGTGCGTTCGAGCCCATGCCCCTTCCGGCCGAGGGCTACGAGGAGCTTCTCCACAAGGGAGTGGAGTATTCGGTGCGCGATCCGGCCGAGTATGGCGGGAAGCGCGTCGTCGTGGTGGGCGGAGGGGACTCGGCCCTGGATTGGGTGCTCGTGCTCAAGGAGCGGGCCGAGCACACCGTGCTCGTGCATCGCAGGGACGGCTGGCGGGCTCACCAGGCGACGGTGCGGCGGATGGAGGAGGCCGTCGAGGCCGGAGAGGTCGAGCTACGCGCCTTTCACGAGGTGCGCAGGATCCACGGAGCCGAGGCCGTGGAGGGCGTCACCCTGTTCGACAACCGCACGGACGAAGACACCACGTTCGGGTGCGACGCGGTTCTCACGTTCCTGGGCTTCAAGCCGGACCTGGGCCCCATCAAGCACTGGGGGCTCGAGCTGGCGGGAAGGAACCGGGTCAAGGTCAACAGCCTCATGGAGACGAGCGTGCCGGGCATCTTTGCCGCCGGCGACCTCGTCGACTACGAGGGGAAACTGGATCTCATCGCCACGGGTTTCGCTGAAGCCGCGGTGGCCGTGAACAACGCGGTCCACTTCGTGGACCCGACGGCGCGGGTGAACCCCGGTCATTCGACGAGCATGAAGATCTTCAAAGAGGATTGAGGAAGGACATGGCTGAGAACACGCCACGGGAGAGGGAGAGGGTCGTCATCATCGGGTCGGGCCCGGCGGGCTGGACCGCCGCCATCTACGCCGCCAGAGCGAAGCTGGAGCCCCTCGTCTTCGAGGGGGCCGGCAGCCGCACCATGATTCCCGGTGGCCAGCTCATGTTCACCACCGAGGTGGAGAACTATCCCGGCTTCAAGGAGGGAGTCACGGGCCAGGAGCTGATGATGGAGATGCGAGCGCAGGCGCAGCGCTTCGACACCCGCATCATCACCGAGGACATCGTCGATGTGGACTTCGAGCGGCGTCCCTTCGTCCTCACGTCGAGCCGGGGAAAGGTGGTTCGAGCCGACTCGGTCATCATCGCCACGGGGGCCAACGCCAAGTGGATCGGGCTGCCCAACGAGGAGCGCCTGGCCCAGACGGGCGGTGGCGTGAGCGCCTGCGCCGTGTGCGACGGGGCTCTCCCCCATTTCCGAGACCAGGTGCTGGCGGTGGTGGGAGGAGGGGACTCGGCCATGGAGGACGCCCTCTACCTGACGAAGTTCGCCAAGGAGGTGGTCGTCATCCACCGACGTGACGAGCTCCGGGCGTCCAGGATCATGGCCGACCGGGCCTTCACCAACGAGAAGATCCGGATCGCATGGAACAAGGTCGTCATCGACGTGCTCGGTGACGACGTGATCACGGGGCTGCGGCTGAGGGACACCGTGACCGGCGAGGAGAGCGAGCTGGCCGTGAGCGGTCTGTTCGTGGCCATCGGCCACGAGCCCAACACGGGCTTCTTGACGGGGAAGCTGGCCCTCAAGGAGAACGGGTACATCGAAACCCCCGTGTCTTGGAGGACCGCCACCTCCGTGGAGGGCGTGTTCGCGGCGGGCGACGTCATGGACGACTACTACCGCCAGGCCGTGTCCGCGGCGGGAATGGGCTGCATGGCGGCGCTGGATGCCGAGCGATGGCTCGCCCACGGCGGTGCCGAGGTCCACGCCGGCGCCGGAGCCACGTCCGACTGATTCCGGACGGGCCTATGCTCCTCCCGGAGGGCCCTCGGGTCCAAGGAGCCGCCCCCCGTCCACGGCGAGCACCTGTCCCGTGACGAAGCCGGCTCGAGCCAGGAAGAGCACGGCTTGGGCAACGTCCTCCGGTGTGCCCAAGCGCCGCAGCGGGGTGCGCTCCGCGAGCACCTTCCACCGCTCGGGGCTGTAGGCCTCCGGGGGGAGGACCGCCCCGGGAGCCACGGCGTTCACTCGCACCTCCGGGGCCAGGGCGCGGGCCTGGACCCTGGTAAGGTGCGCGAGGGCCGCCTTGGACACGGCGTGGACGGGGTGCTCCGTCCAGGCCTGGAATGCCGACAGGTCGACGATGTTCACGACAGCTCCCCGCGACGCGGCCAGGAGCGGGGCCGCGGCCCGGACCAGGAGATGGGGCGCCCTGGCGTTCAGGGCCATCACCTTATCCCAGACTTCGTCGTCCACTTCCGTCAGCGGGCGGGAGTCGAAGCTGGCGGCGGAGTTCACGAGGAGGTCCAGGCGCCCGAAGACCTCGGCCACCGACCTGATCAGTGCCTCCGTCTCCGCCGGTTCCGCGAGGTCCGCCCGGAAGGCCGCGCACTCCCTCCCCAGATCCCGGGCCAATGCCTGGAGCTCCTCGGCCTCGTCCCGCGAGGAACGGTAGTGGACCGCGAGGTCGTATCCGGCCTCCAGCAGGGTCATGGAAATCGTCCGCCCGACGCGGATCGCGCCCCCGGTGACGAGGGCCACCCGTTGAAATCCGTCTCGGCTCATGGGAGACTGATACGCTCTGGTACCCCCGTCGGACCAGGGGTACCCCGAATCCCGACGCCACGCCATCAGGGAAAAGAAGGAGGGGATCCCACCCATGCCCGATCTCACGGGGAGAGCCGCCATCGTCACGGGAAGCACCAAGGGCATCGGCCTGGCCGTTGCGGAGCATCTGGTGGAGGCCGGGTGCTCGGTGGTCGTCACCGCGCGCACGGCCGAAGACGTCGAGACGACCGTGGAGCGCCTGGGGGACGGGGCGGAGGGGGAGGTCCTGGGCATCGTATGCGATGTCCGGGAGCCGGAAGCCTGCCATGCCATGGTGGAGGAGGCGGTCTCCGAGCTGGGCCGGCTGGACATCCTCGTGAACAACGCCGGCCTGGGGATCTTCAAGCCCATCACCGAGCTCTCCGTCGAGGAGTGGCGGCTCCAGGTGGACGTGAACCTCGGAGGGGTCTTCTACTGCTCCAAGGCCGCCATGCCGCACCTGAGCGCGACCGGCGACGGGTGGATCATCAACATCGGCTCCCTCGCCAGCCGAAACGCCGTCCCGGGTGGCACCGGTTACAACGCCAGCAAGTTCGGGCTCCTGGGATTGACCGAAGCCACCATGCTCGACGTCCGTCACTCAGACGTGCGGGTCAGCATCGTCATGCCCGGAAGCGTGAACACGGATTTCGGCACCCGCGAGCGCCGACCGGAGCGAGGGTGGCGCCTGGAGGCCGAGGACTGCGCCCGGGCCGTGATGCAGCTCCTGGCCTACCCCCGGGAAGCCCACGTCAGTCGCGTCGAGATGCGTCCGTCCCAGCCACCTCGCTCGTAGTGTGGTGTTGCCGAAGCGTCCGCATCCCGCGCCCCGCCCCGAAGGATGGCGAGGGCCCGCTGGATGGCGTGTGGAATCCCTGGCCGTAGGTCCTGCCGGGCAGTAGGGCTTCTCCCTACGGACGACACCGGAACGGTCCTGACGGGAAGGCCGGTGGGCGTTGGCTATCCTCT
>JBDHGI010000186.1:0-8798 GCA_039589955.1 Gemmatimonadota bacterium | reverse complement strand
CGGCCATCCTCTCTGCCATCGGCGAGCGGGATCCCAGGCTCGCCTGGCGAGTGAACATGAGCAGCCTGGAGGCGGTGTTGGAGGTAGCGCGGGAACAGGGCTGCGCCGTCTTCACGCCCAGCTCCATCGGCGTGTTCGGCCCTGAGAGCCCCAAGAACCCAACACCCCAGGACACGGTGATGCGCCCCAGGACGGTCTACGGCATCACGAAGGTCGCCGGGGAGCTGCTGTGCGACTACTACCACCATCGCTACGGCGTGGACGCCCGCGGTGTCCGCTACCCCGGGCTCATCTCCTATGGCGCGCCTCCAGGAGGGGGCACGACCGACTGGGCGGTCGAGATCTTCTACAGCGCCGTGGAGACCGGACGGTATTCGTGCTTCCTTGCGGAGGGAACCCGTCTGGACATGATGTACATGCCTGACGCGATTCGCGCGGCCATCGGGGTCATGGAGGCGGATCCCGAGCGGCTGACCCACCGCAACGCCTTCAACGTCACGGCCATGCAGCTGACGCCCGAAGACCTCGGGGCGGAGATCCGGAAGCACCTCCCGGACTTCGATCTCGACTATGCGGTCGATCCCGTGCGGCAGGCCATCGCCGACTCCTGGCCCGACAGGATCGACGACACCGCGGCCCGGGAGGAGTGGGGATGGTCCGTGGAATACGATGCCGCCGCCATGACGGCGGACATGCTCGAGAATCTCAGGCAAGGATAGGATCGCATGCCCCTCGACCGGCTGAGCACCATCCTGAATGACCACGTCCGTGGCCTGGTGGAGGCGGGCACGGCCAAGGGAGCCGAAGCCGTCGTCGTGTCCGTGATTCCCGCCCAGGGCGATCGGGGTCCCCGCTTCCGACTGGAAGGGCAGGGGGATCGGGAGTTCATCCGGATGAACTCGAATTCCTACATGGGGCTGGGGTTGCACCCGGAGGTCATGGCAGCCGAGGAGAAGGCAACGGCCGAGTTCGGGGCCGGACCCGGCGCGGTCCGCTTCATCAGCGGCACATACCAGGCCCACGTCGCCCTCGAGCAGCGCCTGGCGGCGTTTCACGAGCGGGAGGACGCCATGATCTTCTCGTCGGCATACGCAACCATCGTCTCCACCATCGTGCCGCTTGTGACGCCGGAGACGGTCCTCGTATCCGACGAGCTCAATCACAACTGCATCATCAACGCCATGCGTCTGGCCCGGCCGGCGGGCAAGGGCATCTATCCCCACAATGATCTCGAAGGCCTGGACCGGGCCCTGTCGGAGTGGAAGGACAGGGCGAAGCGGGCCATCGTCGTGACCGACGGCGTATTCTCCATGCGGGGAGACCACGCGCCTCTGGCCGAGATCACGGAGATCTGTCTCCGCCATGACGAGGGCTATGAGGAGAACGTCGTCCTGGTGGTGGACGACTCCCACGGGGTGGGCGCTTTCGGCGCGACGGGGCGGGGGACGGAGGAGCTTACGGGGTGTCCCCCGGTGGACGTGCTCGTAGGGACTCTGGGAAAGGCGTTCGGCGTGAACGGTGGCTACGTGGCGAGCAACGCGGCGACGATCCGCTTCCTCCGCGAAAGCTCCATGATGTACATCTACTCCAACCCCATCACCGTGGGAGAGGCGGCGGCAGCGCTCCGGTCCGTCGACATCGTCGACTCGACCGAGGGGCGGGGACGGCTCGACCGCCTGAGGAGCCTGACGAAGCGATTCGAAGACGGTCTGGTGCGCGTGGGAATCGAGACGATCCCGGGGGAGCACCCGGTGGTGCCGCTCATGATTCGTGACACGCAGAAGACACGCGAGCTGGTCCAATACCTGTTCGACCATGGTGTGCTCGTGACGGGCCTGGCCTATCCCGTGGTCCCCCGGGGCGACGAGGAGATCCGGACCCAGATCAACGCCGACCATACCGAAGCCGACATCGATCACGTGCTGGAGTTGCTGGAGGCCCGCCCGCGCTAGCGGAAGTCGGGCGGCCCAACACTCCGGAGGGGAAACCGGAATGGAATCCAAGAGGGGTCGGGGCGACGTCGTCGTGATGGTGCTGTTGATCCTGTTCGCCGTCGTCCTGGTCGACGAGCGGTGGATCCGGACGGGGATCGCCCTCGTTCCGGCGCTCCTCCTCGCTCAGCGTGCCCTCGCCGCCCGGCGCCAGGGTGTCACCGAGGCCCCGACAAAGACCGACGAGCGTCGGGTCGACCACGAGACCCGGCGCCACATCGAAGAGCTCCTCAAGCACTTCAGGGAGTTCTATGCCAGCGTGCACCTCATGGAGAAGGGTCAGCTGTCGCCCGAGGAGGCCAAGGGATGGGCGGCCCATCTGGAGCGTGAGCTGAACACCCTGCTGGCCCAGGTCATCGAGGCCGCCCGGGAGCGCCGGGACACGGCTGGACCTTGAGGGTGATCCGGTACGACCACGTCCGGCCTCCGGGAGGGGTGGTCCGCCGTGGATCCGTCAAGGATATTCGGGGTGTATTCCCCCGTCGATTCTGATCTCGCAGACCAGGACCCCAACAGCTGGGAGGCCACATGCCCTCGATTCGTTCGATTCCCCTGGCGCTCGTCGCCATCGTGCTCGTCGGGTGCGCCCCGGAGGAGCAGGCCCAGACCGCCGCCGCGGCCGAAGCGCCGGCAGACGCGATCCAGGAGCCGGCCTGCTGGCTCAGCCGCGGGACCATGGCCGAGGCCCAGGAGCGCCCGAGCCCCCTGCGTGAGACCACCCTCACCCTTGGTGGTCAGGTAGCCAAGCTGTGTTACGGAGCACCGTCGGCCCGCGGACGCACCATCTTCGGCGAGCTGGAGGCCTTCGGGGTGCCGTGGCGGTCTGGAGCCAACGAAGCCACGGCCCTGCATCTACCCTTCGCCGTCAGCGTCGGTGACATCGCTCTGGAGCCCGGATCCTACTCCATCTACTCCATCCCCGGTGAGGAGGCATGGGAGGTGGTGGTGAACGGGACAGCCGAGCGTTGGGGCATTCCCATCAGCGACGAAGTGCGCGCAGCCGACATCGGCAGCGTGACCCTCGCCCGGGAATCCACCGAGTTGGTGGAGACCCTGACCTACGCCTGGGAGCAGGAGAGCGAGGGCGCGGGTCACCTCGTACTCCTCTGGGAGACGACGCGGGTGGCCATCCCCGTTCGCCTCGGAGGCATGTAGGCTCCGGCTCCACTCCGACGAGGAAGCCCCCCGGGCGCCGCGACGGGCACCCGGGGGGCTCGGTCTTGCCGGATGCCCCGTTCCACCCGCATCCTCCCCCCAATGCGGATGGCCGGCGTTCGGCCCCACCCTCACGGAGGACCCACGATGCACCGTCGGATTGCCCTAGCGTTGACCCTCGTCGCAGGCCTGAGCTTCGCGCCGAATCTCCTGGCCCAGGATGTCGATCCCCGTCTCGACGACCTCAAGGAAGAGGCCCTCCGGATGGTCCAGGAGCGGGCCAAGCTCGTCCAGGAGATCATCGATCATCTCTTCTCCTTCGGTGAGCTGGGGATGCAGGAGTTCGAGACCCAGCGGTACCTGACGGGACTCCTCGAGGAGGAGGGCTTCGAGATCGAGCTGGGCGTGGCCGGAATGCCCTCCGCTTGGACCGCGCGGTGGAGCCACGGCACCGGTGAGCCCGTCATCGCCATGGGATCGGACGTAGACGGCATTCCCCAGTCCAACCAGAAGCCCGGGGTAGGCTACCGGGATGCCATCATCCCGATGGCTCCGGGTCACGGAGAGGGTCACAACTCCGGACAGGCGGTGAACATCGTGGGAGCTCTGGTGGTGAAGGAGCTCATGGAGCGGGAGAGTATCGACGGGACGATCCTGATCTGGCCCGGAGTCGCCGAGGAGCAGGTTGCCTCGAAGGCCTACTTCGTCCGGGAAGGCGTGTTCGACGGCGTGGACGTGAACCTGTTCACCCACGTGAGCTCGAACTTCGGCATGAGCTGGGGGCAAGGCGGGGGGAACGCCCTCTGGTCCGTCCAATTCCGCTTCACCGGTGAGACGGCCCACTCCGCCGGCTCCCCCTGGCGAGGCCGGTCCGCGCTGGATGCCGTCATGCTCATGGCCCAGGCATGGGAATACAAGCGGGAGCACCTGCAGCCCGCGGCCCGCTCCCACTACATCATCGTCGAGGGCGGGGATCAGCCCAACGTGGTCCCGCAGACTGCCACCATCTGGTTCTACTTGCGGGAGCGGGATTACCCGCGCACCAAGGACATGTACGACGCCGCCGTGAGGATGGCCGAAGGCGCTGCGCTCATGACCGGTACCGAGATCGACACCATCATGACCGTGGGCTCCGCTTGGGGAAGGCACTTCAGCAAGCCGGTAGCTGAGGCCAGCTACGCCAACATCCAGCGCGTGGGTCTTCCCGAGTGGAGTGACGACGACGTCCTGCTCGCCAACTCCCTCCAGGAGGAGCTGGGCCAGGAGCCGCGCGGGCTGACAGACTCCCTTCCGGAGCTGCAAGGCCCGGTGGACCTCGAGCGGTCCCTGGGCGGAGGCTCCGACGACATCGGTGACATCTCGTGGAACATGCCCACCGTGACGTTGAGGTATCCGTCGAACATTCCTGGCGGGCCCGGCCACAACTGGGCCAACGGGATCGCGATGGCGACGCCCATCGCGCACAAGGGAGGTGTCGCTGGCGCCAAGGTCCAGGCGCTCACGCTGCTGGACCTTCTCCTCGACCCCCAGATCATCGAGGAAGCCTGGGGCTACTTCAACGACGTCCAGACTGCGGAGACGACCTACACTCCCTTCATCGCGCCGACGGACCAGCCCGCCATCTGGCTCAACGAGGAGATCATGGCCAAATACCGGCCGCTCATGCGGGACTTCTACTACGACGCGTCCCGGTACGACACCTACATGGAGCAGCTCGGGATCGAGTATCCCACGGTGCGGTCCCGACCCGTGAGCGACGACGGGAGCTGAGCACGGCCACGCGTCCGGGAGTGATCGGGGGCGGCGATCCTCGCAGGAGGGTTGCCGCCCATCGCGTCTGCGGACGGCCGGGCTGGTCGGCCGTCGCGACCGTCGCGGCCGTCGCCGTCGCGGCGTGCTCGGCACCGGAGCCTGGGCGCCCTCCCGCCCCGAGCCTCCGGCCGGCCGGACTCGACCACCTTTTCGCCGTCCCGACCTCTTCGTTCCTCCACGTCTCCTCCTACGACACCACCGGTGGAAACCGGGATCGTCACGAGGTGGCGGTGGGGGATTCGGTCGTGCTGGTGGACGTCGAGGGTCCGGGCGTCATCCGCCGGATGTGGATGACGGTCGCCAGCAGGGATCCACACTACCTGAGACGCATCTCCCTGGAGATGTACTGGGACGACGAGACGGAGCCGTCGGTCCGTGCCCCACTGGGCGACTTCTTCGGAAACGGATTCGACCGGAGGCACTACGCCGCGGTTCCCATGGGCGTGTCCAGCGGCGGCTTCTACTCCTATCTGCCCATGCCCTTCGCCCGCCGGGCCCGCATCGTGGCGCGGAACGGAACCGGACGGGTCATCGACGCCTTCTACGTGAATGCCGACGTGGAGCTCACCAGCTCCCTCCCCGAGCCTCTGGCGACCTTCCACGCAGCGTGGCATCGGGACCCGAGAACCACCGCGCCCGAACCCCACGTGGCCCTGCGCGCGGAGGGCGCGGGACACTTCGTCGGGCTCAGCCTGAACGCCGAGGGACACGACGGCAGCTACTTCTTCCTCGAGGGCGACGAGCGCTTCTTCGTGGACGGCGTGTTCCGGGGCCAGGGAACCGGTACCGAGGACTACTTCAACGCCGGATGGTACTTCGACCAGGGGCCCTTCGCCGGTCCCTATCACGGTCTCGTGGTGAAGGATGACGAGCGGGGCCGCATCGCGGCCTACCGGTGGCATCTTCCCGATCCGGTGCCGTTCCGCCAGTCCCTACGGGTAGAGCTGGAGCACGGCCACGGGAACGGGGAGATCGCCGACTTCGCCACCGTCGCCTACTGGTACCAGACGGAGCCGCACGCCCCTCTTCCTCCCCTTCCGGCCGCCGACGATCGCCGGGCCCTCTCGGTCCACATGCCACGGGGGGTAGAGATGGTGCGGGACCTCGAGGTGAGGCGTGAGGACGCCGGGCTCCGCATCGAGGTGCCCGTTCCCCGGCCCGACCGCTACGAGGTGCGACTGTATCCCGTGGGCGTCCCGGGTGGCGGGGAAGGCGTGGCGAGGGTCCAGGGCCGACAGCCCCGTGCGGTCCCGTTGGAGGACCCGGAGGGGGGCACCGTGCTGGGCCCCTTCACGCTGGATACCGTCTCGGTCCGAGAGAGCTTCGAGGTCGCATGGTCCGGCGCCCATCCGCCTGCCGCCATCGAGCCGCGGCCCGTGCGTCGGTTCGCCCGCCCGTGGAGCGTCGTGGGGCCCTTCCCCAATCCCCAGACCCTGGGGACGGAGCACAGCCCGGCCTTGGACCGGGTGTACGAGCCGGAGCGGGATCCGGATCTCGATCGCGCCTACCGCCTCGCCGACGGGCGCGAAGTGCCCTGGACACCCGTGGACGGTCCGGACGACGGCTACGTGCGCCTGAACCCCCACTTCCAGCCTTCTGACTGGGTGGCGGCCTACGCGCAGTCCTTCCTGTGGTCCCCGGAAGAGAAGGAGGCCGTCCTCCTCCTGGGCGCAGACGACGGGCACGTGCTGTGGGTGAACGGGGCGCGGGTCTCCGAGCGACAGGGGCGCAACATCTCCGTCGTGGACGACTTGGCGATTTCCGTGAGGCTCCGCGCAGGGTGGAACCGCGTCCTCCTCAAGGTGGCGGACCTGGACGGAGGCTGGGCCTTCCACCTGCGGGCCGCCGACGCGGAGGGAGCCCTGCGGTGGGCCCGGCGGCCGGAAGGGCGTCGAGATGGAGGCGTCGGCCTCCCCTGAGACGGGCCGCCTGCTCCTCCGCCTCGCGGAGCCCCTTGCCACCACCTCCAGGGCCGATAGGCAGACCCTGAAGCCTTGTCTAGATTCAGGGTTCCAAGACGGCGTGCACCACTCACGCCCCCCCCTCGAGCCGAGAACGGAATCGACTTCCCATGAGCAAGTCTCCGCCCATCATCTACACCTGGACCGACGAGGCACCCCAGCTCGCCACCCATGCCTTCCTGCCCGTGATCCGCGCCTTCGCAGGGGCGGCGGGCGTCCCGGTGGAGACCCGGGACATCTCCCTGGCGGGGCGAATCCTAGCCGTGTTCCCCCACGTACTCGGCGAGGAGCAGATGGTCACCGACGATCTGGCCGAGCTGGGTCGACTGGTGGAGACACCCGAGGCGAACGTCATCAAGCTGCCGAACATCAGTGCGTCCATCCCCCAGATGAAGGCGTGCATCAAGGAGCTGCAGGCCAAGGGACATGGCCTCCCCGACTACCCCGAGGAGCCGGCCGACGAAGGGCAGCGCGCCATCAAGGCCCGCTACGACGCGGTGAAGGGAAGCGCCGTGAATCCGGTGCTCCGCCAGGGCAACTCCGACCGGAGGGCGCCACGGTCGGTGAAGGACTTCGCCAGGGCCAACCCTCCTCGCATGCGCCCCTGGCCCGGGGACTCCCGAACCCACGTGGCCTGCATGAGGGAAGGGGACTTCCGGCACAACGAGAAGTCTCTTACTCTCCCGGCGGCAACCACGGCCCGGATCGAGCACGAGACCGACGACGGCACGGTCACCGTGCTGAAGGAGTCGCTTCCCCTTCAGGCCGGCGAGGTCCTCGACGCCACCTTCTTGAGCAAGCGGGCGCTGGTGGACTTCCTCAGGGTGCAGGTGAACGACGCCAAGGAGAAGGGCGTGCTCTTCTCGCTCCACCTGAAGGCGACGATGATGAAGGTGTCCGACCCCATCATCTTCGGCCACGCCGTGCGCGTCTTCTTCGAGGGCGTCTTCGCCAAGCACGGCGCCACCTTCGAGGAGCTGGGAGTCGATCCCAACAACGGGTTCGGCGACGTGGTGGCCAGGCTCGCCGAGCTGCCCGACGAGAGGCGCCGGGCCATCGAGACCGACATCCAGGCGGCGTTCGAGAGTGGGCCTGGGATCGCCATGGTTGATTCCGACCGGGGGATCACCAACCTGCACGTCCCCAGCGACATCATCATCGACGCGTCCATGCCACCCATGATCCGGGACTCCGGTCGGCTGTGGAACGCCGACGGCGAGCTGCAGGACTGCAAGGCGGTGATCCCCGACTCCAGCTACGCCGGGATCTACGATGCGGCGGTCCGGGACTGCCAGGCCCACGGCCAGCTCGATCCGTCCACCATGGGAAGCGTGTCCAACGTGGGGCTCATGGCCCAGAAGGCCGAGGAGTACGGCTCCCACGACAAGACCTTCCTGGCTCCGGCCGACGGCATTGTGCGGGTGGTCGACGGTGATGGGAACACCCTCCTCGAGCACGCCGTCGAGGCAGGGGACATCTGGCGGGCGTGTCAATCCAAGGACGTCGCCATCCGTGACTGGGTGAAGCTCGCAGTCGCACGCGCCCGCGCCACCGGAGCGCCCGCCGTGTTCTGGCTGGACCGGAGCCGGGCCCACGACGCCGAGCTCATCCGCAAGGTCGAGGCGTACCTGGCCGATCACGACACCGAAGGGCTCCAGATCGAGGTCATGGCCCCGGTGGACGCCATGGAGCTTTCGCTGACGCGCATCCGACGAGGCGAAGACACCATCTCCGTCACCGGAAACGTGCTCCGCGACTATCTGACGGATCTGTTCCCCATCCTGGAGATCGGCACCAGCGCCCGAATGCTGTCCATCGTTCCCCTCCTGAACGGCGGTGGCCTCTTCGAGACCGGCGCTGGGGGGTCGGCGCCCAAGCA
>JBDHGI010000185.1:0-8857 GCA_039589955.1 Gemmatimonadota bacterium | reverse complement strand
TTCAGCTGAAACGTCCCGTCGGCGACCTTCGCGAAGCGTCTGGGCCCGGGTCCTGATGGCCTTGGACGCGTCTCCCCTTCTCGCGTATACCGGCGCGGTGTTCCGGGACTTCTGACAGCCGAGCCTCGTCCAGATCGTGGGGCCTCGTGCCCCGACCGGCTCAGCCCCACTCCTCCAGGAGCGCCTTCGCCTCCTTCAGGTCGTGGAAACCGAATCCTTCCGTGAACCACCCATAGACTTCGGCAAGGAGCCTCCGCGCCTCATCGCACCTGCCCTGACCGTGCCACAGCCTCGACAGGCTGGCAGCGGCCCTCAGCTCCCACAGATGGGCACCCTGCTCCCGGGCGATCCGCAGCGACTCACCGAACGCCTCCTCCGCCCGCCCCTCCGGTTCCGGGCCAAAGGACGGATCCCCCGCCCGGGCTGCCGCTGCCAGGGCCTCGCCCCTGAGGCGATGATTCTCAGGCTCGTACTGGTGATCCCCCGTCCGGGGGATGAGCGACAGACTCCGATCAGCTACCGCCATGCACTTCGCGCGCTCCCCGGCCATGAGATATCCGTGTGCCTCCCACGCGCCGAAGACCGACGTCAGGAGCGCGAAGGGGGGATCCTGGGCGAGGAGCCCGAGACCGCGGTCGAGATTCCCGCGGAGGATCTCGATTCGACCCTCGATCATGCTCGCAAGATAGACGCGGTCCGGTATGCCGTCGTCCAGCCCACGGAGTCGCAACTCCTCGCCAAGCTGGATGGCCTCTTCCACCCGATGCATCTCCGCGGCCATGGTGCCGGCGAAGGAAAGGGCTTCGGCGATGCTGTTCCCGTGGTTGAGCTCTCGAGCCCATGCCAGAGCCTCTCCCATCCGGGCCGACGCCTGATCGAGGAATCCCTGAAACCACAGGGAGTACCCGGTGAACGCGAGGCATCCTTCCTTCGGATCCTGTGGAACGATGTGGAGAAGATGGGCATGGGCCTCGTGGTCATAGAGCTCCAGGCCAAGGCGGCCGTGTTCCAGGGCTCCCGGCAGGTCACCGGTCCAGGCCAGGACCGAGGCCATCAGCTGGTGGCCCGCCGGCAGGTAGCTGCCCGGGTCGAGCCGATCCTCGATCAGATCCATGATCCGGATCGCGATCTCCTTGGCCGAGCCGAGGTCGTCATGGAGGCCACGGTAGTAGAACAGGCCCACGAGGACCGAGAGGAGCTGGGCCGCATCGCCCACCTTGCCCGTGAGCTCCTGGGCCCGGGCATAGGTGCGCTCGACCTCGGGTGACGCGTATCCACGGGTGATGAGCAAGGCGGGGCCCCGGGCCATCTCCAAATCCAGCTCCAGTCGGTACCGGTCCGGTCCTTGGGGAAGTCGCTTCAGAGCGGCAAGTCCACGATCCGCGAACCTGACCACTTCATGGTTCGCGAAGACCTCAGCGGCCCCCTTTGCCGCCAATAGGTAGAAGGTGACGGCCTTCTCCGGGTCCCGACCGACCTCGAACAGGTGGGCGAGCTCGCCGGCGATGCCGCCCACGTGGTCGGCGTGGTGCGCCGCGATGACCTCGGCTACCGCCCGGCTCCACTCGATCCGCCTGGTCGCGGGCAGGTCCTCGTAGAGGGCGTTCTGATACAGCACGTGAACGAACTGGTACCGCACGGTGAACGTGCCGTCGGGCAGGTCTTCCTCGGCCACGCGCGCCACGAACTCGTGGACCCGCTCCAGGGTCTGCAAGTGCTCCTCCACGTCGGCGGGGTCCGCCCCCAGGACCTCCGCCAGCACCGCGCTCTGGAACTCGTACCCCTGGACGCTGGCCAGAGCCAGGAGGGTCCGGTCGCGTCCGCTCAAGCGATCGACCTTCCGCTGGATCATGCTGCGGACCGATTGGGGAAGCTCGCTGTCGAGCGCCGAGAAGGGCCGATCGATGCTCCAGCCCTGCCCGTCCCTCTTGATGACGCCCTGGTCTCGCAGATACCGGACGAGATCCACCATGAAGAGAGGGCTGCCTTCCGTTCGCCTGTGGACCAGCCGGGCGAGGCCGGGGTCCAGTGAGCCACCGGGAAACTCGAGCCCGAGGTACCTAACGACGTCGCCCTCGCTCAAGAACTCCAGCGTGATCTCCCGGAGCACTCCTCGAGCCTCCAGGTTGGACTTCAAGCCCAGGAAGGGGTGATCCACCTCCCGCATCTCCTCGGACCGGTAGGTACCCAGCACCAGCACACGGGTGGTGTCCAGTCGGTCGGCCACGTAGGCCAGCAAGTCGACGGTCGAGACGTCGGCCCAGTGCAGGTCCTCCAGCAACAGCACGACGGGCCGCTTCAGGGACGCCTGCCGGAGAAAGGAGGCGAGCTCCCGCTTGAGCCGCTCCTGGGACGTGATGCCCGTGGGGCCCACCGAGGGAGAATGGCCCGCGGACTCGATCTGGGCGGCCCAGCCGGGAGACATCTCGCGAAGCACCGACCCGAGCGACGGCTCGAGGCCCACCAGGGATTCCAGCGCCTCCAGGATCGGGAGATAGGCCTCGGAACCGGCCATCCTCTCCGAGCATCGCCCTCGTCCCAGGCGGTACCGTCCAGGGGGCACCGCAAGCTCCGCCAGAAAGTTCTCCACCACCGTGGTCTTCCCGATCCCCGCCTCACCGGTGACGCAGACGACTCCCCCCCGGGCGTCGCTGACCCGCTCCAGCTCGCTACGCAGGGTGTCCGACACCAGCTCGCGGCCCACCGTGTGCTCCCTGACCCGGAAGCTGAGCGGGACTCCTGCCACCACGGTCGGGACGGGGTCTGACGGCCTCGGGTCGCCACAAGCGGCCAGCTTCTCCGAGAAGGCAGCCAAGGTGGGGAACCGGTCCGCCGGGACCTTCTCCAGCGCCCGTTCGAGGACCCCGGCGAGCTCCCGGCCCACCCCGGGCCGCACGGTGGAGATCGGCGGCGCGGCGTCCGCGATGTGACGTGCCAGGATGGCGAGGGCGGTGGACGCCACGAACGGGGGGTCGCCGGCCAGCATCTCGTAGAGCACGCAGGCGAGGGAGTATAGGTCGCTTCGGCCGTCCAGACTCTGGTCTCCCGCCGCCTGCTCCGGGCTCATATAGGACGGCGTCCCCAGGGATACGCCGGTCTGGGTGAGCCGCTCACCTCCGGCCTGGGCGACGGCCAGAGCGATGCCGAAGTCGGCCACCAACGCCTGCCCGTCGTGTAGGAGGATGTTCTCGGGCTTGATGTCGCGGTGGATCACGTCGTGGCGATGCGCGTAGTCCAGGGCGTCAGCGACCTGCCCGGTGATGCGCAGCGCCTGGTCCACCGAAAGCTGCCGCTCCCGCCTCAGGAGGTCCCGCAGGCTCTCTCCTTCGACGAACGGCATGACGTAGTAGAGCACTCCGTCGGCGTGGCCGGAGTCGAAGAGGGGAACGATGTGGGGGTGGACGAGCTTCGCGGTGGTGCCGATCTCGGCCAGAAAGCGCTCGGAGCCCATCGCCGCGGCCAACTCCGGTCGAAGCACCTTGATCGCCACCCGCCTCCGGTGCTTGACGTCCTCGGCCAGGAAGACCGTGGCCATCCCGCCGGAGCCGACCTCTTTTTCGATGACGTACCGCTCCCCCAGGGAGGCGTTGAGACGATCGAGAGGATCGGGCATGGGCGCCTCACGATGGGGGGCGCGACGTCGCCTTCAGAATAGGGTGCGGAGGAACCGCACGCACGGGGCGCGAAACCCGAGCACACCTTGACCGTACCGCGACACGGGCAGAGGATGCTGTGTTGCGGAACGCGGACGAAGAGCCCGACGAGGATTCCGGCATGTCCAGCACCCGACAGGACAGTCTACCTGGCCTCATGCGAGAGGCGTTGGAGGGAGGAGAGTTCGCGGGCAGGGACGTCGACGTCCTCCTGGCTTCCCTGAATGCCATCCCCAACCCCGTCTTCGTGAAGGATCCCGACGCCCGGTTCATCTTCTTCAACCGAGCCTACGAGGAGGCCTTCGGGATTTCGTCCGGAGACTACCTGGGCCATTCCGTGCTGGGCCTGGACTATATCCCCGAGTCCGATCGCAGGGGTTTCCATGACGAGGATACCAGGCTCATCGCCGATGGGGGCTCCCTGCACAGGGAGCTGAACATCGAATACGCCGACGGAACGAACCGGGTGGTCCTCTATTGGGTGACCACCTTCAGTCTCCCTGGCGGAACCGCCCGCGGGCTGTTGGGCATGCTGGTGGACGTCTCGGACCAGGTAGCCATGCGTCAGGAGCTCAAGGCAGCCCTGCGGAGGTCCTCTCCCATCAGCCGAATCGGAGACGACATCCTTCTTTTGCCGGTGACCGGGATCGTGGATGAAGCCAGAGGACGGCAGCTGCAGGAGGACGCTCTCTCGGCCATCGCCGCCGCGAAAGCCCGCCTCCTCATCGTTGACATCGGAGGTGTCGCCACCATGGATCCGACGGTCTCGCAGGCGTTGGTGAGCCTCTCCCGGGCCACGCGCCTGATGGGATGCCGGAGTCTGGTCTCCGGGGTGTCGCCGGAGGTGGCACTGGCAATGGTGGATCTCGTGGGAGGGACCTCGGAGCTGCGGACCGTGGGTACCTTGAGGGATGCCCTGAGCTTCGCCGGCCTGGGCTGAGGGAGTCGATCAGGCTCGGTCGGCGACGGCGTCCTCGTCCGGGCCGCTCTCTGTCAGAGCGTGCGAAGCCCCTGGTAGTGCTCCACGAGGGCCTCGCGCAGGACGTCCTCGAAGGCGAGGAGCTCGAACTCCCGCTGCTCGGCCAGCGACTCGCCGAAGCTCCCCCGGTGGAAGCAGCGGGCGAAGACCCGCGCCTCGGGGAAGCGCGTCCGGAGGAGCATCGCGGCCCTGAGGTTGACCACTTCGTTCGACGACGCGAGCAGGAAGACCGGGGCCACCTCGAGCCCGGCCAGCGTGTCTTCCACCCTCGCCCACGTCCCGGGATCCTCCAGGTCCCCGTCGATGGTCACCCGGGAGAGCCCGCCCAAAGGGACGTCGGCCTCGAACTGGCGCACCAACCGGGACGCCTGGGAGTCGACGATGACCACCCGCTCGATGTCGTCGGCGGCCGTCACCCTGAGAAGCTCCAGAATCGTCTGGGCGAAGCGGCCGAAGCCCCCGATCACGACCACGTCCCGCTGCCGGGTCTCCTCGAAATGGGGATGCAGGAAACGCTCGTAGAGGTGCAGCGCCCCGATGCGGTGGGTGTTGAAGACCAGCGGACTGTGCGCCGACCCGGAGCCCCCTGTCGCCTGCTCGCGAACGAGTCGGTTCACCGGCCGCAGCAGGGTGAGGTCGGCGACGTGCACGGCCACGGGAAGGGTCGGGACGCGTTGGCTCGCACCCCAGGCGACCTCGAGGTTCACCAGGTCGTCCTCGGTGACCACGACCATCCTCGCCGCCCGCTCCAACGCGAGCAGGTCGAGAGCCGCCGGCCTGCGCGGGTCCGCCCGGACCACCTCCACCCGTCCCATCCGCTCCACCTCGAGGAGTTCGGAGGCCCGGTCCGCGCGGTCCAGGAGTAGAATGGGGATGTTCGGCTCCACGGCTCGAACCGCCTGCAGGTAGGCCAGGCCGACCTGCCCGCTGCCGATGACCACGACGTGCCCGGTCATGGCCCCGGCCGCTACACGGGCGGGACGGATGAGCCGGAGCACCGCTTCCACCAGCGCCGTCGCCGTGATGGTGGGGGCGAGGAAGTACGCGGTCCACAGCGCGGCCCTGCCCCACGCGGGGCCGCCCACGGGGGCGCCCAGATCGAGACCGCCGAAGACGAAGAGCCCTGCCGCGTAGTACACCCAGGCCAGAAGGGACCGGGACCCGACCTCGTCGATACCGGTCGTACCCACTCCGGCGCCCAGGGCGGCGAGAGTGAGGACGAAGACCAGGGCGACCCCGGCGCCGCGGATCAGCGCGCCCCTGCTGAGCCTTCGTTCTCGACCTTCCCTCACGAGCGCCGAGCTCCCTGCAGGATCCTCACGACGGTCTCTCTCCGTTCGGCGCGCACGTCGGCCACGAACGGACCCACGTGACCGACGGGATCGATGGGACGTCCGTCGAGATCGACCACGTCCCCCCCCGCTCCCCGCACGAGGAGCGTACCCGCCGCCAGGTCCCAGGGCTTGGTCCCCCGGGTGCTCCAGTGGTTGACGTAGGTGAAGTGCCCACGGGCGGCCTCGAGCAGGGCCCACGAAGGAGAGCCCCCCGGAGATCGGACCATCCGGACGTCGCCTCGTGCCCACGCCTGCAGCAGCAGCTGCATCTCATCGGACCGGGACCGGGCGGGATGCGCGTTGACCAGCACCGTCGACGGATCGTCGTCCCCGTGGGGCAGATCCTCGGCCGCGTCTCCCTCGCCGACCCGGTCCAGGCTCACCAGGCGGGCGTGCCGTCCCGCCACGCAGTAGCCGACCTCGCCCAGCCGGGGGCTGCCCACGGCCCCGGCGTGAGGGCGTCCGTCCCGGAAGACGGTCAGGACGGTGGAAAACGTCTCCGTGTGGCCCAGATAGGCCCACGTTCCGTCGATGGGGTCGACCACCACCGCCCACCCGTTCCGGTCGAGATCGCCCCCGGACTCCTCTCCGACGAAGGCCACATCCGGAGCGAAACCCTGTAGCGCCTCGCGAATGCGGGCCTCGATGTCACGCTCGAGGGGAATGGTCGGAGAGCCGTCGTCCTTGATCCGCTTGGCGACCCGCTCGCGTGACGCCGAGCGGACCTGCCGGCCGACATCCAGGATGCACCGGAGCAGGAAGCCGACCCAGGCATCGTCGCCCTCGCTACCCCCGGTCGGGGGGCGATTCGCCCGGAATTCCTCCAGGACCTGCCGCTCGACGGAGTTCAGGGTCATGGGCTCAGCCTGCCGTGGACGCGAGTCGCTCGAACGTCTCGGGGTCGAGCCGTCCCACGCTCCGGGCGTGCTCCAGGGCCGCCCGCGCGACGGTCGCCTGTCCGGCGGACATGCGCGTCACCGTCGACCCGGTGAGCGGCCACCAGGAAAGCTCCTCGAAGTCACCTCCAGGCTCCAGGACGTCGGGTGCGTCCTCCGCCTCGGCGTCGACGAGGTAGGCTCGTACCTCCACCCACGCGTGGTCCGTCTGACGGGGGTCGTAGGCGTACCCCTCGCTGACCAGCTCGGCTGATCCCTGCGGTGCCCAGCCCGCCTCCGTGCGCAGGACCCGGACCAGCCCCTGGCCGGGCTCTTCGTCAGGCAACAGGAAGCCCTGCGGCAGCTCCAGCCTGGACTCCCCCGCCCTAGCTCCCAGTAGAATCTCGAGCTCGCCCGTCACCTCGCTGGTTCGAAGGACCACGCCCACCACCGAGGCGTTCGGGCCCCAGAGCCCGAGAACGCCTCGGCCCGCGATACCCGTTCTCCCGCGAGGGTTGAGCGGGCGCCCCTGATCGTCCCGGAAGCGCGCGGGCCGCTCACCGAGGGCGTCCGGCTCCATCTCCTCCGGATCCGCCCAACCGTCGGGTCGCTGGTCCCGGCCGGCGGCGAGCACGTCCGGCGCGACGAAGTACGGCGGATCGTACCCCTCGCAGTCCAGGATCCAGGGGGACTCGTCGATGGAGATACGCTGGCGTGGCGGATAGGCCGAGGGCCGCTCGGCGCGGATCTTCAGGTGGAAGTCGTCCTGCACGAGCTCCAGGGCGATGGATTCGCACGAGTAGAGCGCGTGCATCAGCTGGGTGGGCTCGCACTCGCCCCGGTCTCTCCGCTTGTCGAAGCTCAGCGTGTGCAGCGCGTAGCGGAGCAGCGCCACGCGATACACCACCCATGCGTCGGGGTCGTTCTTCAACGAGAAGGCGCAATCCCGGATCATCCTCACCGCATCGAGGATCTTCCGGAAGCGCAGGTCCCACTTCGCGAACCTGAGATGGTCGGGCAGTGCGTCGGAGCTCGGCCGCTGATGCGTGAGCAGATACTCCTCCAGGATGCGGAGACGGGGCAGGTCCTCCGGGTCGAACTCCTTGCTCATCACGAACTTGACGTCATTCTCGAGCTTGGCGAAGTCGAGCTCCAGCGGATGGGTGCCCGCGTGGGTCCAGTCGATGAACCACACGTTGTCCCCCTCGTCACAGATCACGTTGGCGAAGTTCAGATCGCCGTGCTGCAGGCTGACCTCGGAGTCCACGGAGTCGGGATTGCGCGTGATGACGCGAACCACGTTCTCCAGCTGATCCAGGTCGACCGAATCCGTGCGCACGCCCAGATCCTCGATGTAGCCCAGGATGATCTCACTGTTCTGTCTGAGCCACACGAGCTGCTGCTCGGCCTGGAGGCCGAAGGCGCGGAAGGGCGCCACCGGAGCCCGCTCCAGTGTATTGCCGTAGAGCTTCTCGGCAAGCAGCTCCAGGGCCTTCTCCAAGCGAGCCCGGAAGCGCTCCACCCCGGCTTCCGTGTCGGCCTCCTCGAAGTCCTCCTGAAGGGTCCTCGGCGCGCCCTTCATGGCCGCGAGCTCCATGCCGACCCCCAGAAGACTCCCCTCCCTCACTGGATAGCCGAAGGTGGGAACGTGCTTACCGAAGAAGTCCTTCACCTGGTGATAGCCGTCCAGCTCTCTGCGCATCTGGGAGAAGTCGTCGATCTTCACGACCATAGGCTCGGTGGCCGCTTCCCCCTTCCAGCCCTTGGCCAAGAACAGGAAGCTCCCGCTGAAGCCCCCGGAGAGCGGCCGCAGCTCCGTTCGAGTCCAATGCATGCAGATCAGCTGCACGATGCGCCGGGCCTCCGGCGACATCCGCTCGCGCTGCTCGTCGGGGCTGATCGCGCACGGTCGTCCGTCTCCCAGGCCGGCCCGCTCCGGGTCGAGCCCCACCCACCGTACGGCCTCGGCGAGATCGAGAAGCACGTGGACGCCGGCACGGGGGAGGTTGTGACGCA
>JBDHGI010000184.1:1460-10346 GCA_039589955.1 Gemmatimonadota bacterium | reverse complement strand
AGGGAGGGCCGGATTCCGACCCCCAGGGCCGCCGCGGCTGCCGGCAGAGTGAACGTGCTTAGGAAGCTCCGTCGGTTCTGCATGATTCCTCCTGCGCGGACGAGGCGATTGGGGGGAGGATACGCCGCGTGCCGCCCGCTGTCCAACCCGGATCAACGGACCCATCCGTCGCCGTGTCAGAAGGACGTGGACCCTCGCCGCGCCTCTGGAACTATCCGTTGCGAGCGTCCTATTCCTTTTTGGCTCGGAGAACGAATCGTCCGCCTCGACAAGACAGGATCGATGCGCTCAACCCTCGCGGTCTGCCTGCTGTGCCTCGTGCCGGCGCCACTCCTGGCCCAGGCCAGGCGAGACACCGTCCGGGTCGACTCCACGCACGTCGCCCGGGCGTTCCGAGTCGAGGGTGTGACAGTGCAGGTTCCCCGGCCCAGCCTGACCACCGGCGGTTCCAGCGCCGTCACCATCGAGCTGGACTCCCTGGGAGCCGTGCCCGCACCGAGCATGGAGCAGGTCCTGCGGCAGATGCCCCTCATCCAGATCCGTACCAACTCCCGGGGGGAGGCGCAGCCGGCCCTCCGCGGCTCGGAGGACCGCCAGATCGCGGTGCTCATGGACGGCGTGCCCCTCACGTTGGGCTGGGATCACCGCACCGACCTCTCCATCATTCCCCTGACCGCGGCGCGGAACGTCACGCTCCTCAGGGGCCTGTCGTCGGTGCTCTACGGGCCCAACACCCTGGGCGGCGTGGTGGAGGTGGACGTCGCGCGAACGAGGCAGCGGGTGCGCGAGGTGGAGCCGGTGGCTGTCGGGATGTCCCTGGACGAAACCGGGGCGGTGAGCGTGTCGGCCACAGGTGGAGCCCTCGTGGAGCGGGCGTTCAGCCAGTGGGTCGTGCGTGGGGGTATGGGCTTCCAGGACAGGCCCGGCTTCACCCTACCGGACGAGGCCATGCGGGACCCGCAGCTGCGCGCGGCCTTTCTCGCCGCCGACGACCTGCGCCTCAACAGCGACGCCCGCCGCTCGGATGGGTTCTTCTCGGCCCGGTACCTCGCGGACAACGGTCGCTGGATGTCCCTGGCGGCTTCCGGTTACGACGTCGAGCGAGGTGTGCCGCCGGAGGCACATCAGGACGTACCGCGCCTGTGGCGCTATCCCGAGCAGCGACGGCTCATCGCCGCCGCGTCCGGAGGCACCGGGCTGAGGGATACCCCCTGGGGCAGCGGAGACCTGGAGGCGAGCTTCGGGATCGACAACGGGTCGTACCGCATCGACGCCTTCGATTCGGAGACCTACTCGTCGGTGACCGAGAGAGAGGAGGCCGACGACCGGACGGTGACCGTACGCCTCCTGGGAGACCACTCGGTGGGCGAGCTCGGCGAGATCCGGGCGGCCTTCACCTACGCCGACGTCTCCCACGACGAGGTCCTCACGCCGGGTGGAGCGGCCGGGTACCGCCAGAGACTCTGGAGCTTCGGAACCGAGACCGAGTGGAGGCTCGGGCGAGAGGGGCAGACCCGGGTCACCACCGGCGTCGCCTTCGACGGCGCCGACACCCCGGAGAGCGGCGACAAGCCTCCCCTCGATCGCCTCGGCGCCGTGGGATTCAGGGCAGGGCTGAGCTCGCTCTTCGGAGACGGCCTCTCCCTCCACGGCGGAGTGAGCCGTCGAGCCCGGTTCCCCTCCCTCCGTGAGCTCTATTCGGGCGCCCTGGGCCGCTTCGAGCCCAACCCCGCCCTCCGCCCCGAGGAGCTGCTGGGCGGAGAAGGGGGCGTCACGGTCCACACCGGCGACGGGGAGTTCCAGGCGGTGGTCTTCCATCACCGCCTCACCGACGGGATCGTCCGCACCTCCATCGTGGATGAGGCCGGCAACCGTAAGTTCCAGCGTATCAACCGAAACGAGATACGAAGCACCGGGCTGGAGCTCCTCGCCGTCGGTACCGTCGGCTCGGCGCTCCTCACCGGGGACCTCACGCTCCAGCGGGTGCGGGGGTATGAAGCGGACGGGTCGAAGGTGGACCTGGAGTACGAGCCCTCGGTTACGGGGAAGGCCGGACTCGAGGTGCCCGTTCCCGGGGGCGCTCGGGCCCTGGGGCAGCTCCGGTACGTGGGAGCGCAGCGCTGCCAGAACCCGGAGACCGGCGGGATGCAGCCCCTCCCGTCCAGCGGCTCGATGGACCTCACCCTGAGGAGGCTCTTCTCCGGAGCGCGGGTGCTCCGGAGCGTGGATGCCTCGGTCTCCGTCCGCAACGTCACGGACGCACTGGTCTTCGACCAGTGCGGGCTTCCCCAGCCGGGCCGGACCGTGCAGATCCAGCTGAGGATCTGGTAGGCGGCGCACCGGGTTGGACGGCCGGGGGACCGGGGCTACCTTGATCCTGGGGACTGGCCCTCCCTCCCCAGCACCGCGTTCCGAAGCCTGTCATGATCCGCCTCACCTTCCTAGGGACCGCTGCCTCACGCCCCACCGTGGGGCGGAATGTCAGCGCGCTGGCCGTCCAGCGTGAGGGGGATCTGATGCTCTTCGACTGCGGGGAGGGCACCCAGCGCCAGATGATGCGCTACGGCACCGGCTTCGGCGTCCGCGCCGTGTTCGTGAGCCACCTCCACGGCGACCACTTCCTGGGCATCACGGGCCTGCTGCGCACCATGGCGCTCCAGGGCCGGACCGATCCCATCGCCCTGTACGGCCCCCGGGGCGCCGCGCGGGTCCTCAAGGCCGCGGTCCACCTGGGTGTGGACCGCATTCCGTTCCCGGTGGAGGTCTCCGAGCTGTCCCCCGGAGATCGGGTCCCGGGGGAGGGGTACGCCGTGGAGGCCTTTCGCGTGGCCCACGGCACCAGCGCGGTGGGCTGGGCCCTGGTCGAGGATGAGCGTCTGGGTCGGTTCGACGTGGACCGGGCTGCGGCGCTGGGAGTCCCCGCCGGTCCTCTCTTCGGACGGCTCCACAGGGGTGAGCCGGTGGTGGTGGAGGGCAGGACCGTCCACCCGAGGGACGTGGTGGGTCCGTCCCGTCCCGGACGCCTCGTGGTCTACACCGGGGACACGCGTCCCTGCCCGTCCACCGTCGAGCGCGCACGGGGCGCGCAGGTGCTCGTCCACGAGGCGACGTTCGGAGCCGACGAGGAGGAGCGGGCGAGGGAGACCTACCACAGCACGTCGGTCGAGGCGGCCCGACTCGCCAGCGAGGCCAAGGTGTGCCGCCTGTACCTGACCCATCTGTCGGCCAGGTACTCCGACCAGCCGGGCCCCCTCGAGGATGAGGCACGAAGGGTGTTCCCGGCGGCGCGCGTGGCCCACGACGGTCTCGTGGTGGAGGTGCCGTACCCGGAGGAGCCGGATACCGATACCGAGCCCGCGTCGGCAGGGGCCGGGGCGACCGAAGGTCCGTGAGCGGCCTGATTCCCCTTCGCCCGGAAGGTGGGGGCGAACGGTCCGACCGACCTGATGCACCCCTTCAGGAGCGCCTGACCGAGGAGGAGCGGGTCGGTCGCATCGAGATCCGGGCGGCTCAGTGGAAGGCACTGGAGCTCGCCCGGGCAGTCTTCGGGGAGGACGTGGGCATGGCGATGATCGGGCTTCGTCATCGCGGGCCGCTGCGCGGCCTGCTGCGCCTTGACGTGCCCTTCGAGTCGCTCGAGCGCCACCGGGAGCGGGAGGGCATGTTCCTTTCCCTGGTCGGACGGGACCCGCTCCTCGCGCGCGTCCCCTTGGTCTACGTCGTGGGGCCCGACGGTGGCTGATCGTCCCGACTCGCCCTTCGGCTCGGTGGCGCTTCTGGGCCTGGGGATCATGGGAGGCTCCCTCGCCCGCGCGCTGTCGGCTCTCGACCGCCCCCCGAGGGTGACGGGATGGGCGCCGGACCCGGGCGACAGAATCGCGGCCTGGAAGGCGGGCGTGATCGCGGAAGTGGCCGAGGGGGAGCGGGAGGCGGTGTCCGGCGCCGAGCTGGTCGTGCTGGCGGCGCCTTTGGACGCCACGTGTGCTCTCGTGGCATCCATCGGGCCTCTCCTGGCTCCGGGCGCCATCGTCACCGACGTGGCCAGCCTCAAGGTGCCGGTACGCCGGTCGGCGGTTCGGGCGGGCCTGGAAGAGCGCTGGGTGGGGAGCCATCCCATGTGCGGGAGCGCCCGTTCGGGCTTTCCCCACTCACGGACGGACCTCTTCCGGGACGCCACGGTGTACATGACGGCGGACAACGCCCGAGGCGAGCCGTACGAACGTGTCCGCGGCCTCTGGAAGGCCCTGGGGGCCTGCCCCGTCCACATCGACGCCGCAACCCACGACGCGCTGATGACGCGGGTGAGCCACCTGCCGCAGATGGCCGCGAACGCCCTCGCCGAGGTCCTGCGGTCCAGCGGGGTCCCCCCGGAGGCCCTCGGTCCGGGAGGGAGCGACATGACCCGGCTGGCCATGAGCTCTCCCGAGGTCTGGCGGGACATCCTCCGCCACGCTCCCGCCGAGCTGGCGACGCACCTCAGGGATCTGGCCGAAGAGGTCGGGGAGCTCGCCGACCTCGTATCGACCGGAGACGTGGACGCGGTGGTGGAGCGAATGGAGAGGACCCGCGGCTGGAGAGGGGGGCCGGCGTGATCGTCCGCGTCCCGGGGGACAAGTCCCTCACGCAGCGGGCCCTGATCCTGGCGGGTCTCGCCGAGGGACGGAGCCGCCTCGAGGGGCTCCTACACGGAGGGGACGCCGCCTCCACCGCCGGAGCGCTGCGCGCCCTGGGAGTGGGTTTGCCGGACCTGCCGGAGGACGGAGGCGAGGTGATCGTCCAGGGCGTGGGCCTGAGGGGCCTCGGCGCCCCCGCCGCGCCGCTGGATCTCGGCAACTCCGGCACGGGTGCGCGCCTGCTGCTGGGCGCTCTGGCCGGAGTGCAGGGGCGCAGGGTGGT
This sequence comes from Gemmatimonadota bacterium, assembly GCA_039589955.1. Classification (GTDB taxonomy): domain Bacteria; phylum Gemmatimonadota; class Gemmatimonadetes; order Longimicrobiales; family Gaopeijiaceae; genus SZUA-318. The sequence goes on along the minus strand of JBDHGI010000184.1, from coordinate 5,450 downwards.
GACCGGAGACGAGTCCCTCCGGCGCAGGCCCATGGGCAGGGTGGTCGAGCCCCTCACCGCCATGGGCGCGTCGTTCCGCGAGCTCGGAGCGCCCTCCCGCCTCCCCCTGGAGGTGCGGGGCAGGGGGCGCCTGAGGCCCCTCGAGTGGGAGAGCCCGGTGGCCAGCGCGCAGGTGAAGAGCTCCCTGCTCCTCGCGGGCCTCACGGGAGGGGCCTTCGTGCTCCTGACGGAGCCTCGCCAGTCCAGGGACCACACGGAGCGCATGTTGGCGCTGGCGGGTGTCAGCGTGGTGTGCCACGCGGGATCCCCGGGCTGGAGGGTGGAGCTGCGCGATCCCCCCGAGAAGCTCGGGACCCTCGACTTCCAGGTGCCGGGGGACGTCTCGTCCGCGGCGTTCCCCCTGGCCCTGGCGGCTCTGGGTGCCGTGCCGGAGGGCGTGCAGGTGCCCGACGTGGGGCTGAACCCCACCCGCACCGCGTTCCTGGACGTCTTGCGCCGGATGGGCGCAAGGGTCGAGGTGGAGGGAGGTAAGGACGTAGGCGCCGGAGAGCCCTGCGGCACCGTGACGGTGGCGCCCCACGCCCTGCGGGCCGTCGAGGTGGGCGCCGCCGAGGTGCCCGGCCTCATCGACGAGCTTCCCCTGGTCGCGGTGCTGGGGGCGAGGGCCGAGGGGATCACGAGGATCACCGGGGCCGGGGAGCTGCGGCACAAGGAGTCGGACCGCATCGCGGCCCTGGCGGAGAACCTCCGGGCCCTGGGAGTCAGGGCCGAGGAGCTCGAGGACGGGTTGACGGTCCGGGGTACCGACGCACCCCTCTCGGGCCAGGTCCACACCCACGGCGACCACCGAATCGCCATGGCGTTCGCGGTCCTGGGGGCCGTGGCGGGCAACCGGATCACCGTGGACGATCCCGGGGCCGCGGACGTGAGCTACCCGGGCTTCTGGACCATGTTGGACGCCCTCGCCGGGAGAGGCCGCGCATGACTCCCATGCCCCGAGCAGGAGTGATCACCCTCGACGGCCCGGCCGGGTCGGGGAAGTCCACCACCGCGCGGGAGGTGGCCCGCCGCCTGGGGTTCCGCCACCTGGACTCGGGAGCCCTCTACCGGGGCATGGCCTACGCGCTCCTCTCCAGCCGGGGTGCCGAGTCCTGGGAGACCCTCACCGAGGAAGACCTCAGGGCGCTTCCCCTGAGGCTCCAGCCCATGGAGGGGGGCTTCGAGATCCACCTGGCGGGACGACCGTTGCGGGGTGAGCTCCGTACCCAGGACGTCACCTCCCACGCCTCCAGGCTGGCTCGCCTGCGCCCGGTGCGCGCGTCCCTCCTGGAGCTCCAGAGATCCGCCGGAGCCAGGGGAGGCCTCGTTGCCGACGGTCGCGACATGGGCACCGTGGTGTTCCCCGACGCCGACGTGAAGGTCTTCCTGGTGGCGGAGCTGGAGGAGCGAGCCCGGCGCCGTTTTCTCGAGCGCACGGGAATGGAGCCCGACCCCGACGAAGTCAGGGGCGAGGCCGACGCCATCGCCGAGCGGGACCGACAGGACTCGGAGCGTGTCCACGCCCCGCTACGCAAGCCCGAGGGAGCCCTGGAGCTGGACACCACGCGACTGTCGTTCGCGGAGCAGGTGGAGGCGGTCGTCGATCTCGCGAGGAGGACGCTGGTCGGGAAGAACCCCCATCGTTGACGCCCCCCGGGCGTCGGAATACCTTATCAGGTCTCGGAACCGGATGATCCGACTCCGGGACCAAGTTCGCCGAAAGGCCCAAGAGGGCGCCACCAGCGCGACCTCCGGCCTTTATTCTTTTCCCCGCTGCCCGGACGTCCCGCCCTCGGGATTCCGGCAAGATGCGCGCGCCAGCGCGGCTACCCGAGACTGATGACGGACAACCAGACCCCCATCGAAGAGACCGACCTCACGGCCGCCGAGCTGGCCGAGGAACAATCCACCGCCATCGACGCCCTCACGGGCGAGGTGGTCGCCGCCGTCGACGATGACGAAGGCGACGACATGCAGGAGGGGATCTCTCCGGAGCTCTTCCACGATCCGTACGGCGAGGAGCCCCTGAGCACCTCGAAGGAGGAGTTCGAGGCCCTTCTGGACGAGTTCTCCGAGGACTTCCAGGATATCCGGGAGGGCGAGATCGTGCAGGCGAAGGTCCTGCGCGTGACCGACAGCTCCGTGATCCTCGAGTTCGGATTCAAAAGCGAAGGCTCGGTCGCGCTGGACGAGTTCAAGGACGCGCCGGGCGAAGGCGAGGAGGTCGAGGTCCTCTTGGAGAGCCTGGAGGACGACGACGGTGTCGTGGTCCTGTCCAAGAAGAAGGCGGACTTCCTGCGGGTGTGGGAGAAGATCCGGGAGGCCCACGACGCGGACCGTCCGGTCAAGGGAATCCTCGTCCGCAAGATCAAGGGTGGGGTCACCGTGGACCTCATGGGCGTGGACGCCTTCCTGCCGGGCTCGCAGATCGCCCTGCGGAGGGTGCCCAACATCGAGGACCTCATCGGCGAGACCTACAAGTTCAAGATCATCAAGCTCAACAAGCGACGTCGGAACATCGTCGTCTCCCGTCGGGTGATCCTGGAGGCGGAGCGGGAGAAGAAGCGCGAGACGCTGGTGAAGGAGCTCCTCGTCGGGCAGGTGCGCGAGGGCATCGTGAAGAACATCACCGACTTCGGCGCCTTCATCGACCTGGGCGGCCTCGACGGCCTCCTCCACATCACGGACATGTCCTGGGGCCGGGTCGGCCATCCCTCAGAGGTGGTGGAGATCGCAAAGGCCCTGGACGTGAAGGTCCTGGACATCGACTGGAACCGGGAGCGCATCTCGCTGGGCATGAAGCAGCTGCTGCCCTATCCCTGGACCGACATCGACAAGAAGTACCCCGTGGGTGCCCGGGTGAAGGGCAAGGTCGTCTCCATCACGAACTACGGGGCGTTCGTGGAGCTCGAGAAGGGAGTCGAGGGCCTGGTCCACATCTCCGAGATGTCTTGGACCCGCAACGTCCGCCACCCGTCCAAGGTGGTCTCCATCAGCGAGGAGATCGAGGCCGTCGTCCTCAAGGTGGATCCGAAGGACGAGAAGATCTCCCTGGGCATGAAGCAGATCGAGGAGGACCCATGGCTGGCCCTCCCCGTGAAGTACCCCACGGGGACGAAGCTCACGGGCATCGTGCGCAACCTCACCTCGTTCGGGGCCTTCGTAGAGATCGAGATGGGCATCGACGGTCTGGTCCACGTGTCCGACATGTCGTGGACACGGCGCGTGGAGCACCCGTCCGAGGTCGTGCAGAAGGGGCAGGAGGTCGAGGTGATGGTGCTGGACGTTGATGCGGAGAACAAGCGCATCTCGTTGGGCATCAAGCAGCTCCAGGACGATCCGTGGCCCACGATCTCGGAGCGGTTCGCGCCGGGCGTGGAGTCCGAAGCCACCGTGGTCCGGATCCAGGACAAGGGGATCGTCGTGGACCTCGGGGACGACATCGAGGGCTTCGTGCCGGTGTCCCACTCCGGCGTGGACGACGCCACCCGCCTCGAGGAGTACTACGGCACGGGTGACGCCGTCGACATCCGCATCCTCGAGTCCGACGCCGCCAACAGGCGCATCGTGGCCGAGGTGACGGAGCGGCCGGAGCGGAAGTCGGACGAGGAGATCGCCGCGGCCCGGGCCGCCCGGGAGGAAGCCGCCCGCGCCACGGAAGAGGGTGACGACGGGGCGGAGGAGTCGACGCGCGGGGCTCCGACGGGCGGTAAGGCCGCCGAGGAGGCGGCACCCACCGAGGAAGAGGCGAAGGCCGAGGAGACCGACGCTACCGACACCGAGGCGGAGGGGGACGACGCACCCCAGGCCGCGGCCGTCCAGGAGGCCGAGGAGGCTCCGACGGCCGAGGAGGAGGCACCGGACGACGCCGAGGAGTCGGTGACGGCCGAGGAGGAGGCACCGGACGACGCCGAGGAGTCGGTGACGGCCGAGGAGGAGGCACCGGACGAC
>JBDHGI010000184.1:0-1422 GCA_039589955.1 Gemmatimonadota bacterium | reverse complement strand
CGACGACGCCGAAGAGGCCTCCGAGGAAGAGGAAGAGGAGGCCAAGACGGACTCGGCGGGTTGAACCCGTCGTGGATCGACACATCCTCGGGAGGGCTCTCATGACCCGATGGAACCGGAACGCCCGGACGCCGCTCGCGTCCGGGCTCTTCCTTTTCGTGGGCCTCGCGTTCGGGATAGCCTGCAGCGGAACCCCTTCCGGCGAGATCGAGCCTCAGCTCCGGTCGTTTCCCGACCCGGTCCTGGCGCCGGGACCGACTTCGCCGGGGGAGCAAGCCCGGGCCACCGAGCTCTTCGCCCAGGCCGCCGACGCCAACGACTCGGGCCGATACGCCCAGGCCGTCTCCCTGGCGCAGCGGATCGTGGACCAGTACCCCTCGAGCTCCGTCTCGGGCCGTGCCCTCGGGCTCCTCGCCAGGTCGGCATACTCGGGCGGCGAATACGTGCGAGCGGATTCGGCGGGAGGGCGCTTCGCGGATCTCCTGACGCCGGACGACCCGCGACGGGGGGAGCTCCGCCTCCTGCAAGCGTCCGCCCTGGCCGCCCTGAGCGAGCCCGCCGCCAGCCTGCGGCGTCTGCTCCAGATCGAGCCCTCCGCCGCGACGAACACGGTGCTCCGGGGCCTCGACTTGGCCCGGGAGGTTTCGGCCGCCATCGAGGATCCCGACGAGATGGAGGCCATCCTCGACGAGACGCCGATCGAGCGCCCGCTCCGTCCCGTGGCCCTGACTCGTCACGCCGCCATCCTGTACGAGATCGGCGACGACGAAGCCTCCCGCGGGGTGGCCGTCGCCGCCATCGAGGCCGGAGCCCGGGGCGCGGATTCCCTCATCGCCCAGGGCATCATCGACGGCAATCCCCTGGGTCTGCGCCGGCGCCTCCTGGTCGTGCATCTCGGCTCCGTCCTGCCCCTCGAGGGCTCCCCGATCCTGCGCGACTTCGCCCGCCGGGTGGCCGAAGGCGTGGAGGTGGCGGCGGCCACCTATCTGGGAAGCCAGGCGCAGGTGGAGTTGGATCAGAGGGACGACGAGGGCGATCCGGCATCGACCGCCGAGTTGATCCGGGAGCTCGAGGAAACGGGGGCCCTGGGAGCGGTGGGGTTCCTGGAGGAGGCGTCCCTCGATTCCGCGGCAATGGCCCGCACCCGTTCGCTTCCCCTCATATCCCCCACGGCCCGCACGGCGCCCGAGGAAGGAGTGTACTCCCTAGCCGGCGCCGATCCGCGCGCGGCCATGGACATGGCCCGGTACGCGGCCTTCGCCGGTTACGCCCGTGTTGCCATCGTCCACTCCACAGCGCCGGCTTCCACGGAGGAGGCGGACGTCTTCGAGGAGAGCCTGTCCGGCCTGGGCGTCCCTCTGGCCGGGAGGTTTCCGTACCCCGCAGGCGCCACCTTCTTCGGCGACCAGATCAGAAGTGCCC
>JBDHGI010000183.1:0-10171 GCA_039589955.1 Gemmatimonadota bacterium | reverse complement strand
GCCCTCGGCAACGTCATAGGCCGGGAGCACCCCGGGGCGTAGATTGCCGGTGTAGCTGGACAGCGCACCCGGCTTCGAGCATGCACGACGTCGCACTCGACCTGCTGATCCTTTTGGCCGGCATCTGGCTGATCGCGGTCACCCTCCGGCCCCTCGGCCTTCCCACCATCATGGGCGAGCTCATCGTCGGCGTGGTGGTAGGCCCCGCGGTACTCGGGCTCGTCGGCCCCAGCGACGCGATCACGCTTCTTGCCGAGATCGGCATCTTCTTCCTGATGTTCCATGCCGGGGTTGAGACCCAGGCGCTCCAGTTTCTCGACGCGCTCAAGCGCTCGTTGGGCGTCGCGGTGGTGGGCGCCATCGTACCGTTCGCGGTCAGCTTCGGTGTGGCGACGGCCTTCGGCCTGAGCCGTACGGCGGCCACTTTCGTGGGCCTCACCATGACGGCCACTGCCGTCGTCATCACGCTGAAGACCCTGAAGGATCTCGGGCTCGCCGACACCCGGGTGGCCCGGGTGATCATCGCCAGTTGCGTCATCGACGATCTGCTCACCCTCGTCTTCTTCGGCGTGCTGATCGGCGTCCTTTCCGGCGGCTCGTTCGATCCCATGGACATCGTCGGGACGCTGGTCAAGGTGCTGGCGTTCTTCGGGGGAGCCGCTCTGCTCGGCGGCTACATCTATCCCCGCCTTACCCTCCCCTTCCGGACGCGGGGAGGCAAGGGGTTCACCTTCGTGCTGCTCGTAGCCATCGCGGTGGGCCTCTTCGCCGAAGCCATCGGCCTGCACATGATCTTGGGCGCCTATCTGGCGGGGTTGTTCTTCGACGAGAAGGTCGCGCATCCCAACCTGGTCCGGGCCGTCGCGGATCGGTCGTATGGCATCGCGTACTCGTTCCTCGGTCCGATCTTCTTCATCTCGCTGGGGTTTCACGTCACGTTCGACATCAGCGCGTCGAGCCTCGCGTTCCTCGGAATCCTGACCGGGACGGTCATCGTCGGTCAGGTCCTGAGCGCGGGCGGCATGGCTCTGCGGATGGGCCTACCGAAGCGGGAGGCACTGACCGTGGGTGTGGGCATGTGCGGTCGGGCCGAGCTGGCGCTGATCGTCGCGTCTCTGGCGCTTGCCCAGGGCGCGGTCGACGAGTCCGTCTTTTCGGTGCTCATCTTCACCACGTTCATCCTGAACCTGTTCACGCCCGCGGGGCTCAAGGGTTCCGGACAAGTTCGGTGAGTCCCCCTTCTTCGCCCGCGTCGACGAGCGGCTGTCCCCGACGCTTCCGGAAATCGACGGTGGCGTCGTGGTCTACGGGTACGGCCCGGAGGTCGACTCCCTGCTCGATGGGCTGGCCCGCCGGGGTCTCCCATCCGTGGTGATCGAGGAGGACGAGGAGACGACGCGTCGCCTCCTCAGGAGGGGCCACCAGGTCGTGCGCGCCGACCCGGCGGAGCAGGAGCTGGACCTTCATCCGCTCCGCGGAGCCCGATCGTTCGTGCTCAACGGCACGGACGACACCAACGCGCTCCTCGCCCTGAGCGCCCGCGAGGTCGGGTACACGGGACCCATCGTGGCGATGATCTCCGACCCTCGACGACGGGCCGCCATGCTGATGGCAGGTGCCGATGTCACGTTCGCGCCGACGCACGTCCTGGCGGCGGCCCTGAGCTCCAGGGCAAGCGCCAGGATCGGCCCGCGCGTGGCGGGCGCGCGCCCGCTGAAGTCGCTGCTCGAGGTGACCGAGCTGCGCGTCCACGAGGCGAGCCCCCTGGCCGGAGCCACCCTCGGCGACGTCGACCTCCGGGTCCGCTTCGGCGCCAACGTCGTCGGCCAGTGGCGTGACGCCGCGCTGCGTCCCCCCCCCGCCGCGGACGAGCGCCTGGAGCCCGGCGCCATCCTCGTCGTCGCGGGCCCGCCGGACCGGATCGAGGAGCTGCGGAAGATGGCCCGGCCCATCACCGAGGATGGCACCATCGTGGTGGTCGGCTTTGGCGACGTGGGCCGAAAGCTGGCGGAGATCCTCGTCGCGGTGGACGAGGATGTCTGTGTCGTCGACGCCGTCGAGCAGCCGGGTGTCGACATCGTCGGCGACATCACGGACCCGGACGTGCTCGAGCGCCTGCCTCTCCCTACCGCACGCGTCGTGGTCCTGACCCTCGAGACGGACAGCGCGACCCTGCTCGCGGCCGCCATCGTACGCGGCCATGCCCCGGACCTCCCCATGGTCGCGAGCGCGTCCCTGGCGAAGAACGTGGCCCGAATCCAAAGAGCGGGCGTGGATTTCGCGCTCTCCCTCGGCCAGGTCGCCGGGCCGCTGCTGGCCCACCACGTGCTGGGGGAGACGGTCTCCCTCCAGCCCCGCATCAAGCTGGTCCGCGTCGCCGTTGGCCGCCTGGCGGGGAGGAACCCGATCGCCGAGGGGATTCGCGAGCGCACCGGGTGCACGGTGGTGGCGGTGGAGCGGAACGGCCGGGTGGCCATGGATTTCCCTTCCTCGTTCCGGCTCCTCCCCGACGACGCGCTCTACATCTGCGGTCCCCCGGAGGCCCTGGCCCGGTACCACGAGGAGTTTCCGGCCGAGCGGCTCTGACGGCGGGCGGGTCTCGCGCCCTGCCGAACCACCCCCTTTCAGCGGTCCGCCTCCGCGGATGTCACGGGCTGACAGGACGCGTAGGCGTGGAGGGCGCCGACGGAATGCTCGGCTATTTCCCGGGCGAGCCCCTGGGTGCAGACTCGCGTCATCGATTGGCTGTATCAATGGGCTCGCGACATGCACGAGTGGGGGCTGGATGTGCGTGACGACATCATCCGCCTGGAGGGGCAGGCAGGCTTCGCCGCCGGTGATCCCGGCGATCCGCCCGACGGTCCGCCCGAAGAAGATTAGGCGCTCTTCTCTACGACCACCACACCAGGACCCCGCCCGAACCGGCTCGGGCGGGGGCCTGGCGGTTCACGAGACGTCAGGTGGTGGCGTCGCCTCCTGAAGCCATCTTGCTGCTGACTAGCGCGAGCACGACACCGGCGACGGCGACCCAGACGATGTTGGCGACGACCATCGCCCACGCGGCCGAGTAGGGCCACCCGGTGAAGTACACCGACTGGAAGAGCCACATGGGGAAGCCCATCACGATGCCCACTGCGACACCGAAGTTGAGGCCACCCTTCACGCCGTTCCCGAAGGCGGATCCCACCTTGCCATAGAACCAGGCGAGCACGAGACCCGCTGCGAGATTGCCCACGACGATCCACAGCAGGGCGGGCTCAGCGACCATTCCTTCGACGCCAGAGAGGAAGGACCCGAAGATCGGCCCGAATAGGAACAGGTCCCAGATCACGTACCAGACCGCCACCGCCACCGCACCCGCGAGCGTCTTGCTGTTCATGCGTACCTCGCCGAACGGGGGATAGGGCAGGAAAGGTAGGCTCCGGTGGAGACTATTGAAACTCCCGGCGACTCCCCCTATGCTGCGCGCGCCTCGGGCCAACGAACAGGAGGAAGCGCGATGTGCACGATGCTCGGTGGCTGGACGCGAAGGGACTTCCTGCAACGGACGTCCTCTGCAGCCGCCCTCGGCCTCGTTCCCGGTGCATTCCGCCTTCCCGCCTGGACGGAGCTACGTGATGCCGAGCGACCTCACCTGGAGGTCGCCCTGAAGGCATGGCGATGGATCCGTTCGGTCCGGATCGCGACCGACCACGGAGTGACCTGGCCCGCGGATCCCGGCGATCCCGATTCGGCCGGATGGACCCTGTACACCCACTCGCCCGGAGTACTCCTCGTCGCGCTCGAGCTCTTTCACGCCACGGGTGACGAAGCCGTGCTGGACGATGCGCGGAAGGGCGGCGACCACCTGGCCGCCTACCTGGACGACGAGCGGGTGGGAGTGGGCCTGTACACGGGTCTGGCCGGGCTGGCGTTCGTCTTCGAGGAGCTGCACCGGGCGTCGGGCGACTCGAAGTATCGTGGTCTCGCGGAGCGGTCCCTCGAGAGGATCGTTCGGCGCTCGGAGCCGTCGGGCTCGGGGATCGCGTGGCCGCAATCCGGTCCAGAGGGGGCCAGGTTCGAGGTCACGGACATCGTGAGCGGAGCGGCCGGCACGGGGCTCGGGCTCCTGTGGCTTCACGACCGGCTGGGAGCGGCCTCGGCTCTCGAAGCGGCGGTCGCCGCGGGCCGTCGTCTGGTCGAGCAAGCCGAAGTGGTCGGTGAGGGCCTCCGGTGGCAGCTCCGCGAGGGCTACGCGAGGGAGTACCCCAATTTCTCGCACGGCACCGGCGGGGTGGCCTACTTCCTGGCCACGCTCCACGACAGGACGGGGGAGGAGGCGTTCCTGGACGCCGCCAGCCGTGGGGCACGGTACCTCCAGTCCATCGCCAGGGTGGAGGGCGGCGGGTACCGCATCCTCCATCACACGCCCGACGGCGAGGACCGCTACTACCTGTCCTGGTGCCACGGTCCCGTAGGCACGAACCGGCTGTTCCATCGACTGGCGATGGCCACCGGTGATGCCGAGTGGCGAGAGTGGATACACATGGGAGCCCGGGGCATCATGGGCTCCGGCGTGCCCGAACGACGGACAACCGGATTCTGGGAGAACATCAGCCAGTGCTGTGGAGACGCTGGGTTGGGGGAGTTCTTCCTGACCCTTCAGCGCACGAGCCGGCGTGCCGAGTACGGGGCCTTCGTCGAGCGCCTCAACGCGTCCTTGCTGGGCCGGTCGACCGAGGAGGACGACGGTCTGAAATGGACCCAGGCCGAGCACCGCACGCGACCGGGCCTGCTCGTGGCCCAGACCGGATTCATGCAGGGAGCGGCGGGAGTCGGGAAGTACTTCCTCCACCTGGACCGGATGGAGGAATCCGGGGAGGGCCCGAGCATCGTTCTTCCCGACGCGCCGTACTAGGGCTGGAGCTCTCTGCTACCGTGACCCGGGGACCCGGAACCGGACCGGTGCCAAGGTGACCGTATCGGGAAGCTGGGTCCAGTCGCCGGTGGCGGCGAAGCGCAAGATCCCGGCCCGGAACGCGTCCGAGCTCTCCATGGCCGCTCGGATGGCTCCGTGCGGCCCCCGGACGACCGGAATGAACTTGCTGTTCCGGAAGGAGGGGAGGAGCTCGAGAGCGTTTTCGTACGGCGTGGACGTATCCCAGGTGCCGTGCACGATGACGGTGGGGATGTCGGTCTCGAAGTTCTGGCGGAAGCCGTCACCGAGGTCGCTGTCCCACGCCGGGCATCCCTCGATGTAGATCCAGTTCGTCCTGGAGAGCAACGCGTTCGCCGGATCGGCCCGCTGCTCTGCCAGCCGCTCCGGCGTGATGCCCGAGCCGCAGTCGAGCTGGAAGTAGCTGGCCGTTCGGAAGCTCCTGTCCGTCTGCACCGAGCGCGCGTAGAGCTCCCAGGCGGCTCGGGAGAAGTCGCCCTCCAGCATCTCGATAACGTCGGCCGGCCATCCGGCGAGCCCCGCCGTGAATCCCCGGGAGAGCTGCCGTACGGACTCGCCGTCGAAGAAGACGTCGTGTCGACTTCCGTCCGCGGGGTCGGTGACGGTCACGGTGAAGGGGCGCGCTTCCGCCTGGGCGACGAGGGCCTCGAAGGCCGCGATCAGTCCGCCCTCGGGGATGCGTCCCGCGAGCTCGGGTGACGCCTCCGCCTCTTCGGCCACGCGTCGATACACGTTCCACAGGTGACCCGGATGATCGTACGTGTGGTCAGGCCCCTCCATTCCCCGCAGGATAGCCCGCTCGACGATCTCGGGGTGGAGACGCAGGAGGCTCATGCCCCAGTGTGATCCGAAGCTCCCGCCCCAGACGGTGATCCTGTCGTAGCCCAGTGCTCTGCGGACCTCGTTCACGTCCTCCGCGGCCTCGAGAACGGTGAAGCCCGAGAGGTCGAGCCCGGCTCGCTCCCAGTACTCCCGCTCCCGCGTCAGCACTGCGCGCAGCTCCTCCGCGTCCTGCTCCGGGGCACTGGGCTCGCTGGCGGAGGGCGGCGCCATGGTCCACTCGATGGTCGTGGTCGGCTTGGAGGAGCCTATGCCCCGCTGCCCCACCACCACGACATCGGACACGTTCGTGAGGGGGAGCCACAGGTCCTCGTACGTCCCGAGGCTCTCCAGCGAGCGCTCGAGCCCGGCGAAGCTCGGGCCGCCGTGGAGATAGAAGATGGGCGGCACACCGGGCGGTGCCTCGGACGAGGCCGGAAAGCGGTACACCTCCACGCCGATGACGTCGCCGCCGCCCTGCGCCCGATTCACGGGTGCGAAGTAGATCCCGCGCTCCACGCTGGCCAATCCATCATCCCGGAGCGGAATCCGCTCGGGATAGAGGAACATGGTCCCCGCCTCGGGCGCGGGAGCCACCGCCGTATGAAAGGTCGTCGTCGCCTCCGGTCGCCCGTCGCAACCAGCCGCGAGGATGAGCGCCGCGCCCAGCACGGTCCTGTCGATCCGCATCAGCCTGCCCTCCAGTTTCGTCGCCAGGGCTGGAAGGTACGCTCTACCGGCACCGCGTGCCGATTCCCCGCTTCGCATCCCCACGCTGCGAATCTTGCGCCATCCGCCGCCGGCATGGGATCTTGGCGCTGGTAGCACCCGGCCCAGGAGCCCTCCAATGCCGGACCGCCAGACCTTCCTCGTCAAAGCCGTGCCATGAGCGCCGAAGTCATTGCGCGTCTCAACGCCGCCCTCGCGGATCGGTACGTCGTCGAGGGGGAGATCGGCTTGGGCGGGATGGCCGCGGTCTACCTTGCCCAGGACCTGAAGAACCACCGCCCCGTGGCCCTCAAGGTCCTGGACCCCGACGTGGCCGCCACCGTGGGAGCCGAGCGCTTCCTCCGGGAGATCGAGACCGCGGCAAACCTCATCCATCCCCACATCCTCCCCCTCCACGATTCGGGAGAAGCGGGCGGATTGGTCTACTACGTCATGCCCTACTTGGAGGGCGAGTCGCTGCGGGACCGACTGACGCGGGAAAGACAGCTACCCGTCGGAGACGCCGTCCGGATCGCCACCGAAGTCGCCGACGCCCTCGACTACGCGCACCGCCGGGGGGTAGTCCATCGCGACATCAAGCCGGGCAATATCCTCCTTCACGACGGGCGCGCGCAGGTGGCGGACTTCGGCATCGCACGGGCGGTCAGCACGGGGGTAGACGGCCGCCTCACCGAGACGGGAATCTCGCTCGGTACGCCCACATACATGAGTCCCGAGCAGGCCATGGGTGAGCGGGATGTGGACGGTCGCGCCGACATCTATGCGCTCGGGTGCGTGCTGTACGAGATGCTGGCGGGTGAGCCTCCGTTCACCGGCCCCACGGGACAGGCCATTCTGGCCCGAATCCTGACGGAGGAGGCGAGACCGCTTGCTGAGTCGAGGAAGACGGTTTCGAAGCCCCTGGAGGCCGCGGTGCACGGCGCACTGGAGAAGTTGCCTGCCGACCGGTTCGCCAGCGCGTCCGAGCTCGCAGCGGCCTTGGCAGGCTCGGCACATGTAGGTCCGAGTGGGCCTCGGTTGGGACGAGGTCCCCAGGAGGCGCCACGCAGGGGGATCGGGCGCGGGGAGCGCGTCATGTGGGCGGCGGCTGTGGGCGTCGCCGTCGCCTTCGCCGTGTTCGCCTGGACCGGGATGCCGCCGGGCTCCCGCCAGCGCCCCACTTGGGGCACCGATGTGGCCCGGCTCTCCATTCCACTGCCGGACGCCAACCCCATCGTGTTCACGGGCCTGCTCGACCTGACCCGCGAGGCGCTGGCAATCTCACGCGACGGACGGCACGTGGTCTACGTGGGCCGGGACGATGACGATCGCCGCCTGTTCCTTCGCGCGATGGACGGAGTGGATCCGCGCGCCCTGGAAGGGACCGAAGGAGGCTTCGCACCGTTCTTTTCATGGGACGGCGAGTGGGTGGGGTTCTTTACGGGTAACATGCTGAAGAAGGTGCGTGTGGCCGGGGGAGCTCCCATCGTCTTGAGCGAGGTGGCCAATGCCATGGGGGGGACGTGGGGTCCCGACGACACGATCATCTACGGGGCCGAAGTCGGAACCCAGCTCGTACGGGTCGCGGCCGACGGAGGCGTGCCCGAGGTGATCGCCCGCAGCGGGGTCGGAGATGCGTACTTCGACTGGCCCAAGCTCCTGCCCGACGGCCGCGTGCTCCACGCCGGCTGGTACCAGGATCTTTGGGTGTGGGACCCTGCCACGGGCGAGGATGTCCGGCTCGACGTGGACGGAGGGGATGCCCGTTACGTTCCCTCCGGCCACCTCGTCTACACTCGGGGCTCCGACCTGCTGGCGGTTCCCTTCGATCTCGAGCGACTCGAGCGGCTCGGCCCGGAGACACCCGTGCTGAGCGGGATCCGGACCGAGCTCTACGGTGCGGGGCAGTTCGACGTCTCACAGACGGGAACGCTGGTGTATGCACCCGGGGGTGCGGCCGCGCTCGGCAGATTCGCTCAAGTGAGCCCTGACGGCCAGGCGGAAACCCTGGGCTTGGATCCCGCGCGATTCGGCTCCTTCAATCTTGGCCCCGATCTCCGCAGACTCGCCGCCGAAGTATGGGATGCTGCTGGCGAGGTCTGGATCTATGACCTCGAGCGAATGCGTCCTGAGCAGCTCACCCGCCACGGCAACAACGGTGGACCGGTGTGGTCACCAGCGGGAGACCGCATGGCCTTCTGGAGCGACCGTGAGGGGTCGCAGCTCGCATTCGTCAAGGCGCTCGACATGAGCACGGATGCCGAGCGCATTCCCGTGCCGTTCGGCCAGGCCGTTCCCACCTCCTGGTCCGTGAACGGGTATTTGTCCCTCGACGTTGTCACGGAAGAGACAGGCTGGGATGTCGTTGCCTATGGCCTGGAAGGTGACGGTGCCACCGTGGAAGTCGCCGCAACCGATGCCCTGGAGTGGGGCGGCAGCTTCTCACCCGACGGCGAGCTGATCGCCTACACCTCGTCCGAGCCAGGGAGGTACCAGGTCTTCGTGCAGCCGTTTCCGCCCACCGGGAATCGCCTGCAGGTCTCCTTCGGGCAGCAGGACGCGGAGGAGCCGCTGTGGTCGCGAGACGGACGGGAGCTCTTCTATCGATCGGGGTCGCGATGGATGGCCGCGGCCGTCACCGCGTCTCCGGTGCTCGATGCGGACCCGCCGCGAGTGATGTTCGAGGGGGACTACCTCAACCTCACCTGGCGTTCGTATGACCTTGCACCCGATGGCAGAAGCCTCCTGGCGGTAGAAAGCCTGGAGAGGCAGGAAGCGACGCACCTGCACGTTGTGCAAGGCTGGCTCCACGAGCTGGACCGGCTGGCTCCCAGCGCGCGCTGACCGACACGGCCTGCCCTTGCTTCGCCTGGTTGGCTGACATGCACGTCGACACCGTGCGGGCGGCCCCACCGCACCGTATTCTGAGGCGAGGTTTGCGCTACCCGCTCTGCACGGTTTCTCTCGGGTCGGGCGGTCTCCCATCCCTCTGGCCTGCCCGCTGGAGCCACGTTAGATGGCGTCCGAGCTTCCACATTTCCTGGTGGAGTTGAAGCGGCGAAAGGTCTACCACGTCGCGGCGGCCTACGTCGTGGTCGGCCTGGGGACCCTCGGGGCCGCGGAGCTCATCCTAGATCCCCTCGGTCTGGGAGCCCTTCGGACTGCGGTCGTCGTCCTGGTGCTCGTCGGCTTTCCCATCGCTCTGGTGCTCGCGTGGGCATACGAGGTCCGTCCTGAAGAGTCGAGAACGCTTGAGACGGAAGCCACGGACGCGCCTGAGGCCCCAGCTGCCGAAGGCCGCAAGTCCATCGTCGTCCTCCCCTTCGACAACATGAGCCCCGATCCGGGCGACGCGTACTTCTGCGACGGGTTGACCGAGGAGATCATCACCGACCTCTCTCACGCCTCCTCCCTCCGCGTGATCTCCAGGAACTCGGCGATGGTCCTGAAGGGCACGGAAAAGGACACCCGGACGATCGCGAGGGAGCTCGATGTCCAGTACGTGCTCGAGGGCAGCGTGCGGAAGGCGGGAGACAACCTGCGCATCACCGCCCAGCTGATCGATGCGGAGACGGACGCACATCTGTGGGCCGAGAGATATGAAGGCGTTCTCGATGATGTCTTCGGCATCCAAGAGAAGGTCTCCAAGTCCATCGTTGAAGCGTTGAACCTCCGGTTCACTCCTTCGCAGCAGGAGAAGCTGTCGCG
>JBDHGI010000182.1:0-8999 GCA_039589955.1 Gemmatimonadota bacterium | reverse complement strand
TCTGGACATCCCGCTGGTGGTCGCATCGATGGACGGTGCGTACCCGCTCATCGTTACGCGCCGGCGATATTTCCGATGGATCCCGCTAATCTCGCACATGACGCGGCTCTATCAATACCCGATGGTGGACCCGGCGGCAAACGTCACCGAGGCGAGAGATGCCTTGTCGAAGCTGGGCGTCGTGGCTCGGAATGCCACGACGCCCGTGGCCATCTTCCCCGAGGGCACGCGGACCAGAAACGGAGAGATCGGGCGCTTCAAGACCCGGGGCCTGGAGACGATCCTCTCGCAACGGCCGTGGACGGTGTACGTGCTTGTGGCGGACGGCTTCTGGGAGCGGGCCAAGATGAAGCACTTCGTGAACGGAGTGGGGCGAATCCACGCCCGGTTCGAGACGCTGGGTCCCTTCCTGTGGGAGAATCCCGAGGAGGATCCGCGGCAGTTCATCGCCGGCATTCGCGAAAGCATGGTGGACCGCCTCTCGAGCATGCGCACGGGAGTGCCCGCGTGAGCGAGTCCCTCGACCGGATCCCGGGAGCGGATCGAAGGCCGGGCGTGGGCCTGGCCCACGAGCTGGCCGAGCGCCTGGTGGCGACCACCGGGGCCGCGGTGGAGGCCGTCCTGCTGTACGGGTCCCACCTCCACGGCGCGCGACCCGGCCGGCATAGCGCTCTGGACCTGGTGGTGGTGGTGGACGACTATCGCCGCTTCTACGAGACCCTCTGCGCTGCCGGAGAGATTCACCGACCGTCCTGGCTCCTCGTCGCTCTCGCCCGTCTCCTTCCCCCCAACGTCATCGCCTACCAGCCGCGGGACGGGGACGGCGCTCTGGCCAAGTGCCTCGTGTTGAGTCGCCGACACGTGGACGGAGCGGTGGGAGACCATCCTCCCGACCACTTCCTTCTAGGTCGCCTGGTCCAGGAGGTGGCCCTGGTGTGGGCCAGGGACGCCGATTGCCGCTCCTGGGTGCTGGCGCGCATCCAGCAGGCGCGGGCCGGCGTGTTGGCCTGGGCCGGCCCGTTCTTGCCGCCGGTCTTCGACGCGGTGGCCCTGGGCCGCACCATGATGTCGGTCTCCTACAAGGCGGAGTTCCGCCCCGAGGCCGCCAACCGTTCGGAGGTCATCTTCGAGAGCCAGCGAAGGCACTTCGAGTCCCGTTTCGGGCCCGTGCTCGAGGCGGCGGCGTCCGACGGGGCTCTGGAGCGTGTCGAGGGAGGCTATCGGTACGCGCCGGGACGGAGGCCGGCGCGCGTGGCCTTCGGACGAGGCTATTTCCTGCGCTCGAAGGCCAGGGTGACCGCCCGATGGCTGAAGCACGTGGTGACCTTCGACAAGTGGCTTCCCTATATCGTGCGGAAGGTCGAGCGCAGGACCGGCACCACCATCGAGCTCACGCCGCTGGAGCGACGTTGGCCCCTCGTCTTCCTTTGGCCGAGGGTGATCAAGGTGCTTCGCCACCGCCCCGAGCGGGAGGAGGCCCCGTGAGGAGCGATCTGTTCGTGTTGCTCGCGGTGGTGGCCGCGGCCCTGCTATCCATGCCCCTGTACGGCCTGCGTCGGCCCAACCGCGGGGTCGATCCCCTGGATGTGGACGATCGGGGGTCCTTCGTCCTGGGAAGCTTCGTCCGAGGATGGCTCTACTGGTTTCTCGGACCGGTGGAGCGACTCGCCCTGGCGTCGGGCCTCGGCCCGCTCTTCTTCAACCTGCTCGGTGTGGCCTTCGGCGTGTCGGCCGCCATCTGCTTCGGGACCGGGCGGGTGAGCCTTGGCGGCTGGATGGTGCTGCTGGGGGGTGTGGCGGACATACTGGACGGCCGGATCGCCCGGGCCCGTGGCGTGGCGGATCGGCGAGGGGCCTTCCTGGACTCGACCCTCGATCGCTTCGCGGAGTTCGCCGCCTTCGTGGGCCTCGCCGTCCTGTTCCGGGGCTCGGAGCTCGCCCTGATCCTGGTGGTCACGGCTCTCGGGGGTTCCCTGCTGGTGAGCTACGCCCGTGCCCGTGGGGAAAGCGTCGGCGTGGTCTGCAAGCTCGGTGTGATGCAGCGCGCGGAGCGGCTTCTGGCGGTGGGCCTCGGAGCGATCCTGGATCCGGCCGTGGCAGCGGGGCTCGGCCGGGGGCCGGGCGCCCTCCTGGTGCCGGTATTGGGCCTCGTGGCCGCTGGGACCGTGGCGACCGCCGTCTTCCGCACCGTGTGGATCAGCCGGCGCCTGTCGTAGGTAACCTTCAGTCGTACTAGCGGTTACGCGCCTCCCGCCCGGGAGGTCCCACCAACCGAGAGGCGCCTGGACGCGCTCCAGAGCCCGAGCCGCTCGCTGGATTGGCTCCGGCGTCAATCAGTCCCATCCAGACATCCAGCCCGGATGTGCGCCGTGGCAGAGTGGGCGTGCCGGCCGGCGGGGACCCGTCACGTGTCCGGCGACCCTCGAGCCTGGAGGACCCATGACCCCTGGAGAACGGTCCTGCAGATCCTGGCGCTCCCGGGCCAAGGCCTTCGCCGCACCGCGCTGGGTCTCGGTGGCGCTGATGTGCGTATGCGCTCCCGCGGCGGCGCAGGATGTGCCCACGGCATCGGGCTGCTCGTGGCAGGTTGTCCAGCGGCAAAGCCTAGCGCTCCCGTCGGGAGCTCACGCGTACGTCGAGCCCGGGTCGGTGTCGGTCACTCCGAGAGGGATTCTCCTTCTGGGCTCT
This sequence comes from Gemmatimonadota bacterium, assembly GCA_039589955.1. Classification (GTDB taxonomy): domain Bacteria; phylum Gemmatimonadota; class Gemmatimonadetes; order Longimicrobiales; family Gaopeijiaceae; genus SZUA-318. Next base: position 6,311 of record JBDHGI010000182.1, on the reverse strand, counting down.
CCCTCCTATGTCTGGCCGCGGGGCTACGAGTCGGACTCGGTCGTGTCACGGGACTCCATCGTCGGGGTGGTGGTGAGCTCGGTCGGCGCCGCGTCCGCTGTCACGTCACCGGTTCCCGGCGCCGAGATGGGGAGTATGTCGGCTGTCGGCAACGAGGACGGTACGTGGTCGGTGGCGTTCACCCTGCTTCGGCCCGGGACGAGCGTTCCGGGTGGCAAGATCGCCGGACAGATCGGGTACGGCCTCTACGACGGCACCGAGTGGCGCGACGTGGAGACGGAGCCGCTCCCCGGTGACGTCTCGCTGAACCCCACGGGGCATGCCGGACTGGCGAGGGGAACCAAGGGTGTCCTGTGGGCGCTTCCCACCCGGGCCGCCGCCGCGAATGCAGGGGTCGCGGTCCTTCGTCGGCCGATGGGCGACTGGCTCCTGCACGTGGAAGCCCCGTCTCGCGTCTTCGGATTGAGCGCCGCCTACATCCCGAGCCAGGGCGCCGTCGTCGCGGTGGCCCGGGCCGACACCGTCGGTCAGGCTCCGAGAGGGTCGCTGAGTGTCGAGTCAGCGGAGCCGGGAAAGCCGAAGCAGGACGTCCTCACCATCGATCCCGGGGCGGGGAATCTCTGGGACCCGGTGTTCGACCGACGCTGGAACCCCCATTGGCTCGGCTGGCTGTCCGGGGCCCCGGGCGGGGGGCTGGAGGCTCGGGCTGCCCCTCTCCATCCACGCCGCGGGCCCCGAACGGTCGTGGTTCTGGACCCCAACTCCGTGGCGCTCCACCCCATCGGACCTCTGGGGGACGGGGCCTCGTACTGGGTCAGCCACCACGGCGCTGGGGAAGGTGAGATCCGGCTGGCCAGATCGGTCGAGGCCCGAGCCGAGACCGTCTTCAGCATGCCCAATCCCTATGACGGTCCCTTCGGAGCCGTTGCCAAGAGTCCCTTCCGGGTCCTCCTCACCGGACCCCTCAGGGCGCGTGACGAGCGCTCCCCACCCGTGACCACGTTGCTCCTGGAGGTGCAGCGAAGGTGTCGGGGCTGATCGGAGCCTCCACGCTCAACGCCCCGGCCCGCTCCCGAATCCACCTGTCCCTTTGTCCCGACGGAGGAAACGAATGCTCGCTTACCGACCTATGGTGGCCCTGACCATCGCGCTGCTCCCGGTGGTGCTCTCCGCCTGTGAAGGCCAACCCTTGTCACCCGACGAGGTCTCCGGGGCAGCCGGCCGCCTCACGGCACCCGGCTACGACCTGGACCTCGACCCCCCGCTGTTCGGAGGCCAGGAGGAGCTCGGAAGCTCGGCCCGTCCCCTGGGTGTTCCTCCGAGCGATCTCCCCGAGGACTACGATCTCGACGAGGCCCTCATCTCCAGAGCCACCAGCAGTCCCTACGTGGCCCCCGGCTCGGCGGGAAACGAGGCGAAGACCACCTTCACCGGAAACCGCATCAAGGTCGACGTCTACACCACCGTGAAGTTCCTGGCCGAGCCGATCGTCACCGAGTTCTTGCAGACGACCCAGGACACCTACCTCCTCCCACAGACGGAGAAGCGGCACACGGCGTTCTCGAGCGTCAGGATCGAAGGCCTGTGCGGGCACACCGCCACGGGTCACGCCCAGCACATCGCCTGGATCGACTACGGTCCGTACGAGTGGGGGGAGACCGAGCGGCCGAGCGTCGGCGCACCGTTCTCTCAGCCAGCGTGCGAGAAGGAGGACCTCCCGGTGGACGAATCGGACAGGAGCGGAGGGGGAGACGAGCCTCCTCCAGGCGAGATCTACACCTGTTGGTACCGCTACTACTACGACATCGACACAGGAGAGATCCTCCACGCGGAGCTCCTGTACTGCGAGACCGTCTGACCAGGACCGCCGGTCCTAGGCCGGACCCTCACCAACCGCAACGGAGGTCGGATATCATGGCCCTGAAGAGCTGGTCCACCCGTCACGTGGCGCCCCTGGCGCTCCTTCTCGGAATGCTCTGCGCACCAGTCACCGTCCTGGCACAGGCGTCGGACGGTATCATCATCTCGGTGCCCGACCGGTTTCCGGAGGTCAACGGCGGCCCCTTCGCCCTGGTCTTCGCCGAGGCCGATCGGTCGGTCATCGTGCTTCGCCGAAACCGGCTGAATCCACAAGCCCTGGAAGCGGCCCTCAGGGTCGCCGCGAAGGCCGGTCGGCGAGAGATCCCGACCGGGCAGGCGAAGGTCGATGTCGTGACCGGGTTCGCCGTCAGGAAGAGCCTGCCGCGCGAACGGGTGCGCACGCTCCAGAGGGTGATCGAGACGCTGCGCACGGCGCCGAAGTCATCGTTGGGAGCCCTGGGCGAGGGGAGGTGGGTCCATTGGGTCCCCGAGGGCTCGTAGGACGTGGGATGACCACCTGAGAAGTCCGGGCTCCGACCCTGCATTGACCTGCCTGGGAGTCGGCCACCGACCGGCCTTATCGGTGGCCCGAGCCGGCGCTCCACGAGTAGAATCCGGGGGGCACCCGGCGCGGGTGACGGCGGACGGCAGGCTGGCGCGAGCCGGGATCCATCCGGCATTGTGCGTGAGCGATGGAGCCCCAAGCATGAGCAGGTAGAGGACGGGCTCGTTGGCTGAGGCGATTTGGATGACCCGTCTTGCAGAGTCGCGGGTCCACGATGACGGTGGAGATGCCCGACCCCATTGCCCGCCTGAACGGAGCTCTCGAAGGTCGATACCGCATCGAGTCCGAGCTCGGTGAGGGCGGGATGGCGTCGGTGTACCTCGCGAGCGACCTGAGGCACGAGCGGAAGGTCGCGCTCAAGGTTCTCAAGCCCGAGCTGGCAGCTCTCGTCGGAGCCCGGCGGTTCCTCGCCGAGATCAAGACGACGGCCAACCTCCAGCATCCGCACATTCTGCCGCTCTTCGATTCCGGCACCGCCGACGGCTTCCTCTTCTACGTCATGCCCTTCGTGGACGGGGAGACCCTGCGTCAACGTCTGGATCGGGATGGATCGCTCTCCGTCGAGGACGCCATCGCCATCGCCCTCGAGATCGCCGACGGTCTCGCGCACGCCCATGGCAAGGGGGTAGTCCACCGGGACATCAAGCCCGAGAACGTCCTGCTGGCGGGGAGACACGCGTCCATTGCCGACTTCGGAATCGCCCGCGGAGTGCAGGAAGCCGGCGGCGGGCCCCTGACACAGACGGGGATGGCCATCGGAACCCCCACCTACATGAGTCCCGAACAGGCCTCTGGGGACACGCGCGTGGACAGCCGAAGCGACATCTACTCCTTGGCCTGTGTGGTCTACGAGATGTTGGCGGGCGAGCCCCCCTACACGGGCCCCACCGCTGCGTCGATCCTGGCCAAGAAGCTCACGCAGCCCGCGCCTGACGTGCGTGTCGTCCGGGAGGCCGTGCCCCCGGCGCTCCAGGCGGCTCTGGGTTGCGCCCTCGCCAGGTCGCCTTCGGACCGCTTTGCCACCGCCGCCGAGTTCGGCGGAGCCCTCTCTGCGTCGGCGCCTATGGCCCCGGGGGATAGAATGCCCCACTCCGTCGGGCCTCGGGGGACGCGGCGGGTCTTCAGGAATGTCCTGTTGGCTGTAGGAGCGGTGGGTCTCCTGGTCGCGGGTGCTTTGGGGATCAACCTCACGCGCACCGGTACGTCCGCGGGGATCGAGCGGGACATGGACGTGATTGCCGTGCTTCCCTTCTCGGTGCGTGGGAGCGACGATCTCGCGTATCTGAGGGAGGGGATGGTCGACTTGCTCAGCACCAAGCTGGACGGTGTAGGTGGGCTGCGCGTGGCCGACCCGCAAGCGATCTTCGCCGCCCTCCCCGACGGGGACCCCGCCGGGCTTTCCGACGCGGACGCATCAAGGGTCTCGGCCGCGTTGGGTGCGGGGAGGGTCCTTCATGGAAGCGTTCTTCCCTCGGGCGGGCGGCTTCTCATCCGGGCCTCCGTCCGCAACGGAGCCGGGCAGGTGGAGGTGGAGGCGAGCGCCGAGGGTCCCGAGGATGACCTGTTCGGGATAGTGGACCGACTGGTGAGTGACCTCGTCGCGAGCGGGATCACGGGCCAACAGACGCAGCTGGCCAGCCTCGAAGAGCTCACCACCCAGTCGAATGAAGCCCTGAGGCTGTACCTCGAAGGCATCCGCAACTTCCGTCGCGGCCTCGGGATGCTGGAGACGACCGAGCTCATGCGACGCTCGGTCGCGCTGGACTCGACCTTCGCCCTGGCAGCCTACTGGGCCGGGTACATGGCGGTGTATCAGGAGCTACCGGCTCTGGAGCACTTCCGCCTCGCGACCCGGCATCGGACACGGCTGAGCGTACGGACACAGATGCGCCTCGCGGCGGCGTTGGCCGCTGAGGAAGGGAGACACGCAGAGGCGATCGCCCTCTATCGGCGCCTCGTGGACCGCTACCCGGACGACGTAGCAGGATGGTTCCAGCTGGCCGAGCAGGTGTCTCACACGGGCTCCTTCGTAGGCGAGACGGCCGGAGCGGCGCGATCGGCGTACGAGCAGGCGGTAGCCCTCGATCCGGGCCTCGCACCGGCCTATCTCCACCTGGCTATCATCGGTGGCCTCGAGCGTGACACCCTGGCCCTGGAGGCGTGGGCCGAACGCCTCGACTCCTTGGGCGTGGAGCCGATCTGGGCCGGCATGATTCGCATGACAAGAGCCGGGCTGAGCGCTGACACGGTGCTCCTCGACCAGTCGCTGGCCACGTTCCTGGACTTCGAGACGGACTACCCGCCGGCGACCGTGGCGGGAACGATCGCCGCATTGGCTGGCTCGGTCATGGCCAGCGACCCCGGGGCGGCGCGCCGAATCATGGAGCAGTACACGCAGCAGACGGTGTCCGACACGACGCGAGCGGTGATGAAGCGGCGCCTGGCGAGATTCGAGAGCGCCTTCGGTCGCTTCGGCCGGGCGGAGGAGCAGCTGCGTACCGTGGGTCCCGACCATCGTCCTCTCCTTCCCTATGATCTGGCGTGGGTCTCCCTCCATCCTCTGGCTTCCGGAGGGGAACGGGCCGGGGAGGCCGAGCGCCTTCTCCGGGCCCTCACGCCCGAGCCCGGGTCCGCCGAGGCCGTCGTTCGTCATTACCTTCTGGCGCGGCTGGCGGTGAGAGCGGGCGAGGTGGAGCGGTTCCGCACCGAGCTTCAGGTGCTCCGCCGGGAGCACCGGAGCTCCTCGCCCGAGTCCGGTGGCTTGGGCCGCGATCTGATCCTCGAGCTCTCCGCGTTGGAGGCCAGCCTGCAGGGCGAGGCGGCCCGGGGCCTGGACTCCCTCCTCGCCTCCAGATACTGGGCGAGGGAGGAGATGTGGCCGGATCCCGGCGACGGCACCTACTTCGAGGGGCCCCTGGCGGATCGCTGGCCGGCGTTCTTCCGGGCGGAGCTGTCGCGCGAGGCTGGTCGGACGTCGGAAGCCAACCTCTGGTACCGGGTCGCTGCCGACGGGATATGGCATCGGGCCATCGGCCAGGCGCGACTCGGAGAGCTCGCCGAGGAGGCGGGCGACACGGCGATGTCCAGGGCCCTACGCGAGTCCGTGAACCGGATGTGGGCCGACGCTGACGAAGCGACGCGCGCGCCGATGCGGATACCCTGATTCGGGCTGCGGTCCGTGGGTCAACGTCAAACGGCCTCCTAGCGAGGCCAGTCACGGCGCTCGAAGTAACTGCACCCACTTCAGCCGTGAGTAGCCAAGCACGACCAGCGGCGCGCAGCGCTTGCCCCACGGCCGCACGAAATCGACGAAGTCGACCTGAGCCTGGTGCCCAGGTGGTGGCTCGAAGCGCACCACCGGCTCCTCAGGCGGACGGGGTCGAACCCTATGTACGTACCGGCTTCACCTGGTTGTGGATGCCAGGGCAGCCGGCAGGTCGGGCCTCTTCGAAGAGCCGAACGGCCGTCAACTCCGGGTAAGCGCGTGATGAGTGGGGACGGGCGAGCGCTCGGCCCGTCCGCGGAGACAGTCCAGTCCGAGAGGAGCTAGAGAGAAGGATGAACCGACCTTCTCCACGCCGCGGTCGGAAGCGGCGTGAGCGAGTCGAGGCGACTCCAGCGTGATCCGGAACAACGTGCGGTCAGGGGCTGGAGTTGCTCGTCACTCTGGGTGCCGTGGCGTTGCATGAGGGGCATGTCCCAGGGAATCCCCAATCCCGGTCAGAATCTGACGGTGACTCTGGGCGCCATTGCTTCGCGCTGAGGCCGTGGCAAGGGTCTGCGGTCCGTCGGGAAACGCCCCACACACGGTGCCGGGTTTTTCCCCACTTGGCGATTCCCCTTCGGACCCGAAGAATTCATCATCTATGGGTCAGGAAAGCAGATT
>JBDHGI010000181.1:0-9005 GCA_039589955.1 Gemmatimonadota bacterium | reverse complement strand
GCGGCGTGGGAAGACGCGCTGGACAGCGACGGTCAGGACGACGGGGGCAACAACGGGGAGCGTCTGGCGGCGCTCAACCAGCGCTTCCCGGGTTGCTTCGACGTGCGGGTCCGGTCGGTCGGCATGAGCGAGGCCGAGTTCCTCGTGGCAGAAGGCTGGACCGCCGCGGTCGCCAACTGGAAGGCCAGCCACGTGGCCGGCTCGATCAGATGACGTCCGGAGGAGACCCATGAAGAGGCCGAGGAGCTTCGAACGCGAGGGGGGCGGAGGACCCGGCGCGCGGGGTGTCGGGAGGCTGATGGCCTCTGCCTGTCTGGTATGTCTAACCGGTGGCCTGATCGGCTATCTCGCGATGGACAACCCAAGGAACCGGATGAGCCCTGCCGTCGGATCGTGCCTCCACGCCGCGACGTCGATAACGCGGGCCTCGGAGGACGAGTTCGATTACATCCTGGACGCTCCCGACCAGGCCATCGATGCGAGCGGCGTCCACTGGCGGGGACGGGGCCAGGAATCCAGGCTGGTGGGGATCGAGGGATCCCATCCGGCCTGCTTTAGCGGAGGGGCGCGCGGCGCGGTGCTCGATGGAGGCATGCCCGTGGACGCCATGTACGAGTGCACCACAGAGCACTGCGGAGGGACCTGCCCCACGCCGTGCTATGCCTACCACTCCGCAGCCGGGCTGGGCCCCGACCTGGGCGCTTTGCTGATCATCGAGGACCTGGAAATCACGAACTCCGGCGACGGCATTAGCCTGCACACCGAGGCGGCGCGGGACGCCATCGTGCGGCGCGTCTACATGCACAACATCCACGACGATGCCTTCGAGTCCGACTTCGGGCTGGCCGGATTCACCATCGAGGACGTCCTCGTCGAGCGAGCGAACACAGCGTTTGCCATGCGGCTGCGCAGCAGCGCCTCGGGTGATCAGCGCGACAGGCTCTGGACGATTCGCGACAACCTCCTGCGCCTGCACGAATTCCCGAATGGCTACAAGCAGCGTCCGGGCCACGGCAACGTGTTCAAGCTGGACAAGTCGACCAACGAGCCGCGGTTCAGGATGATGGGCAATACGATCGTGGTAGGCCCGGACACCGGGGGCTCGACGCTCTTCCCGCCTGTGAGCCGGGTGGAGGAGTGCGCGAACAACGTCTATCTCTTCCTGGGCACACAGGTGGCGTGGGAAGACGCGCTGGACAGTGACGGCATTGACGACGGGGGCGACAACGGGGAGCGTCTGGCGGCGCTCAACCAGCGCTTTCCGGGATGCTTCGACGTCCGGATCCGGCCGGATCGCGTGAGCGAGGCCGAGTTCCTCGCGGCAGAAGGCTGGACCGCCGCGGTCGCCAACTGGAAGGCCAGCCACGTCGCCGGATCCAGGCGGTAGTCCTGGTGGTCGACTACCCACTCTCTACCTGATGCCGTGGACTCGCCGCCGGATCCTTGATCCAGGGTCCGCCCCGACCGTGTGCGTGGCACGGAAGTGGCAATTGACCCCCCCCGGGACGGCCGGCCTCTGAGGCGGATTCTGCCCCGTTACATCGTCGGCCCTGTCCCTACGAAGAGGTGGGACAACGGCCGAACGCCAGACCCCCGGCCCCTGCGGGGCACTTCCGGGTGTGGCGCTCGCTCGACACTGTTTGCCTGTTCCGGTTCAAATTTGCGTGACGACAACACCTATGACTGCAACTTCCCCAGGGGGTGGGATGGCCCGATCCGCCTTGAAAGTCATCTACATCATGGGTGCAGGGCACATCGGATCCACCGTTCTCGATCTTGTGGTGAGCTCCCATCCGGATCTGGAGAGCCTGGGTGAGGTGTCCAAATTCCACGGCTACGGTTGGCTGCCGGACGACAGCCGGCACTGCGCGTGTGGCTCGACGGTCTACGACTGTCCGTTCTGGACCGGCGTGAGACGTAGATGGACCGATCTCACCGGTAGCGCGGATGCACGGAGCTACATGTTTCACCAACCAAGGTACGAGCGCACTGCGTCTGCTTGGGCCCGCCTGCTCCGCAATCGCGTCCGACGCACCCCGGGGTTCATGGAGTACCTGGAAGGCACCCAGGCCGTGTATCGATCGGCCCTGGAGACGGGGGGGAAGAAGTACCTCGTGGATTCATCCCTGACTCCCAAGCGGGCATACGCGCAGAGCATGAATCCGAACATCGACCTGTACCTGATCCACCTCGTCCGGGACGGCAGGGGAGTGATCTGGTCCCTGATGAAGCCCAACAAGAAGACACGGGTGAAGACGTACACACCCACACCCCCGCAGCGCACGACCAGGTACTGGATCTCCGCCAATCTCCAGAGTCTCTGGGTGTATCACCAGGTGCCTGAGAACAGGCGGATCCGGGTCCGGTACGAGGACTTCGTCCTCGATCCTCCCGGGGTGCTGGCGCGGATCGGAGAAATGGTCGGTGAAGATATGTCCCGGCTGGTCGAGGACAAGGCGCTCACCAATCCAGGCCAGGATCGGCATACCGTCGGCGGCAACAGGGTGAGGTTCATCAAGGACGAAGACCTCCGCCTGAGAGCCGACTTCGCCTGGATGGAGAATCTGACCGAGCAGGACCGGCAGATGTTCTGGAGACGGGCAGGCTGGCTGGCTCGGCGGTTCGGGTACGTGCGGGACCAGTCAGACTACCTGCAGCGAACGGCCTGACCCTATCCCGAATCGACCTACCCGACCCCGACGCCACTCGAGAGACCCAGTGACCCAGGATCGAGAACCGAAGCGGACCCTCGCCAGGGCCATGCTGGCCGGCATGACCTGGCGCTTCGTGGGACTCTACTCTCGTGCGTTCCTGAACCTATTCGTACTCGCCACCCTGTCGCGCCTCTTGTCACCCCAGGACTTCGGCGTGATGGGGGTGGCAACCATCTTCATCGGATTGGCCGAGATATTCTCTCAACTCGGCGTGGGGCCGGCTCTGGTCCAAAGACCCGATCTCAATCCGAAGCACATGAGGGTGGCATTCACACTGGCTGTCCTCATGGGGACGGTCATGCTCCTCATGTTGTGGGTGGCCGCGCCGTTTATCGCCCTCTTCTTCCGGGACGACAAGATCGCCGCGGTTCTCTGTGGGGTCAGCTTCACGTTCTTGTTGAGAGGGTTCGGGGCGGTGCCCCAGGCGCTACTGAGGCGCGAGCTGCAGTTCAAGAAGCTCATGTGGGTCGACCTGGCTTCCTACACCCTCGGGTACGCGGTGGTGGGCCTGACCATGGCGTGGAGTGGCTACGGAGTCTGGTCACTGGTGGGTGCCACGCTGAGTCAAAGCCTGGTCCAGAGCGTCATGCTGCTCATCACGGAGCGGCCTCCTCTGAAGCCGTCGTTCGCTCGCCAGGAGCTCAAGGACCTGGTGTACTTCGGTGGTGGCGTCACGCTGGCCCGGCTGTTCAACTTCGCCGCCGGCAAGGGCGACTATTTCGTGGTCGGACGCGCGCTCGGCGTAGAGCCGCTGGGTATGTACACGAGGGCGTACAGACTCATGAATCTCCCAGCGAATTACCTCGGGAGAGTGCTCGATACAGTGCTGTTCCCAGTCATGGGGAAGATCCAGCACCAGCTGCCTCGGCTGACGAAGTCATACCTGACCGGTGTGGCGATGATCGGGCTCGTGTGCGCTCCGGTCGGCGTGCTGATGGTGGTCATGGCCCCGGAGCTCGTAGGCGTGGTGCTCGGGTCCCAGTGGTCGGAGGCAGTCATTCCGTTGCAGGTGTTGGCCCTTGGTGTCCTTCCCCGCGTGTCCTACAAGATCGACAACTCTCTCGCCAAGGCGATGGGCGCCGTGTACAGGCGTAGCGCAAGGGATGCCGTCTATGCGGCGGCGGTGATCGTGGGGTCCATGGTCGGGCTGCGATGGGGTCTTCCAGGCGTGGCGGTCGGTGTGCTCGGGGCCTTGATCCTGAACAACGTCATGGCGTTCAGAATGAGCCTGAGCCTGCTGGGTTGCTCCTTTACACAGTACGTGAGGGCCCAGCTTCCCGGGCTGATCATTGCCCTCATCGCCGCCGGGGTCGCGTTCCCCACGCGCCGTCTGCTCCACTCCCACGGCATGCCGGACCTGGTCACGCTGGCTCTGACGTCGGCAGTCAGCTGTCTGGTGGTCGGCGCGCTGTTCCTGTGGCGACCCAGGGAGATAGCCGGACGGTACGGAACGGACGCGGTCATCATGGTCTTCCGATCCATCCCCGACCGTTTCTTCCCGAGGATCGTCTTGCAGTGGTTCAACACCAGAGTCGCGGGGAGCGCCCTGTGAGCTCGGTGGTCGGGACGACGGTGCCGCGTCTACGGCGACGGATCGAGGGGAGGCTGTGATGCGACTCCTCGGGCCCACCCCTGATGTGCCGACGCCTCTGGTCGTCGAATTCGTCGGCCTGCCCGGTGCGGGCAAGACCACGCTGGCCCAAGAGGTGATCGAAGAGCTTCGCCGTCACGGCTGTAGATGCTTCGGAAACAGCACGCTGCGACACCCGGAGAGTGTCCACAAGAAGTCCGGAGGCGTCTCCAGCAAGCTGAGGACGCTGGCACGCTTCCTTGCCTCCTGTCTGGCGCACAGGCGCACCGCGATCAATGCCTTTCTGTACGCGATGCAGGTCAACCGCTTCAACCTGGTGACCTTGCGGCGCCTCTTCATATTCCTGGTGCGGTACCGCTTCGTCAGGGAGCTCATGGACGACGACCACGATCTTCTGATCCTGGACCAAGGGCCGATTCAGAATCTGTGGTCCATCGCTACGACAGGTAGGGAGCCGAGAGACGGAACGTACCTGGGTCGAGCACTGAACGCGGTGCTGGACGAGCTTTCGCCCTTCGTCGTGATGGTTCATGTCGACGCCGCGTTGGCGGGTGAGAGAATCGCGCGGCGTTCGACTATGCGCAGCCGTTTCGACCGCATGTCCCGCGTTGAGGCGCAGACACTACTGGCCGAGCACGAGCGGACCTTCGCCGACTTCATCTCTCTCGCCGACGGCTTCACCCGCACAGGGTTCCTGCGTGTGGATGGCAGTGATCCCATCCAGACCAACGTAGAGCTGATCGTTCCCCTTGTGGAACGAGCCTGCCAGACCCATGGAGTATGATCACGTGGCACCTTCGGACGACCACCTTCGTCTTCTCGCGATATGCAACTATCCGTCCGATACGAGACCGGCTCTCCAGGTTTTCGTTAGGGCGCTCTTGATCGAGCTGCACTCACTCGGTGTTGACGTCACCGTCATCGCCCCAGAGCCCCTGGCGAACCGGGCCAAGCTGGAAACCGGATTTCGCTTGGCGCCGACCCGGGAGGAGCGGGACGGATTGCAGATCCACCGACCGCGCTTCGCCAGCCTATCGGCCGTGTCACTGCCGTTTGGCATGCACACCGCCCGTTGGGGGGCCGATTCGTACCTGCGGGCGGTCCTACGGCAGGTCGAGCGAACCGGGGATTCGTACGATCTCACCTTCGGCCACTTTCTCTACCCCCATGCACGGGCGGCGGCCGAGGCGGGAGAGAGGTTGGGGATCCCCGCCGTGGCTTCCCTGGGAGAGTCGAGCTTCGATCGGTACGAGTCCGTATATGATCAGCAGGAGATCGGGCGACTCCTCGACCGATTCGCGGGAGTGATCACGAACTCGGACCTGATCAGGGACTACTGCGTCGAGAGGTTCGGGCTTGACGAAGGGAGGGCCGCGGTGTTCCCGAACGGAGTCAACCAGGAGGTGTTCGCACCGTTTGACCAGGCCGCCGCCCGTCGCCGGCTCGGCTTGCCGCTGGACCGACCCATTGTCATCTCCGTGGGGCAGTTCATCGAGAGGAAGGGACCGCTCCGGATCCTCGAGGCGATCCGACCGAGGCCCGAGATCGGAGCGGTCTTCCTCGGATCCGGGCCGCAGGAGCCGGCAGGAGCGCAGGTCCTCTTCAAGGGATCGGTGAAGCATGAAGAGGTCCCGACATGGCTGAGTGCCGCGGACATGTTTGTCCTGCCAACGCTGGACGAGGGATGCAGCAACGCCATCCTGGAAGCCCTCTTCTGTGGTCTGCCGATAATTTCTTCCGACCTTCCCTTCAACCACAGTATCTTGAACGAGGAAGTATCAATGCTCGTGGATCCCCTCGATGTACAGGAGATCCAGAGGGCGGTGTTCTCACTGATCGATGATTCGGCTCGGAGGGATGGGATGAGGCAAGCCGCGTTGGAGTACTCCCGGTCGTTCCGGCTGAACGACCGTGCTCAACGCGTGCTCGCCTTCCTCCAGGCGCGCCTGAGCGACGCAAAAGGCCGCGTGTGAATACCCTCGCGCTTCCTCTTCTGGGTATCGCGGGGCTCGGGGCGTCCGTCGCGATCTTCCGGCGACCGGCGCTCGGGGCCGCCCTCATCCTGCTGGTGGTCAATTTCGAGGGAGTGCTCGACTTCGGTGGAGTCAGCGCGGTCAAGCTGTTGTCGATCTTCTGTGTCGGAGTGCTGGCTCTGAGATTCGTGATGACCGGGGCCGAGATTGAAGTCGATCGTACGACCTGGCTCATCGTGATCTTCGGACTTTGGGTGGGCACGACCGTCTTCTGGAGCGCCGGGCAGTCAGGCGCGCTGTCCCCGCTGATAAGCTTCTATCTCCAGAGCGCGATGTATCTGCTGATCATCAACCTCGTCCGCTCCAAGAGTGATCTGAAGCTGGCGCTGTGGGGATATGTGATCGGTGGGAGCATTCTGGCAGTCATTCTCGGTGAGTGGATGATCAACATCGACTTCCGCCGCAATACGTCGATGGAGGTGGCTGGACTGGGACTGAACATGGCGGCCAGGATGGTCGGCCTGAACTTGCTGCTGGCCGTCGTGTTGTTTCAGCTCGAGAGGCGGTCCCTGGCCAGACTGGCCCTCGTAGGTATAGCCGTGCTGTCCGGCATCAGCTCGATACTGGCGTTGAGCCGTGGGAACTGGTACGGCGTGATCGTCAGCACGGCTGCGTTCGCCTTCGTCGTGAGCATGAAGAAGGGGTTCATCTCCACGGTGAAGCAGGGGCTTCTGGTCGCGGCTGTTGGATCGATAGCGCTGTACGCCGCCAGCACCTTCATGCTGTCGGACTACGGCATGGCAAAGCTGGGTGAGCGTTTTGAGTCTGCGTATACCTTCAGCGATGGTGCGTCGGGCCGCTTCGGCATCTGGCGGACAGTGATGCTGCCGTTCCTGGATAGGCCTCTGGTCGGCCATGGCTTCAACTCCTTCAAGCTTCTGAACGAGTGGAAGAATGCCGGAGCTCACAACGCCTTCGTCTGGATCGCTGTGGAGAGCGGCCTGGTGGGTGTGGCTCTCTTCCTCGTGATCCTGGGGAGCGTCGCCCTCGTCCTGTGGCGAGAGCTCAGAGAGAGGGATGCGAATTCTGTGGTTCTGGGGTGGGGCGTGGGTCTGCTGGTATTCCTGGTCACGGTGAGTGGCGTGGACACCTCCGTGAACCGGAAATACCTGTGGTTCGTGCTCGGTATCATCACACTCCTCGCCCATCACTACGGAAGACATCCAGGAGCGACAGGTCAGGAGGAGGTAGTCGAGGAGGTGGCGGCCGGTCACGAAGGGCCCCGGCGTAGGTTCCCCGAGCATGGTCACGGTAGAGAGCGGCGAGCCCCGACGCCGTTGGGCACAGGATAGGTGCAAGGCATCATGTGCGATTTCGGGCCTCTGGACGTCAATGAGTGTTCACACGGCCGTGTACGGATCCCACCCGTCGCCCCGTAGAGTCTAAAGCGAATTGGAGTACCACGAGAGGATGCCGCAATGAACCCAAGCAACCGTCGACTGGCGAAACGTTCGCTCGCTTTCGTCCTGGTCTGTTCGCAGCTGCTGTTGTCCTGTGCGCCCGCGCCGGTCCAGCTCCCTGCACCGGTGCCGGAGACTCAGCGCGAGCTGCGGCCTGGTGACATCCTGCGCATCGAAGTGTGGCGTCAGCCGGAGTACAGCGGCGAATTCCGCATTGGCGCCGACGGCACTCTGGTTCATCCGCTGTACCGTGAGATGCGGCTCGAAGGGCTCTCCGAAAGAGAGGCTCGAGAGCGGATCACAGCCTTCCTGGGCGGCTACCTGCAGGGGGCGCGGCTCGTGGTCGAGCCGCTGTACGGGGTTTCGGTCGCCGGAGAGGTGAGGAATCCGAACGTCTACTATGCGCGCCGCGGTACCACGGTCGCCGAGGCGATCGCGACCGCGGGCGGGCCCACGGTCCGGGCCCGGCTGGACGAGGTACTCCTTACCCGCGAGGGGGCCGAGTATCGCCTCATCCTGGGTCCGGAGATGACGACGTTCGGCAGCGTGCCGGTCGTTTCGGGGGACCAGATTCTCGTGGAGGAGCGGTCTCAGTTCAGTATCTGGCGAGACGTCGTGGCGCCCGTGGGTACCCTGGCCTCACTCATGGTGGCCATCATCCGAATCAGCGAAAAGACGGGCAACTAGAGTGTCCTATTTGCGAGTAGACGCGAGGGGTTGATCGACCTGACCACATCTTGTGGCATCCGATCACCTGGGCGGGGGTGCGTCCACGATTCCAGCGGCCGGTGTGAGCGCGATCGTGGCTGTGATAGTGGCGATAGCGCTTGAGGTCTTCGCGGAGTCGGAGGGACCCGGGACGAGGTAGCGAGCGAAGGCCGGTCCGGGGACTGCAGCGTCAGAGGAAGAGGAAGCGGGACGGGTAGTCGAAGACACCCGTCCCGCTTCGCTGTTCGGGGCAAGCGTACGGCCGTGAAGCCGGCGTGCCTGCTACCGAGTGGAATCCCTACGGTGTGATGGTGAAGCCTCCTGACAGGACGCCGGTCCCGCCGTTCGGGTTGGTGACTCGCACGTCCCACACCCGGTTCCGCCTCGGACCGCCGGACTTGACCTCCACGGTGGCGGTGAGGGTGAGTCCATCGGCACTCACCTGGATGCTCGTGACGACTGGCGCGGGTCCGTTGCCGCTCTCGAAGCTGAGCGTGGCGCCCTGGGCGAAGCCGGAGCCCGTGACGGTGACGTCGAGGGCCTGACCTACCTGGGCGGT
>JBDHGI010000180.1:0-15432 GCA_039589955.1 Gemmatimonadota bacterium | reverse complement strand
AGAGGTCCCGAAGGGCCTCCTGCCTCTTCCCCTGAAGCCCCAGGGCCAGTCCTCTCACGAACAGGGCGACTCCGTGACCCGGGTCCTGGTCGAGCGCCCGGCCCACGAGCTCCATGGACCTGGCCAGTCCGATCTCTGGGCGCTGGATGTTGATGTTCACCGAGCTCCAATGGATCTGGCCGGCGACGGCCAGGAGGAGTGGCGTCTCGCCGACGATCTCCATGGCCTGGTTCACGAAGCCCAGAGCGCGCTCCTGAGCCTCGGGGGTCCACAGGTACATCTCCCGGCGCGCGCGTAGGTAACAGTCGTACGCCACGGCATCGTCGATGGGCCGCGCCGCCACCTGCTTCTTCTCGGTAGCGCTGAGCGTCACCTCCAGGGCCCCGACGATCTGTTGCGAGATCTCCTCTTGGATGCCGAAGACGTCCTCCACGGTGCCGGAGAACTTGTCCGTCCAGACGGTTGTGTCCGTGCGGGCCTCCACCAGCTCCGCCGTCACTCGAAGCGCGTCGCCCGCCCGGCGCACCGATCCCGTGACCAGGTGGCTCACGCCCAGCTCCCTCGCCAGGGTCAGCGTGTCCTTGGAGGTCCCCTTGAGAGCCATGGCGGAGTTCCTGGAGATGACACGGAGATCCGCGAGCCCCGCCAGGTCCGAGATCACCTCCTCGGTGAGCCCGTCGCTGAAGTACTCGTTCTCATCGCTCCCGCTGCGGTTCACGAAGGGGAGGACCACCACGGCGCGCTCCTGGGAGGCCTGAGCCGATGCGGCGGTCTTGGATGGCCTGCTCAGCGCCTCGGCGAAGGCGGTGGCGCTGGCGAAGCGCCCGGCCGGATCCTTGGTCAGCGCCACCGCGACGGCGTGCTCCAGGCCGCGGGGCAGGTTGTCCCGCAGCCGGCTGAGGGAGGGCACCGGCTCCGTCACCTGCTTCGCCAACACGGCGAGGAGCGTCGGTCCCGTGTAGGGAGGCGCGCCCGCCAGCATCTCGAAGACCATGCACGCCAGGCTGTAGATGTCCGAGCGGTGGTCCACGTCGTCGCTTCCCGCAGCCTGCTCGGGGCTCATGTAGCCGGCCGTTCCCAGGGAGGAGCCCGTGCGGGTGAGGCGTTCGCCCTCGGAGAGCGCCGCGGCCCGGGCGATGCCGAAGTCCGCCACCAGCGCTCGCCCGCGGCTGAGCAGGATATTCGCCGGCTTGATGTCGCGGTGGATGACCCCCTTCTCATGGGCGGCCTGGATCGCCTCGGCGACGTCGGAGGCGATGGCCATGGCCTCCTCCAGATCGAGTCGATGCTCCCGCTCCAGGCGCTGGCGGAGCGACTCGCCGTCCACGTAGGGCATCACGTAGTAGAGGAGCCCGTCCGCCTCACCGGAATCGAAGAGCGGAAGGATATTGGGATGCTGCAGGTTGGCCGTGGTTCGGATCTCCGACAGGAAGCGGTCCGATCCCATCGCGGCCGTCAGCTCGGGCCGGAGCACCTTCAGGGCCACTCTTCGGCGGTGCTTGATGTCCTCGGCCAGGTAGACGATGGCCATGCCGCCCTCGCCGAGCTGGCGCTCGATCCGGTAGCGGTCGGCCAGGGCGGCCTCGAGGCGGGCGGTGAAGGCGTCGCTCACGTCACCTGCCTTCGCCGAGCCGTGCGACCACGCGATCGAGCCACCTCTGAATGAGCACCAGCTCGACAGGTTGCGCGTCCATCGAGCGGGGGTACTCTACCATCACGAAGCGCTCTCCGTCCGCGGATATGTCGTAGTTCCGGTGGTTCTGGTTGAACACGAATCGTCCCGTGAACGGGAATAACTCCTCCGGCTCTCCGACATCGAGACCGTCCGGGGATCCCGTGACCGACGCGACGGTGAACATGCCCGTGCGGCTGACGAAGAAGAGCTCGTCGCCGTCGTGCGACCACATGGGCCCGACGCCACCCGCCGTCGATACCTGAAGGAGCGCGTCCCCGGCGGGGAACGAACGGACGACCACCTCGTTCCGTCCGGAACGATCGGTGGCGTACGCCAGCCAGCGACCGTCCGGAGAGAGGTCGGGGGTGCGCTCCGTTGACTCGGTCGCCCTGAACGTGGTCGCCTCGGAATCCTCACCCAGCCGGAACCAGAAGATGTCCCCGTCGCCGGCCCCGATACGGGCCTGTGCAGAAGCGCCCGCGACCGCGGTCCGGTAGATCAGCGCCTCGCCGTCGGGAGTCCAGATCGCTTGCGCGGTGCCGGCGTCCACGTCCCAGACGAGCTCTGGGTCGTCGCTGCCGTCCGATGAGATCCGGTAGAGGTCGAGATCGTAGCGCTCCGTTCCGGCGCTGTTCGACGCATAGACGATTGTGCTTCCGTCCGGCGACCATACGGGCCGGTGGTTCGTGGAGCCATCGAAGGTGAGGCGCTGGCAGGGCCCGGCCGGAAGTCGTTTCACGCAGATCAGCGACCCGGCCGAGTCTACTGCGAGGCGGGTTCCGTCTGGAGACAGAGCGGGTGATTCGTAGTGGCCCCGCCAATCGTCGTCCACGGGAGTCGACAGGCCGTTCCGGTCCACCCAGACCGGGGCGGGCACGCCGCCGCTCACCCCGGTGCGGTAGAGGATCGCCCCGGTCTCGCGCGCGATCGCATAGTGACCGTCCGAGCCGGACACGGTGAAAACGAGGCTGTCGATGAGGGGGATCGACGGGCCCGAAGTCTGCAGCGCGTCCGAGTCGAACTTCGCGGCGACGAGCTGCCGGTCCTCCGACAGATAGAGGAGGTGACCGGTCTCGGTGACGAGTGGGCTGTCCCCCAGCGTGATCAGGCGGATCTCCCCGGTCTCGAATTTCATGCCATGGATCTGCGACTCCGCCGAGACTTTACTGACGAAGACGAGCCCACTCCCGTCGGGTAGGACGCTCGGACTCACACGGAAGACCTCACCCGGAATCTGACCGGGAAGCGGCTCGGCCGATCCGCCGTCCGAGGATCCCCGCAAGATCCGGTTGCCTGACGCGGCGTAGACCGTCCCACCCGTGCCCCAGGTCGCGCAGCAGGACATCGCGGCGTCGAGGGCACGCTTCACGCCCCCCTCCGTCGGCACCACCGCGACCCCCATCTGCCCCCCGACCTGGGGCACCGTGAACAGGATCTGGCCCCCGTCCGGCGAGATGTCCGGCTGGCGCCCTTCTTCGGTTCCCACGATGGGTCTGCCGGTCAACTCGTCGAACCTGCGCAGCCAGAGTTGCCGCCCCCCCTCCGCCATGGGACCTTCGTAGACCATGAACGTACCGTCGGGCGAGATGTCGAAGGTCCCCGCGCCTGCGAAGTCCTGACCCCTGGGGCTCTGGATGGCGAGGGCGACGTCGAGCGTCCTAGGCGGCGGGCGCGTGAGCGACCAGGCCGACACGCCGATCGCGACCACTGCGACTGCGCTCGCCCCCAGCGCTCGGATCTTCCACCGGGTGTGCGCCTCTCCCGCCGAGGTCTCGATCCCCTCGCCGTGACGGAATCCGGCGTCGCCCAGCGCGACGGCGAAGGCGTGCGACGTCTCGAAGCGGTCCGCCGGGAGCTTCTCGAGCGCCTTGCGGATGGCGGCGTCTACGTTGGCCGGCACGGTCTTGCGTGCGGCCGTCGCCGACACCGGTAGCCCCTGGATGATCTTCCCCAGCACGGCCTGGGCCGTGTTGCCCGGATAGGGCGGCTCGCCCACCAGCATCTCGAACAGCACGCACGCCAGTGCGTAGATGTCGGCCGAGGGGCCGATGGCCTGATCGCCCGTGGCCTGCTCCGGGCTCATGTAGTAGGGCGTGCCCACGCTCAGGCCCGTCTCGGTGAGCCGCGCGCCCCCTGCGCCCACCGCCAGGGCGATACCGAAGTCGGCCACTAGGGGCTCGCCCCGGCTCAGCAGGATGTTGCCAGGCTTGATGTCCCGGTGGACGATTCCTTCCTCGTGCGCGGCCTGGAGGGCGTTCGCGACGGACGTCGCGATGCGCACGGCTTCGTCGACCGGGAGCTGCTTCTCCCGGGCGATGCGGTCGGCCAGCGTCTCGCCCTCGATGTAGGGCATGACGTAGAAGAGGAAGCCGTCGGCCTCACCGGAGTCGAAGAGGGGAAGGATGTGGGGGTGCTGCAGGTTCGCGGTGGTCTCGATCTCGGCGAGGAAGCGCTCGGCACCGACGACCGCGGCGAGCTCGGGCTTCAGGACCTTGATGGCCACCTGCCGGTTGTGCTTGAGGTCCTGGGCGAGATAGACGGTGGCCATGCCGCCTTCGCCGAGCTCGCGCTCCAGGCTGTAGCGGTCGGCCAGGGCCGAGGTCAGGCGGGGAAGACTCTCGGCCACGGTCAGCTACCGCCCGTCAGCTGCGCGGTGGCGTTCAGGATGATCTCCAACGCCGGCGGCACCGCCGTGACCCGCACCATGACGAAACGCTCACCGTCGGGGTGGAGGTTCCAGTGGCGGAGGTTGCTGTTCACCGAGAACCGTCCGGCCGGAAACAGGGCTCGAGTGCGGAGGAGGCGGAAACCGTCCTGCGTGGCCACGTCGCTCTCCATGTAGCTCTCGGCGGTGCGGAAGTAGAGGCGTCGACCGTCAGGGCTCCAGACCGGTTCCCATCCGCCCCCAGACGAGACCTGCCAGCGCCCCTCTCCACTCGGGAAGCGGGTGACATAAACCTCGTCCGTGCCCGTGATGTCGGAGACGTAGGCCAGGAAGCGTTCGTCGGGCGAAAGGGCAGGAGCCCGCTCGTTTGCGGGGGTGGCGACGATCTCCTCGACGTCTTCGGGCGAGTCCGCAGGGAAGGCGAGGATGTCCCTCCCCGTCGACGTCGTGCGGTTCTCGTAGAAGGCGACCCACCGGCCCCCTGGGACGGTCACGGGGTCGAACACCGCCACGGCCTCGTCCCTCACCAGCTCGGGCGAGCCGAGCCCGTCCGCGGTCACGCGGTAGAGGTCCGAGCCCGGTCCGTTCCCGTTGCTCATCCAGGCGTAGCGGCCATCTCCGGACCAGGCCGGATGGTCGTAGTCGCCGTCGCCGAACGTGAGGCGTGTCGGGGCCTCACCCGACAGCTCGTACACCCACAGGTCCAGACGGCTGCCCTGGCTGACCAACACCCGGCCGCCGTCCGGCGACACCACGGCGGATCCTATCCGGGTCGGCCCGGCCACGACTTCCTGTTCGTTGCCCGCCCGGTCGACGAACACCACCTGGTCCCCTCCGCCGGTCTCCTTCAGGTACACGAGGTGTCCCGTGGGAGATAGCGTCAGGTCGAAGCCCCACGCTCCCTGGAGGAACGGCTGAGCGGCCCCGACGATCTCTCCTCGTCGTGGATCCATGCGCACATAAGTGGGACCCGCGGGGCCGGCGTAGACCAGGAGGTCAGGGGGGACGAACATGCCTCCAAAGCCGGGCGTGAGGTCCCGCCGCTCCCCGGACTGCATGTCCACGAGCTGCAGAGTGGATCCGTCCACGCCCGCGGTAACGGCACGGGAATTCCAGTTCGCCGACTCCGGAACGTGGGTCACGAGGAGTGTGCGCCCGCCGGGCAAGAGCTGCGGGTGGGAGAACGAGTAGGCGCTGTCCGGCAGGGCCACGGTGTCGGCCGGCCCGCCGTTGTCCGGGACACGGACGAGCGTTCTGAGATCTGCTGCCAACCCATAGAGATATCCATCGACAGCCCAATCGGCCCCGTAGGCGAGGCCATCCACGGGGCGGGGCACGCCGCCGCCAAGGGGCACGATGTACGCCTCCGTGTTCCGCGTGAAGAGCAGGTTCGCCCCATCGGGTGATACCTCGAGACTCGAACCTCCCTCGGCGCCAACCACGATCTCGGGGGCATCCGTGTCGAGATCCCTGCGGAAGACCGCCGACCCTGTGCGGGTGCGGGCCATGAACACGACCGTGCGCCCGTCAGGCGTCACGACGGCGGTGTGGGTTCCGTCCGTCGTGTTCTCCACCGCCACGATCTCCGGGTAGTCGGCGAAGGATAGCGTGGCTCGGACCACCTGGGGTGCGGCCGTCGGCGCCGTGATCCGCCCCACGATGGCGGCGGCGGCCATGGACAGGACCACCGTCGCCACCAGGATCAGGCGGCGACGTCTCGAGTCCACCGCTGGTCCTGAAGCTGTCGAAGTGTTGACGGAGGGCTGAGCGGCGGCGGGCGGCTGCGCCTCTCCCCGCTTGAGCGCCTCGACGAAATGGCTGGCCGTGCTGAACCGGTCCGCCGGGAGCTTTGCCAGGGCCCGATCCACCGCGGCCGCCACGTGGTAGGGCGTCGAGTCACGCACCTGGGTTACGCTGGTGGGCTTCTCGGTGAGGATGCGCGCCAGCACCGCCTGGGCCGTGGATCCCTGGAAGGGTGGGTCGCCGGTGAGCATCTCGTAGAGCATCGCCGCCAGGGCGTACACGTCGCTGCGGCCGTCGATCACCCGGTCGCCGGAGGCCTGCTCCGGGCTCATGTAGTGGGGCGTGCCGATGGACAGCCCCGTCTCGGTCATGCGGGCTCCGCCGGCCGCGTTGACCGCCAACGCGATTCCGAAGTCCGCCACCACCGGCTCACCGTCCTGCAGGAGGATGTTCGCCGGCTTGATGTCCCGATGGATGATCTCGCGACGGTGGGCGTAAGCCAGGGCGTTACCCACGGCAATGGCGATCCGCACCGCCTCGTCCACGGGCAGCTGCTTCTCCCTGTCCAGCCGGTCGCGAAGCGTCTCTCCCTCGACGTAGGGCATGACATAGAAGAGGAAGCCGTCCGCCTCGCCGGAGTCGAACAGGGGCAGGATGTGGGGGTGCTGCAGGTTGGCGGTGGTCTCGATCTCGGCGAGGAAGCGCTCAGCGCCCACCACGGCGGCGAGCTCGGGCTTGAGGACCTTGAGGGCGACCTGTCGGTTGTGCCTGAGGTCCTTCGCGAGGTAGACGGTGGCCATGCCGCCCTCGCCGAGCTGCCGCTCGATGGAGTAGCGGTCGGCCAGGGCCGACGTCAGGCGGGAGGGAAGATCGTTCATGCGGCCGCCATAATGAGGCTTTCCCCTCACCGTTCGCCAGCTTCACGACGACTCGGACGACCGGCGGCCCGTGGCGCAGGGCCCTCTTCGCCGCGCCCTCAGAACCCTGAGCGGGCAGCTTCAACCACACCCTGGCCTCAGATCCGCCACCGACTCGGCCAGATCTACTTCCATGGTCCCGATGAGGCGTTCGGCGGCGGCGCGTCTTTTGACGTCGGCCTGCCAGTCGTCCACGGCCAGGGCCACGAGCACGCCCACCCACGATGACCACGAACTCGGCAGCCAGCCTTCGCCCGGCGCGCATCCAACTCATGGGTGGAAGCCTCCGGCCTCGCGGCAGACGGTGGCCATTCCACCTTCACCGACGGGGTGCTCGAGGGGGTATCGGTCGGCCAGGGCCGAAGTCAGGCGGGAGGGAAGGTCTGCCATGGCCGCCAATAGTGTGCGGCAGGGGGCTCCAATGCCTGCGACTGGAGCGCCGCCGCGCCGCTCCCCTCAACGAGCCGGGAGTCGATCAACAGCAGGAAGCCGTCGAACAGGCTGAGGGGAAACGCGCCCAGGACGACCGAGTGGGCGAACCTGAAGGCCGCCGGCCTCCGCCCCTCCCGGCGCGGTGGTGCCAGCGAGCGTCAGCGTCCCGACCCCTCCGCCTCGGCGATGAGACGCTCCGCCTCGCCCCGCCAACCCCGCACCACGTAGATCGTGGTGGTGGTCACCACGGGATCCTCGATGATGATGAGGCGGCCGTCCGCCGCCACGTCGTAGGAGCGTCCGCCCACGTTCGCGAAGTCCCCCTCGAAGAGCACGACGGGCCGACTCACCGACAGGGTGGGGGAGAGGGTCACGCCTACCGCCAGGATCCGGCGTCCGTTGCGGTAGTAGATCCGGCGCCCGTCCTCGGACCAGCGGGGCTCCTCGGCGCCACCTTCAAGCGAGATCTGGATGCGCTCTCCCGTTGGCGGAAAGGGCTCCAGGAAGTTGTGGTATTCGCCGGTCGCCTCCGAGGTGTACGCCACCGCGTCACCGGCGGGGGAGATGACCAGGCCCCAGGCCGTGCTATCGGAATTGATGCGGCGCACGTCGCCGGACGGCGACTGGAAGACACCCAGACCCTGGGGATCGTCCACCTCGACACCGTAGGAGCTGCCGTCCCGCGACCACGCGTACACACTCCACACTTGCTCCTGATCCGGCAGAAGCTCTCGCTCCGGAATCCCGGCATCCACGGACCGGGCGTACGCCTCCCGATCGGCGCCCTGCCGACGATGGAAGAGCACCTCTCGGCCATCGGGAGACCAGTCCAGTGGGTTCCCCGCCCCCGGCTCCACGGTGATCTGGCGAGCGCGCCCGTCCGCCAGATCGTAGACCCAGACGTGGGAGCCCGTGGGGTCGATCTCGAGGGTGGCAAGGCGGCTGCCGTCGGGGGAGAGCTCGAACGTTCCCCGCTCCCGAACCGGCAGCCCGAGGGGCCTCTGAGTCCCGTCGGCGTCGACCCAGGTGAACGCGCCTTCGTTGCTCCCTGGACCTTGGGCGTAGAAGAGTGTCCCGTCCTCGATCACTTCCCACTGCCCCTCGCCGGCCATCTCCCGACGCACGCCTCCGAGCATCGGCGGCAGGACGCTGGTGACCGCCCCGGACGCGAGATCGAAGCGTGCCGCGTGGAGATTCCCGAACTGCATTTCCACCAGGTATCCTGGTGGCAGGTACGTCGCGGGGCTCCCGACGCCCCCGGTGTTCCTCACGGCGCCTGTCTCTACGTCGATGATGAGATCCGCGTTGAGAACCTGCTTTGCACCGGGAAGCCACTTCGGCCAAAGGAACTGGGCTGGTCCGAGACTACCTTGATCCCACCGCCCTCGCCGTCGGCGAAGACGATGCGGCCGTCTTCCGACCAGTCCGCACCCGGCGAGTTGCTTGCCTCGGCGATGGTCACCGGCTCGCCGCCATCCACTCGGACCTTCCGGAGCTGATTCCCGACGAAGAACCCCACCCAGCGCCCGTTGGGAGAGAAGAACGGTCCATAGGCCCGTTCAGTGCCCGGCAACTCCCGGATCTCGTAGGAGTCCAGGGGTCGCAGGTAGAGCCTGGTCACCCCGTCCTTCATGCCGGCATAGACCAGCTCGCGTGCGTCCTCGGAGACAGCGAAGGCCTTTCGGCCGTTCCCCAGCGTTGCCGCGCCGATGAACGCCATGGGGACGGAGTCGGGCAGCTGGATGGTCAGCCGGAGCGCTTCCCGGTCAGAGGCCTCGTCCGCGGGTCCGAAGCGCACGAGTACGACGGCCGCCAAGCACGCCAGCACCGCCGTCGCCCACACGAGGCGCTCCGAGACCTTCAGATACGCCGGGCCCGTGCCCCGATGAGCGCTCCCGACGACGAGGCGTGACGTGGGGTCCGCCAGGGCCTCGGCCAACTTCGCCGCGCTTCCGAACCGATCGGCCGGGAGCTTCGCCAGGCTCTTCAAGATCACCCGGTCCACGTGCGCCGGGACGGTGCTCCGAAGGCCCGAGGGTGGCGTGGGTTCCGACGTGACGATCTTGCCCAGGATCGCCTGGGCGCTGGAGCCGGTGAAGGGTGGCTCTCCGGTGAGCATCTCGTAGAGCACGCAGCCCAGGGAGTAGACGTCGCTCCGGGGGCCCGGGTCCCGGTCGGCCGTCGCCTGCTCCGGGCTCATGTAGTACGGTGTGCCCAGGGAGAGTCCCGTCTCGGTGAGGCGACCGCTTCCGGCGGCGCTCAACGCCAGAGCGATGCCGAAGTCCGCGATGAGTGGTCGGCCGTCCTGGAGCAGGATATTCGCTGGCTTGATATCTCGATGGATCACGCCGCGCCGGTGGGCGTGATCCAGCGCCCCTGCCACATCGGTGGCGATGCGCAGGGCCTCGTCCACCGGCAGCTGCCGTTCCCGATCCAGTCGTTCCCTGAGGCTCTCACCCTCTACGTAGGGCATGACATAGAAGAGGAAGGAATCCGCCTCGCCGGAGTCGAAGAGGGGGAGGACGTTCGGGTGCTGCAGATTGGCCGTGGTCTCGATCTCCGCCAGGAAGCGGTCGGCGCCCACCACGGCCGCGAGCTCCGGCTTCAGGACCTTCAGGGCAACGTTCCGATTGTGCTTGAGGTCCTTGGCCAGGTACACCGTGGCCATGCCGCCCTCGCCGAGCTGGCGCTCGATGTCGTAGCGCTCGGCCAGGGCGGCGTTCAGGCGAGTGGTGATATCGGACATCAGTTGGCGAACCTCGCCCTCAACACCTCGAAGAAGCTCTCGACCACGACCACTTCCGCTGCTCCTGCGCCTCCTCCCACGGTCTGAATCATCAGGAAGCGTTGATCGTCGCTCGACACGTCATAGTGCCTCGTGAGTCGGCTCGCCGCGTATCCCCGGAATGGGAACAGCGCGCGCGGTTGTCCCGTCGGTGCAAATGCTGGTTCTGTTGTGACGTCGACGGCCATCATGTTCCCGTCCAGTGACCGGTAGAAGAGCTCATTGCCGCTGTGCGCCCACAGGGGACCGTCGCCTCCGCCCGTAGAGACGATCTGCTTTCCGGTCGTCACGTCCGGGAAGGGCACGACATAGATCTCGCTTCGACCGGACGCGGCTGATGAGTATGCCAACCACCTCCCGTCGGGAGAGAGTGACGGGGTCAGGGCATCGGCTTCCTCAACCACCAAAGGGGTGGGTTCGGTGTCCACGCCGGGCCTGATGGCGTAGATGCTCCCGGCGGCGCCCTCGTCGTTCAGCACGCTCGTGCGGTAGATCAGCCATTCGCCGTCCGGAGACCAACGGGCATCGACCACGTTATGGCCGGATTGGAACACCTGGGTGGGGACGCCGCTCCCGTCCGCGCTCCTCGTCCAGGCCTGAGAGGGCTCGAAGGACCCTGCAGTGGAGGACGAGTAGTATGTGACCGTCCGATCGTCGGGAGCCCACACGGGCCGCCCGTCCGAGACCTGTCCTACGGTAAGTCGCTGGTTCGGGCCCCGGTCGAGCCGCTTGACCCACACCTCACCGCCGGCGGGGCCGGCGACCTCCAGCACCACACGCGAATCGTCGGCGGAGAGCGTCGGCGATCCGAACGCGCCTGTCCACGTCGGGTCGACCACCTCCGCGGTTCCGTCTCGACTTATCCAGACGAGCTCGAGGGCCCCCGAGCCCCCGCCGACCTGGTACAGAAGCGTACCCTCGTCGGAAACCGCCAGATCGATCGACCCGAAGGGCTGGAGGTTCACGTCCTCGACGAGCGCGACAGGTGTCCCGCTGACCTCGAGCCGGTCCAAATCGAAGGGGACGGCCAGGAGGGTACCTTCCGCAGACACGTAGACGATGTGGCCCGATGGGGAATAACGCGCGAAGACCCCGGGGAAGAGGATCTCGTGCTGCCCGGTCGCAACGTCGACCACGGCGATCTCCATCGTGCCGGCCGCGGCGTTCGCATGCCAAACGGTGAAGAGCACACCCCGGCTGCCGGGTAGGGCCTGAGGAAAGACGTGATTGAGCTCACCGTTGCTCGAATCGAGCGTCGAGAGCCCTTCGATCTCCCCTCCGCTCTCGGGCAGGCGACCGATGATCGATCGGGTGTCGTTCAAATAGATATGGCCGTCAGCTCCCCACCAGCTCCCGCTGAGACCGGAGTCCCTGTCGAGGATCGTGATCGGGGGCTCCCCCCCGAGAGACACGGTGCGGAGGGACCCCAATCCCTCGACTCGGAAAGCGATACGCTCGCCGTCCGGAGAGAACGACGGGAACGCTGCCCCTTCCGTTCCGGCGAGCTCGATCGGGTCGAGCTGGTCACGCCGCCGCACCCAGATCACATTCGCGCCCGTTCCGTTCGGAGCCACGTACGCCCAGCGAGATCCGTCGGGCGAGATGGCCAGATTCGATCCATACGCGGTCGAGATGATGTGGCCTTCCGGGAGGCTCACCGAGTATCGAGCGACCGGGCGCGTTCCAGCGGGTTGGAAGCTCGTCCAGGCGAGCGCCGCACCGAGAAGGACGGAGGTCGCTGCGAGAGCCAACGTGAGTCGGCTCCTTCCTCCGCCGGACTCGACGGCTCCAGCCCCAATGGCTGGGCCGTGCCGGAACGACTCGTCACCGAGCGCGCGGCCGAAGTCGTACGTGCTGGCGAAGCGATCGGCTGGCAGCTTCTCGAGCGCACAGCGGATTGCTGCGTCCACGTTTGCCGGGACCGTCGGGCGCTGCACGGTCGCCGAGACTGGCCCTCCCGCGATGATCTTCCCGAGCACCGCCTGGGCCGTTGCGCCGGGGTAGGGCGGCTCGCCGGCCAGCATCTCGAAGACGACGCAGGCGAGCGCATAGGTGTCGCTCGCCGGTCCGATCGACTGGTCACCCGTCGCCTGCTCGGGGCTCATGTAGTACGGGGTGCCGACACTGAGCCCCGTTTCGGTCAGGCGAGCCCCGCCTGCCGAGCCGACTGCGAGCGCGATACCGAAGTCTGCAATGAGCGGCCGGCCCTCGTGCATCAGGATGTTGGCAGGCTTGATGTCGCGGTGGATGACGCCCTGCCGGTGCGCGTAGTCGATCGCCTCGGCCAGGTCCTTCCCGATGCGCACCGCCTCGTCCACCGGGAGCTGGTGCTCCCGCGCGATGCGGTCGGCGAGGCTCTCCCCTTCCACGTACGGCATCACATAGAAGAGGAAGCCGTCCGCTTCGCCGGAGTCGAAGAGCGCGAGGATGTGCGGGTGCTGCAGATTGGCGGTGGTCTTGATCTCGGCCAGGAAGCGCTCGGCGCCTACGACTGCCGCTAGCTCCGGCTTGAGGACCTTGAGGGCGACTTTGCGTTCGTGACGGAGGTCGTCGGCCAGGAAGACCGTGGCCATGCCGCCCTCGCCGAGCTCGCGCTCGATATGGTAGCGGTCGGCCAGGGCGGAGGTCAGGCGAGAGGGCAGGTCTGTCATGGCCGCCAATAATGTGCGGCAGGGGGCTCCAATGCCAGCGAAAGGTGGGCGCGTGCGACCGAACCCCCGCGCTGACCTCAGGCTGCGCCGAGGCCAGCCTCCAACCGCTCGATGCGCTCACCGTTCATCACGACCGCTTCGGCCACGATCCGGATCTCGTCTTTGAGCCGCTCCACGTTCACCTCCACCTTCGTGAGGCGCGTCTCGACGCCCTCCAGCCGCACCTCGACGCCGTCGAGTCTGGTCTCGACCTGGTCGAACCGCTGGTCCATGCGGTTGAAGCGCACTGCGATGAACTCAGCGAGCTCCTGGTACTCGGACCGGGTCACCGAAGCCTCCTGCAGGTGGGTGGACCGGCAACATACTCCGTCCGACGCCCCGCACCAATGCCACGATGGGACTTCCCGCAACGGTCAGCAGGACGCACAGGGCCGGCCTGGTCCTCACCGCCCCTCGAGCTCCTGGGTCAGCTCCGTGAACCAGTTCTCCACCCAAACGACCGAACCGGCGCCGGGCCGGCGCTGGAGCATGAGGAAGCGCTGGTCGTCCGAGGCCACATCGTAGACCCAGTGGTTCGGATCACCGAGGAAATCCTCCACCGAGAAGAGCCGAGTCTGGCGGCCGTGGGTGAAGGAGGGGCCCGTGGTCACCTCGACCCTCACCAGCTCGTCCTCCAGGTTCCGGTAGAACAGCTCCCTCCCGTTGTGGGCCCAACGCGGCTCCCGCCCCCCTCGAGCCGAGATCTGGCGCCGTGTGCCGCCTGGGTTCGGGAACGGGGCGACCCAGATCTCGTCCCGCCCGGACTCGTCGGAGGTATAGGCAAGCCAACGATCGTCGGGAGACAGGGCTGGCGCGCGATCGTTGGCGTTGGGCGTCGTGACCACCGGGATGCCGATGGAGTCCGTGCCGACCCTGGCTGCGTAGATGTCCCGGTCCACCGTTCCGATGCCCACGCGGTAGACGATCCACTCTCCGTCGTGGGAGTAGGTCACCTCATCGATGAGCCCGTCATCGGGAATCACCCGCTCGGCGGGTCGACTTCCATCCGCCGGCATGGTCCGGATCCAACGGCCGTCGCCCATCACGGAGATGAACGTCACCATCCGGGAATCCGGGGACCACGTGGGGCGGTAGTTCCTCTGCCCCTCGATGGTGAGCCTGCTGGGCGCGCCCGAGCCGTCGAGAGGGCGTGTCCACACGTCGGTGATGCCGCCCGAGGGCGTGAAGCTGAGAGCCACGCTTCGCCCATCGGGCGAGATCGCCAGGGATTCTCGATCCTCGGGGTTGGTGACCACCCAGTCCGAGTCCAGGGGCGCGACGCTTCCCGTCCGGCTCACCCACACCGGAACCGCCGAGCGCTCCAGGGCGGACCGATGCACCAGCGTCCCCGTCTGGGAGAGCGCGAAGAAGGCGACGTCCTGGACAAGGGTCTCCTCGCGACCGACGGGCTGAAGTCTCCCCAGGTCGAAGGCGATAGCCGACAGGCCCTGCCCGTCGGCGTAAACCAGGTGGCTGGTGGGAACGTAGACCGGGGCGGTACCTTCGATGCCCAGGCCCGTCCAAGCGCCCGACTCCATGTTTCCCAAGACCAGCTCCTGGGGCCCGCCGGCCCCGGCGTCGATCCGGCTCAGCAGCAGGGTCTTACCGTCAGGCAGAAGCTCCGGGTGTCCAAAGACCTCGCCTGAGGCGGCGGGAATGACGGTTTCGGTGGCCCCACCCTCCCCGGGGACGCGACTGACTCCCCCCTCCGGGTTCACGAAGTACACGAATCCGTCGGCACCCCACTCCATGCCGAGGGCGCCCTGGGCCTGTTCGTCGGTGAGGCGCCGCAGGGAGCCACCGCTCACGGACACCGCGAAGACCCCACTACCGTTGATGAACGCGATCTCGGAGTTGTCCGGCGAGATCGCGGGAGAGACGGCGAGCCGGGTGTCGGAGATGGCGGATGGCGCGATTGCGTCGCGTCGCCGCACCCAGAGCTGGTAGTCCCCTGCCTGACTCTGTCCAGTGTAAGCGAGCAACGTGCCATCGCTCGATAGCGCCATGTTCGGTGCGTCACCCGGCGGGACCACCATCTCGAAGTCGCCCTGGAGCTGAAGCGTGAGGCGCAGGGGCTCGGGTGCCGGTTGCGTCGCCGTGGCAAAGCGGAGGAGGGCGATCGCCAGCACTACGCTCAGGAGCGCGAAGCCGCCGGCCGCCAGCTGCCAGAGACGGGAAGCATCCGCGGCCCACGGTGCCTCGCCGTAGCGGAAGGCGCTGTCCCTCAAGGCCGCCACGAGCTCCGCGCCCGAGCGGAACCGGTCAGCCGGCATCTTCTCCAGCGCCCTGCGTATTGCAGCATCGACGTTCGCAGGCACCGATGCGCGCTCTTCTTTCGCGGAGACCGGCCCTCCCTGGATGATCTTCGCGAGCACCGCCTGTGGGTTGCTCCCCGTATGCGGAGGTTGTCCCACCAGCATCTCGTAGAGAACGCATCCCAGGGCGTAGAGATCGCTTTGGGGCCCCACTCGTTGGTCGCCGGTAGCCTGCTCGGGACTCATGTAATAGGGCATTCCCACGCTCAG
>JBDHGI010000179.1:0-9038 GCA_039589955.1 Gemmatimonadota bacterium | reverse complement strand
GCGGGGGAGCGGTAGAACAGGAAGTAGAGGTCGGGGGCGGCCTCCCGAGCCCACTCGGGGCGGGCCACGAAGCGGATGGGGAATTCGGGCCACGTCACCAGGCCATGGGCCTCGGCGGCGGATCGCATCCCGTCCCAGGTGGCCTGGTAGGCCCCGTAGTACTCGTCCACCGGAGGATGACGCTCCGCCAGGGCCGCCAGGGCGCTCTCCGGGTCCGCGTAGCCGAGCTCCCGCGACCGCCGGTCCAGGGCGCGAGACGCCTCCGCGAGGCGCTCCCTGGCGTAGGAGACGATCTCGTCCGGGCCCTCCGACAGGAAGTGCCCCTCGCGGAGGTACAGGCGAAGCGCCTCCTCGCCGCAGGCGTAGCCGCCCGTCGGGCTCCGGAGGAGGTCCCGCTCCATCCAGTCCCGGAGCTCCGAGAACGCCCCCGCGGCGGCGTCCAGGGCCGTCTCGAGGCTCCCGCCCCCGAAGCCCTGGCCGCTCAGGAATCCCGGCAGGCCCCGGCGTAGGAGCGCCAGGGCGCCACGGCACTCCCGGACGGCACGCTCCGTCCAGGCCGGTGGCGCCCGGCGGACGTTCTCCCGGCAGGACGCCAGCAGGCGGGGCACGGCCCGGAGGCGCGCCTCGGCGGAGGCGACCCGCTCGGCCAGGGGGGCGAAATCCGAGAGGAAGAGGGACAGGATTCCGAACGCCGCCTCGCCGGTGTACACGCAGGGATTGCCCCGGTGGAAGTGGAGGGACCCGTACTCCCAACGCTGGATCCGGAGGAAGCCGCGAGCCAGCCGGAGATCCAGCCGGCCGGTATCGGACGCCGTGTCGGACGCCCCATCGGTGTCGATCCCCTCGCCCTCCCGGAGAAGCGCGTCCATGTCCGCCAGTGCGTCCCCGGCCCCCTCCTCGGAGAAGTCGGGGAGGAGGTGGTCGAGACGGTGCCGGCCGATGAAGGTGGCGTTGACCGGACGATGGGCGTCGTAGGAGGCGAAGAACCGGTCGAGCCAATCGTCGAGGGCGCGGGGGTGGGAGGACATGGCCAATGAGTACGCCTCCACACCTGGCGCCGCCACCGGGCGACCTTCCCGCCGCGACCCGGACTGATAGCTTGGACCTCCCACCTTCCCTCGAGGACCCCACATGCCGCACGTGCCGGACGGCCCCCCGCGAGACGTCATCCTCGTCACCAGCTGGATCGAGCCCCACCTGGTGGAGCGGATCCGGGCCGCTGCCCCGGAGGCCGAGGTCGTCCACGAGCCGGAGCTCCTGCGGCCGCCCAGATACCCCGCGGATCACTCGGGCTCACCGGTGACCCGATCGGAGGAGCAGGAGGCCGCGTGGCGTGCCCATCTGGCTCGCGCCACGATTCTGTTCGACTTCGATCCCACCCACCGCGAGGATCTCCCGGATCTCGCTCCACGGGTGCGTTGGATCCAGGCCACCAGCGCGGGAATCGGACAGATGGTGCGGCGCCTGGAGTATGCCCGTCGGATGCCCGGCGTGACGTTCACCACCGCCAGCGGGGTCCACGCCCGACCGCTGGCGGAGTTCGCCCTCCTCGCCATCCTCTCCCACGCCCGGCGGCTGCTCCCCACCCTCCGGGCGCAGGCGGCCCGCAGGTGGGAGAGGTTCGCCGGCCTGGAGCTCGAGGGGCGCACGGTGCTCATCGTCGGCCTCGGCTCCATTGGCTCGGAGGTGGCGCGCCTGGTGCGCCCCCTGGGCGTGCGCGTCGTCGGCGTCCGTCGGCGTCCGGACACGCCCCGGGCCGCCGGGGAGGCGGTGGACGCGGTCCTCGGCCCCGACCGCCTGCGAGACCTGCTCCCGACGGCGGACTACCTGGTGCTGACCCTGCCCCACACCGACGAGACCGAGGCCATCATCGGCGAGGGGGAGCTGGCCGCGCTCCCTGACGGCGCCGTGCTGATCAACATCGGTCGTGGGGCCCTGGTGGACGAGGAGGCCCTCGTGGACGCCCTCCGGTCCGGACGGCTCGGAGGGGCCTTCCTGGACGTCTTCGCCGAGGAGCCCCTGCCCCCCGAGAGCCCCCTGTGGGACCTGCCCGACGTGGTGGTCAGCCCCCACTCCGCCAGCACCAGCGAGGGCGAGAACGCGCGCATCGTGGCCCTGTTCTGCGAGAACCTTCGCCGTGACCGGGCCGGCGAGCCCCTCCTCAACGTGCTGGACGTCGATCGCCTGTACTAAACGGGCGCCGGGTCGTCAGCCGACGGAATTCGGCAAGAAGGCCACGATGCGCAGAGGCCCTCCGCTGCCGCCCTCGATCTTCATGGGAAGCGCCACCACGAAGCTCCCCGTGGCCGGCAGCCGGTCCATGTTGGCCACGTTCTCGAAGCCGGGGATGTCCGCGCCGTTCAGGATCACGTGGGACCGGAAGTCCGTGGACTGCCCGCGGTCGATGCTCGGCGTGTCGATGCCCACGGCCGCGATGGAGCGCTCCGCCACCAGCCACTCCGCCGCCTCGGGGGCGATGCCCGGGAAGTGGAGCTCTTGTACGGCCTCGGGTCCCGTCAGCGCCGTCCCGAGATAGGCGGTGCGGTCGTGGTACCGGCTACCCCAACCAGCGCGGACCAACAGGATGGCGCCCTGCGGGATGGGTCCGTGCCGGGCCTCCCAGGAGGCGAGGTCTTCCACGGTGAGCATGTTGTCGGGCTCCACCGGCGTCGCCAGATCCACCACCACCGCCGGGGCGATGAGGCGCTCCAGGGGGATCTCGTCGTTGGTCTGGCGCCCCTCGGCGAAGTGGATGGGCGCGTCCAGATGGGTTCCCCCGTGCTCCGCCGACGAGAAGTTGTAGGCGGCGTAGAACCACCCCCCGGGTGTGGCTCCGTACGCCAACTCCTCGAGCCGGAAGCCCTCGGCCGTAGGCCAGTACACGGTCTCCGAGGAGTACGAGTAGGTGAGATCGATCCACTCGCCCCCGGTGCCGTCGAAGACCGCGGCCGGGTCGGGCGGCGCCTCCTCCGGCGGCTGCGCACAGGATGCGATCCACACCAGCAGGAGCGTGAGCGGGGTTGAGCGCTTCATGATCATCGACCTCCTGAAGGAGAACCAGGCGGAGCCGCCGTCACGCGGGCCGCGGTGGCCCTGGGCGTGGGGATCTCCAACCTGTGATAGAGCTCCCCGCGATCCACCGCCTCCCCCAGCGCCACGAGCACCAGGATCCAGCCGGCTCCAGATCCGAGCCACCAGAGCGCCGACGGCAGGGCCAGCCCCAGGACCAGCCTGAGGGCGGCGAGCGCCCAGGTCAACGGTCCGCCGTCCGTATCCTCCTTCGTCTTCCTGCCGAGGTAGAGGAGCAGCTTCATCAGCGCGAGCACCGCGAAGGCCGGGGGCCACCGAAGCAGGACCGCGGCGACGAACGGCCCCGTGAGGATCGCGTCCGCGCTGTGGACGGGTCGGGCCCACGCGGGACGGACAGGGTCGTACACCCGGTCCATGGCGAAGAGGGCGACCACGCCCAGGGCGCCGGCCGCTCCCATGGGCAGGAGAGCGTCGGGGAAGGCCGCGGACGCCAGTGCCGCCGCCCCGACGAAGGCGCCGTAGGAGGCCACCTCCCGACTCAACCTGGAGTCGGGGAGGTTCCGAAGCGCACGCCAGGCGTGGAGCTTCCTGCCCAGGTGGAGCGTGCTCACCGCGAGGGTGGCGAGGGCTCCGGCCAGGAACCACAGAGGCTGGACGGTCACGTCACCCAGGGCCGCGGCGAGGACCCAGCCCACCAGCCCCGCCCCACCCAGGGTGAGCAGCCACAGGGGGGCCTCCGACCGCAGGGAGATGCCCCCCGACCGCGGCGGCCTGGCGGCGGCGAAGGACCGGATGACGCTCTCCGGGAGGGCCCAGGTCATCTCCACAGGGCGACGCCCGGCCCGAAGGGGGCTGAACCGGATGCGGGGGCCCGCCGGCGTGTCGGGAAAGCCCGGGAGGCCCACCCCGCCCGTCAGCGGCCCGTAGTCCAGAGCCGCCGTGGGGCAGGCGTCCACGCAGGCGGGGGCCTGGCCCTCTCGGAGGCGGTGGTGGCAGGCCGTGCACTTCGCCATCACCGAGCGCGTCTCGTCGAACCGGGGGGCGTCGTACGGGCACACCCAGGAGCAGTACCGGCACCCGATGCAGGCGTCGGCGTCGATGAGCACCGCGTCCGTGCCGGCGTCCCTCGAGATGGCCCGGGTCGGGCAGTGCCTCAGGCACGGGGCCTCGTCGCAGTGGTTGCAGGCCAGGGAGAGGTGATAGCTGGGGATGTCCGGTCTCCGCTCCGGGTTGACGCTCACCACGTGCCGCCAGCTCCGGCCCCACCCGAGGGCGTTCTCGGTGGAGCAGGCCAGCTCGCACGCGGCGCATCCCGTGCACCGGTTGGCGTCGAAGAGGAAGCCCCGGGGGACGGGGCGCTCCACCTGGCTCATGCGCCCACCCGCTCCACGTCCACGCGGTTCTCGTGAAATGCCGCGCCGTGGCCCATGTCCGTCTCGCGGCCGGCGGAGAGGAGGTTCACGGCGCCGCCGTCGGCCAGCCACCATCCGTTCACCAGGGAGACGCATCCCTCCCTGATCCCGAAGTCCAGACGGCACCGGACCTCCAGGGAGCCCCGGTCGTTGAACACCCGCACGCGGTCGCCCTCCCGGATCTCCCGGGCCAGGGCGTCCACGGGGCTGAGGGACAGCACGGGCTCCGGATCCTGCGCTCGGATCATGCGGAGGTTCCCGAACTGGGAGTGGATCCGGTTCTTGGTGTTGGGCGTCATCAGGTAGAGGGGATACCGGCCTCCGTCCCGACCCGTCCCCGAGGATGCCTCCACCGGATCGGTCCAATCGGGGAGGGCATCCACGCCCCACCGTCGGACCGCCTCGTGGGACAGGATCTCGACGCGACCGGTGGGCGTCGGGAACACCCCGCCGGCGAAGGCGATCTCCTCGTGTCCCGGAGCCACCACGGGGCCCGAGCGGAGCCGCTCCAGGCTCAGCTCCGGAAAGGGCGCGAGCCTCCGCTCCAGCCACGCCTCCACCTCCTCGTCGCCGGGGCCCGGGATGAGGCGGTCCACCTCCCCGGCCGGCAGGTCCAGGCGCGCCGCGAGCAGGCGGTAGATCTCCGACTCGGGCTTCACCTCCCCCGGCGGATCCAGGACCTTCTGCCGGAGCTGGACGTAGGGGTGCCAGTACGCGCCGACGACGTCGGACTGCTCGAAGAGGGTCTTGGCGGGCAGGACGATGTCCGCCTCCCGGGCAGTGTCGGTCATGAACTGCTCGACAACCACCCTGAAGTCCAGGCGGCGGAACGCCTCCAGGACGGTGGACGTCTCCGGGTTCTGGGGGATCGGGTTGCCCCGCTCCACCCACGCCAGCTTCAGGGGAGGATCCGTGGCCGCGAGCATGTCGGCGCCGAGACGGGCCGTGGACACGCCGATGCGGGCGACCCCGTCGGGCTCGGCCGGCGGATAGAAGGCCAGCGGGTCCTTCACGTCGTCGAACACCGCCGACTGCAGGTTCGCGAACTGCCAGCCGGCTCCCGGTCGGCCGAGGTTCCCGGTGAGGGCCAACAGCGCGATCATGGCGCGCATGGTCTGGCCGCTGTTGGAGTACCGCTGCATGCCATAGCCGGCGCACATGGTGACGGGCTCGATGGTGCCCATCATCTCGGCGAGCCGGACGATGTAGCGGGCCGGCACGCCGGTCACCTCCTCGGCCCACTCGGGCGTCGAGGTCGATACCCGCTCGGCGTACTCCCCATGACCCAGGGCGTGGGTGTCGAGGAACTCCTCGTCCAGCCATCCCTCGCGGAAGAGCACGTGGGCGATGGCCAGCGCCAGGGCCCCGTCGGTTCCCGGCCGCGGCTGGACCAGGAGCTCCGCCCGCTCGGCGGTCTCGGTGCGACGGGGATCCACCACGACGAGGCGGGCCCCGGCCCGGAGGGCATCCTCCATGAAAGGCATCTGGTGGATATTCGTCTCGGCGGCGTTCTTCCCCCACAGCACCAGGAGACGGGCGTTGGGAAGGTCCCAGGGGGCGTTGTGCTTGTTCTCCCCCAGGGTGAGGCGCGTCGCCTCCAGCCCCGCCGGCCAGCAGAGATCCCCGTACGTGCCCGTGTAGCCTCCGAAGAGGCGCCAGAAGGCGGCGCCCACGCCGTTCAGCAGTCCCTTGGTTCCGCTCGCGGCGTAGTAGAGCACCGCCTGGGGCCCGACGGTTTCCCGGACGCGGACGAGGTGGCGGGCGATCTCGTCCAGGGCCTCGTCCCAGGACACGCGGTGGAACGATCCGTCCTCGCCTCGGCGCAACGGGTGGAGGATCCTGTCCGGGGACGCCACCCGCTCCACGTAGCTGAGCCCCTTGAGGCAGGGGCCCTCGACGGTGGCGCGGTTGCCGGCGTGGGGCAGGACCCGCCGGAGGGTGCCGTCCTCCACCTCCACCGTCATGGTGCAGGTGCTGTAGCAGTTGCGTGGGCACGCGGTGGTGAAGAGCGGCATGGTCACCGGCGGGAGGAGGGACCTGGCATGACGGTGGTCAACCTACGGGGGAGCCACGGGCCGGGGACAGGTGGCGAGGCCGAGGCCAGGGGTTCCCCCCGTTGCCTCTCCGGCCCGGGCGTGCCAGCGTCGGGGCTCCGTATCCCTTCCGCCTCCGTCGGAGCCCGTCATGACCCGACGCACCAACCACCTACCCGACGCCCTGTATCGCTACCTGCTGGACGTGTCCCTGCGGGAGCCGCCGGTCCTCCGACGCCTCCGCGAGGAGACCGCGCTTCTGCCCGAGTCAAACATGCAAATCGGCCCGGAGCAGGGGCAGCTCCTCGCCTTTCTCGTCGAGCTCACGGGCGCCAGGACCGCCCTCGAGGTGGGGACGTTCACCGGGTACAGCGCGCTGTGGGTCGCCCTCGCCCTCCCCGACGACGGCAGGCTGGTGGCGTGCGACGTCAGCGAGGAGTGGGCGTCCATGGGCCGGCGGTATTGGACGGAGGCGGGCGTGGATCACAAGATCGACCTCCGGCTCGGCCCGGCGGCCGGCACCCTGGACGAGCTCCTCGAGGCCGGCCAGGGAGGGACCTTCGACTTCGCCTTCATCGACGCCGACAAGGAAGGCTACGACCGGTACTTCGAGGGAGTGCTGGGCCTCGTGCGCACCGGCGGGATCATCGCCGTCGACAACGTCCTCTGGGAAGGCAAGGTGGCGGATCCGGAGTTCGTCGATGCAGACACCGAGTCCATCCGGGCGCTGAACCGGAAGCTGTCCCGGGACGCGAGGATCTCGCTGAGCCTGGTGCCCGTGGGGGACGGGCTGACGCTCGCCAGGAAGCGTTGAGGGCGTTCCCGTCCTCGCTGGGGCCCGGGCATGACGGGTCCGACTCCGAAGAGCGTAGATTTGGTGTGAGACCTGACCGATCCGACCAGGGGGCCGACATGGCCATGCGACGCTATTCGGACCGCGAGATCGCCTTCATCCTCAAGCGGGCGGTGGACCTGGACGAGGAGAAGCGGCGCGTCGAGCCCGGGCACGGGATCACGCTCCAGGACCTCCGGGAGATCGCCCGCGACGTGGGCATCGATCCCGCGATGGTCGAGCAGGCGGCCACGGAGCTGGACCAGGTCCGATCGCGCAGCGCCCGGGCCCTGGCGGCCGACACGGCGGTCGTTCGGGAGATCCGGTCCGTGCCCAGACCGCTGGAGGACGCCGAGCTGCGCATGCTGCTCTGGGCCATCGATCGCTCAGTCCCCGATCAGGGCACGCTCACGGAGGCCCTGGGCGAGCTCCGCTGGACGGCTCCCGGTCAGCTCGGAAGCACCCAGGTGGCGGTGAAGCGCCTCGACGAGGAGACGGTCATCTCGGTGGAGCGGTCCCTGGCGAACGTCAAGGGTCCCCTCCTGGGGATCCCCGCGGCCTTCGGAGCCGTCGTCGGAGCCGGCCTGGGCGCCGAGGGAGGGTCGGTGGGGACGCTCATCATGTCCGGGCTGCTCCTGGGCATCGCCGGGTTCTTCGTGGGCGGGGGGATCTGGCAGCTCGTGCTGGACCACCAGGTCCAGCGGGTGCGGGGCCTCATGGAGAAGCTCGTGGGCATCACCATGGTTGGCGGAGCTTCAACCCCGGGGGCGCTGTCCGGCGACGGCTGACGAGCCGGCCCCCGAGCGCGTCAGCGGGGTCGGACCTCCGTCACGAGTCCGATCCCGACCCCACCAGGCCGTGGGTCAGGGCGTAGGCGACGGCCGCCGCGCGGGTGTGGAGGTGGAGCTTGCCGAGGATGTTGCGCACGTGGAAGCGCACCGTGTTCTCGCTGACTCCGAGGGCCTCGGCCAGCTCCCGGTTGGACGTGGTTCCCCTTGCCATGTTCTCCAGCACCTCCCTCTCCCGGTCGGTGAGGCCCGTGGATCCCGCCCTCGGGCGGTGAACCTCCTCGGGAGACCGGGCGAAGGCCTCGAGCAGCCTGGTCGCCAGCGCGGGAGACAGGGCGGGCTCTCCCCGGTGTGCCCTCTCCAGAAGGCGACAGAAGTCGTCCCCGTCGAGATCCCGGGTGAGATACCCCTTGGCCCCGGACCGGATGGCCTCGAAGAGCACCTCCTCGTCCCCGTCCTCGGTGAGGATGATCACCGCCGAGGCGGGAAGATACTCCGCGAGATGCCCCGTGAGCTGGGCCACGTCCGAGAAGGAGCCGCTGACGGACAGCAGGATGATGTCGGGTGAGAGACGCTGGGCGAGCTCGATGACCTCGGCTCCACCTTCACACTCGGCGACGACCTCACAACCATGCGACTCCACGAGGCTCCCGAGGGCGTCCCGGAAGAGGGCCTTTTCGTCCGCAATCAGGATCCTCATGGCTCGATCGAGTGGGAGGATTTGCGGGCAGGACGCGCTCCTTAACCTAACAGGTGTGACCCGGCGTGTCCCGTCGGAGGAGCGGTAACTACCGCCTCTCCCCCGGCGTGTCCAGTGTCGTGGACCAGTTCTGCGCCACGACCAGCTGCTGAGAGTCAACGCCCCGGAGCCGGATCATCACGAAGTGGGTTCCGTCGGGATGCACGTCGTAGTTCCGGTGGAACGGCCACCGCATGTAGTCGG
>JBDHGI010000178.1:0-9072 GCA_039589955.1 Gemmatimonadota bacterium | reverse complement strand
GGCATCACCAATCAACGAGAGACCGTGGTGCTCTGGGACCGCTCGACGCTGGAGCCGGTCCACCGGGCCATCGTGTGGCAGGACCGCCGTACCGTCGGGATCTGCCGGGAGCTGGGCGAGGAGGGCAAGGGCGACGAGCTTCGCCGCCGCACCGGGCTGGTCACCGACCCGTACTTCTCGGGCACGAAGATCACCTGGTTGATGCGGGAGCACCCCGAGCTGCTCCGCAGAGCCGAGGCGGGCGAGCTCGCTGTGGGGACGGTGGATAGCTGGCTGATGACGCGGCTGACCGGAGGCACCGTTCACGCCACCGATCCCACCAATGCGTCCCGCACCCTCCTCATGGACCTTTCCTCCGCGTCCTGGGATCCGTGGCTGGCCGACGTCCTGGAGGTACCGCCCGCCATCCTCCCCGAGATCCGACCGAGCTCCGGTGACTTCGGGATCGCCCTGGGGGAGCACCTCGGTGCCGACATCCCCATCGCGGGCGTGGCCGGCGACCAGCAGGCCGCCCTCTTCGGTCAGGGCTGTTGGTCCCCAGGCCTGGCGAAGAACACCTACGGAACGGGGGCCTTCCTCCTGTTGAACACCGGGAGGGAGGCCGTGCCGTCGGAGCACGGCCTGCTGACCACGGCCGCCTGCGACGCTCGGGGCGGCCTCGCCTATGCCCTGGAGGGCTCCGTGTTCATCGCCGGCGCGGCTATCCAATGGCTCCGAGACGGCCTCGGAGTGGTGGAGAAAGCGGCCCAGTCGGAGGCCCTCGCCCGCTCCCTGGAGGGGAACGACGGCGTCTACTTCGTTCCGGCTTTCGTGGGCCTGGGCGCGCCCCACTGGGAGCCCGAAGCCCGGGGCACCCTCGTCGGGCTCACTCGGGG
The DNA here is from genome assembly GCA_039589955.1 of Gemmatimonadota bacterium. GTDB lineage: Bacteria > Gemmatimonadota > Gemmatimonadetes > Longimicrobiales > Gaopeijiaceae > SZUA-318. Next base: position 8,197 of record JBDHGI010000178.1, on the reverse strand, counting down.
CACCCGAAGGGAGCACCTCGTCAGGGCGGCGTTGGAGGCCATGGCGTTCAGCACCCTCGACGTGTTGAGAGCCATGGAAGCGGACTCCGGCATGGAGACCCGGGAGCTGCGCGTGGATGGCGGGGCCGCCCTGAACGATTGGCTCATGCAGTTCCAGGCCGACCTCATCGGATGCCCGGTGCGACGCCCGGCGTCGGTGGAGACCACGGCCCTGGGAGCGGCGGGGCTCGCAGGGATCGCCCGAGGTGTGTGGGCTTCGGCGGAGGAGTTCCTGGGGTGCCAGAGCGAGCCCACCCGGTTCGATCCCGGCATGGATACGGGCCACCGGGCCGGGCTAACGTCCGGATGGCGACGAGCCGTCAGGGCCGCGGTGTCCTGGGCCCGGGACGGGGAGGAGGGATGAAGGAGGGACCGGTCCGCCGGCCCCTGCGGATCGCCGTGGTGGGGGCCGCCGCAGCGAGCCCGACGGACTACCAGAACGCTCGGGCTCTGGGAGCCGCCCTGGCCGAGGCCGGCGCCGTCGTCCTGTGCGGAGGGCACGGCGGCGTCATGGAGGGAGTCGCCAGAGGCGCCAGCGAGGCCGGAGGCCTGGTCGTGGGCCTGCTGAAGAGCGAGGCACCCGGGTCGGCCAACCCGTGGATCACCCTTCCCCTGGCGACGGGCCTGGGGGACGCCCGCAACGCGCTGATCGCCCGGGCCGCGGAGGCGGTGGTGGCCGTGGGCGGGTCATGGGGAACGCTCTCGGAGATCGCCCTGGCGAAGAAGATGGGCCTGGCGGTGGGGACCCTGGGCACGCCGCCTGCGGGTGGCCTTGGCCTTCCCGAGCTTCCCGATCCCGACGGGGCGGCGCGCTGGGCCCTCGATCGCGCCCTGGAAAGACGTGGGGAAACCTCCCGCGCCGGGTCAGGTACGTACCGGAGGGATCAGTAGGGGGTTTTCCTGACTGGTTTCCCAGGTGCCGTGTCGCCTAGATTTCCCTGGGCGTGAAGCCCAGGATTACTGCCCATTCCGGCCCCGCCGGAGCCGAAGAAGAGCGAGGTGCCCGCATGAAGAAGCATGGCCGTTTCATGGTCGGTCTCGTCGGCGTCGCCGCCGTCGTCACGTATCTGGTCTGGACGGGTGTGAGCGAGACGATGGTCTACTACCTGACCCCCGCCGAGCTCATGGCCAAGGTGGCGGACGACCCCACGTTCACCGAGGTGGGTGTGAAGGTCAGCGGCAAGGTGATCCCCGGCACCTACGAGCGCGTCCAGGGGGAGCTGCTGCACCGGTTCGAGGTCAGGGACCTCGCTGACGAATCGGTGACGTTCCCCGTCGAGTTCCGCGATGCCCTTCCAGACACGTTCGCGGAGGACGTGGAGGTCGTGCTCGAGGGTCGCATGAACGCCCAGGGGGTCTTTCAGGCCAACACGCTTCTCACCAAGTGCGGTAGCCGCTACGAGGCAGCTCCGGAGGATCTCGCCGGGTGACCATTCTGGGGGAATTCGCCCTTTGGATCGCGCTCCCCGTCGCGATCTGGGGCATGTCCCTAGGCTTCCTCGGGGGTAGGTCGCAGCGTGGCGACATGGTGCTCAGCGCGGAGCGGAGCATCTACGCGGTGAGCTTCCTGCTGGCGCTGGCATCCGTCGGCGTCATGGCGGCATTCCTGGGTGACAAGTTCGAGTACTGGTACGTGGCCAGCTACTCCAACCGGGAGCTCGAGACCTTCTACAAGATCTCCGGGCTGTGGGCCGGACAGCGGGGCTCGCTCCTGTTCTGGGCGTTGCTGCTCGGGTTCTTCTCCTCGGTCACGGTTTTCCTCAACCGGAGGAAGAACCGGGAGTTCATGCCCTACGTGGTCGGCGTGCTCCAGGGCATCCTGACGTTCTTCATCGTGGTGCTGCTGTTCGCCGACGTGAACCCGTTCGAGCGGCTCGGCTTCACGCCCGCCAACGGTCAGGGCCTGAATCCGCAGCTGCAGAACTACTGGATGACCATCCATCCACCCACCCTCTACCTGGGCTTCACGGCGTTCACCATCCCCTTCGCATTCGGGATGGCGGCCCTTCTCAACGGGCGCCTGGACTCACGCTGGATCGAGCTCACCCGACGATGGACCCTCCTATCTTGGTTCTTCCTGTCGGTGGGGGTCATCTTCGGCATGCGCTGGGCCTACGAGGAGCTGGGATGGGGAGGGTACTGGTTCTGGGATCCGGTGGAGAATGCGTCGCTGCTTCCCTGGCTGACGGCCACGGCGTTCCTCCACTCCATCCAGATCCAGGAGAAGCGGGGCATGCTGAAGGTGTGGAACATGTCCCTCGTGCTCCTCACCTTCCTCCTCACGATCTTCGCCACCTTCCTCACCCGCTCGGGGCTCATCGAGTCGGTGCACTCCTTCGCCCAGGAGCTGAAGATCGCCTACATCTTCCTCAGCTTCATGGGATCGATCCTGGTGGCGTCGGTGGTGCTCATCCTCTACCGGCTCCCGAGCCTGCAGAGCGAAAACCGCATCGAGTCCTTCCTGTCGAGGGAGTCCGCGTTCCTCTTCAACAACCTCATCTTCCTCGGAGCCGCCTTCGCGGTGATGTGGGGGACGCTCTTTCCCCTCATCTCCGAAGGGGTGACGGGACAGCAGGTCAGCGTCGGCCCGCCATTCTTCGAGAGGGTGAACTTCCCCATCGGTCTGTTCCTCCTGGCCCTCACGGGCATCGGCCCGGTGATCGCGTGGCGACGGGCCACGAGGAGGAACCTCCAGAGGAACTTCATCGCGCCGATCCTGGCGGGCCTCCTGGTGTCCGCCGTGCTGTGGGCTCTGGGGGCGAGGCACCCGCTGGCCCTCACGACGTGGGGCCTCAGCACGTTCGTCCTCTACATCATCGTCGTGGAGTTCTGGAAGGGTACGCGCGCCCGGGCCAGCATCGAGGGTGAGGGGTACCTCAGGGCGCTGTACCATCTGGTATCCCGGAACCGGCGGAGATGGGGCGGCTACATCGTCCACGTCGGCACCGTGGTGATCTTCATGGGATTCGCGGGCGCCGCCTACAACGTGGACGTGCGCCAGCACATGATGCCGGGTGACGTGGTGGAAGTGGCGTCCCCCTTCGGCCACGCCTATACGCTGACCTACGAGGGCCTCTCGGTCTCGGTGGGGCGGGGGCAGCGGAACCTGAATTGGCAGGCCATCGCACTGGTCTCCGTCGAGCAGGATGGACGAGCCCTGGGCAACCTCACATCGGAGAAGCGGCAGTACTTCACGAGCGAGCAGCTCATGACAGAGGTGGGGATCCGCTCGACCCCCCTCGAGGATCTCTACATCATCCTGTCGGCCGTCGACGATCTCGGCGGCGCCCTGAATGCGGATTCATCGGCCCAGGGAGTGGATCTCCAGGTCCTGATCAAGCCTCTGGTCGGGTGGATCTGGTATGGAGGTCTGGTCCTCACGGTGGGAGCGTTGATCGGCCTCTGGCCGAGCGTCGAGCGCCGCAAGGGGGCGGAAGAGGTCGCACCCGCGGCAGAGCCGGTGGCGGCGGAGGCGTAGGATGGAACTCTTCATCGGGGCCGCGCTGGTGGCGGCAGCAGTGATCCTGTTCATCCTCCAGCCGGTGGCCAAGGGCCTCCATGCCTCCTTGGATCGGGAGGAGGACGAGCTCACCGAGACCGAGGCACGCAAGCGTGTGGCTCTGCTGGCCCTCAGGGACGTGGAGTACGACTTCCTCGCCGGGAAGCTCGACGAGACCGACTACCGGTCGCTGAAGGGAGAGCTCACCGCCGAAGCGCTGGCGGCGCTGGAGGCGGACGAGAAGGCCCGCGAGGGGGGCGCCACCCTCTCGGACCTCGAGGCGGAGATCGCCCAGGTGCGGGAGGAGCTGCGCGAGGGCGTGAGCTGTTCCGACTGCGGATTCACGAACGAGCCGGAGAGTCGGTTCTGTGCCTCCTGCGGCCACGCCCTCCAGGCGGTCCCCGCTGGCTGACGACGCCCTGCTGGTGGAAGCCCCGACTGCTCCGGCCCCTGCGACGTCCCGTCGGGCCGGCCCGGTTCTGGCGGCCAGGGGCCTCGTGCGCGAGTTCGGGGTGGTCGTGGCCGTGGACGGCGTCGACCTGGAGCTCGAGGCAGGGGATTTCCTCACCGTCTTCGGGCCGAACGGAGCCGGGAAGACCACCCTTCTGAGCCTCCTCGGGGGACGGATCCGACCCACCCGGGGAGAGGTCGTGGTGGCGGGTGACCGCCTCGACTTCCGGGAGACGTCCTGGCGGGGCCGGATCGGCATCCTCTCCCACCAGGGCTTCATGTATGCCCATCTCACACTCGAGGAGAACCTGAAGTTCTTCGGACGGCTCTTCGGGCTCCGTGACCTGGACGGGAGGATCCCCGCTCGCCTGGAGCAGGTGGGCCTTCTCGAGCGCAGAGACTTCCTGGTGCGGCAGCTGTCCCACGGCATGAGGCAGAGAGCGGCGCTGGCCCGCGCCCTGCTCCATGACCCGGACGTGGTCCTCCTGGACGAGCCCTACACCGGCCTCGACCCCTACGCGGCCTCGGTGCTCCGGGAGGTGCTGTCGTCGCTCCGGGACGGGCGACGGACGGTCGTGATGGTGACCCACAACCTCACCCAGGGCCTGGAGCTCGCCAACAGGATCGCCATCCAGGTTAGGGGGCGCCTGGCGTGGGAGGGACGGGAGCTGGATGTGGATCGGGACGGGTTCGAGCGCTTCTACCACCGAGTGGTGGAGGATGGGCGCCGATGACCTACCTGTCCCAGATCTACGCTGTCGTGTGGAAGGACTTGCTCCTGGAGCTGCGCACGCGGGAGCGGATCGCGGCAATGGGAGCCTTCGCCGTGCTCGCGGGCGTGTTGTTCAACTTCTCCATCGACGCAACGGTGGTCCGCCCCCAGGACATCGCCGCCGGCCTCATCTGGATGACCATCGTCTTCGGAGGCCTGTTGGGGATCGGGCGCACCTTCTACCTGGAGGCCCAGGACGGGGCGTTCCAGGGAGTGCTGACCAGCCCGGCACCGAAGGACGCCGTCTTCCTGGGGAAGACCCTGGCGAACTTCGTCCTCCTCTACGTCGTCGCCCTGCTGGTGGTGGGCGTATTCACGCTCTTCTTCGGCCTGGAGCTGGGCACGAGCCCCGGTATGCTTGCTCTCGCTCTAGCTCTCGGCGCCCTGGGCTTCGTCGCCCTGGGAACCCTGTTCGCCGCGGTTTCGTCGGGCACGCACATGGGGGAGACGCTTCTTCCCATTCTCGTCTTTCCCCTTCTGGTCCCCATGGTGATCTACGGGGTCTCTGCAACGGGGAGGTTGCTGGCCGACCGCCCTCTCGACGAGGTGGAGGGCAACGTCCGCATGCTAGCCGCTTTCGCCGTCCTGGCCGTGGGCGCGGGGGCGGCACTGTTTCGGTTCGTCGTGGAGGAGTGATGCCGTCGAAAGGTATTCGCCTGTCCGGATTGGTCCTCGCCGTGCTGGGCACCCTGGGTGTGATGGGTGTGCAGTGGATGGTGTTCTTCTGGGTCCCCACCGAGGCCAGCATGGGGATCATCCAGCGGATCTTCTACATCCACGTGCCGGCCGCCTGGGTCGCCTTCTTCGCCTTCGGGATCGTCGCCATCTGCGGGGCCATGTACCTGTGGCTGGGAGACGACCGGTTGGATCAGGCGGCGGTGGCGGCAGCCGAGGGAGGCATGGTCTTCACCACGGTCGTGCTTCTCACCGGGCCCCTGTGGGGGAAGATCGCCTGGGGGACGTACTGGACGTGGGAGCCCAGGCTGACCCTGACGCTGCTCCTCTGGTTCATCTACCTGGGGTACTTCCTCGTGCGCGCCTCCACCGAGAACCCGGAGCGGGGCAAGCGCTTCGCCGCCGTCGTGGGTCTGGTGGGCGCGGCCGACATCCCCCTGATCCACCTCAGCGTGGTGTGGTTCCGGTCGCTACATCCCACGCCTGTGGTGATGAAGCCGGAGGGCCCAACGCTGCACCCCGACATGCTGACCACCCTGATGGTCGGGTTCGGATCGTTCACGGCCCTCTTCCTGGGTGTCTTCCTCTTGCGCTACTCCCTGGAGGCCATGTCCCACGTGGCGGCGGTGCGCGAGCGCCGACGCTCGGAGCTGACCCCCCGACCCACCGAGGCATCATGACCCGTTTCTGGCGAATCCGAGCCTGGGCGTCCTCTGCCGTCTTCGCCCTGGTCCTGGCCGCTCCCGCCGTTGCCCAGGAGACCGCGCTCCCGGGTGCGGGCCTGGCCGAACAGAGCCTGAGGCCGTACGCCTTCGTCTTCATCGCCTACACCGTCCTTTGGGTCTTCGTGTTCGGCTGGGTGGTGACGGTGGCCCGACGCCTGGCCCGGCTGGAGCGACGCCTGGACGTCTGAGGAGCCCGGGTATGTCCCTGGCCCCGAGCAGCGCAGCGCGTGCCCTGGCCCTGCTTCTCGCCTTACCGGCCGCGGTGCAGGGGCAGGCCCGGACGACCACGATGCCGTCCACGCTGCGGTATGGCTCCGGCCTCCTCGACGTCCCGGTGGCAGGCGTCCTACCCCACCTGGGCATCACCGGCACCTTCTCCGGGTTCTTCGTGAACCTGGACCGGAGAGCTCGGGTGGGTCCGTCGGGGGCTACCGTCGGCTACGGGGAGGGCGTCGAGGAGCTACACCGGGACGCCTCGGTCACGCTGGGCCTCTTCGATGTGATGGAGGTGGGTGCCACTGTCCAGGCGCTGAACCGGGCGTCGGACGGGGGGAGCATGTGGGGTGTCTTCGGCCGACTGCAGCTCGTGCGCCCCCCTCCCGAAGGTTTGGGCCTGGCCGTGGGCGCCCGGTACGTCACGGCTCCGGACTTCTCCGACGGGATCCCACGTCAGCCGGGACGGCTGGGCTTTCCGGACGAGCGTCTCAGGGAGACCTACGAGGGCTCGAGTACCAGGGTGGCGACCAGGCTCTCCCTGTACGGGGTCGCCACGGCATACGTTCCGGGCTGGCGGAGCGCACTGCTCCCCCGGCACCGCTTCGCCATCAGCGCCGGATACGGCACCGGGATGTTCCGGAGTGGAGGTCATCTTCCCTTCTACGGCCAGGCCGACTCCGACGGTTGGTTCTTCGGATCCTCCGTCCACGTCCTGGTGGCGAGAGACGTCACGCTGGCCCTCCTCGGGGAGCACAACGGGTTCGACGTCAACGTCGGGGCACAGCTCGACGTGGGCGGCCTTCGAGTCGGCGCCCACCTCTTGGGCGTGAACCATCCGGAGCCTGCGGGCGGGTACTCCAGCGAGTACCTGCGACCCAAGCTCGGCTTCCTCGTCTCGCTGGCGATTTGTCCGTCCGGCGGTGGCTTGCTCTGCAAGCCCAGCGTGGCGGAGCGGAGGCCGTCGTCGGTCCAGCTCCCCGCGCCTCCGCCCGACACCGTGGTCGTCGTGCGGGAGGTTCCGCCGCCCCTCCCGGACGGGACCCCCGCCCTCGTCTGTCTGTCCACGGGAGAGGAGCTCCTGGTCCGGGTCACGGCCATGGGGGACACTCTGGTCGGTCCGGGCCGGGTTCCCATCGCCTCGCTCCGGCCCGGTGTCGAGCTCGCCGGGGCCTATGCCGGCGAGACGCATTGGCATCGGAACGGCCAGCCCCTCGTCGTCGAGGGACGGACGTACGAGCCGTGGGGAGCACCGCGCCGACTTCGATGCGGTGACATCGAGCCCGTCGGAGAGCACCGTGGCGTGCCCCTCTTCGCGCCCGGCGAAGCCGGGATCTCCGCAGGGGTGATCTACGTCCCGGTACGGCCCGGCCTGTGGCAGCCGTACCGGGAGGTGGGGAGCGTCGAGCCCTAGGAGCCTGTCCGAGTAATCCAGTGGGCCGCGCCGCCCAGGAAGCACCCGGCGCTCGCGAGTTTCAGAGTAGGAGAGACGACGAGTCGTAGCCGTAGCTACGGCGAGGAGGAAAGACGACCTATGGGACCGCGACCCCCCTGCGCCCGACACCATGGATGACATGATCTTACCGGTAGTGGGTTGGGGCGGCACGGCCCCGACAACGCTTCGCGTTGTTACCCCGTAGTTGAAGCTCCTAGACATAGCTACGGCTATGCCGTCGTCGCTTCGCCTAGGATCTGCGGCCGTGGCGTCCCGGGTACCCGGGCGACAGCACGGGTGGCGGCCTACTGGATTACTGGGACAGGCTCCTAGGGTCCCGTCCCAGAGATAGCATGACATAGGCTCTGGATCTTCTGGGTGATGGAGTT
>JBDHGI010000177.1:0-9125 GCA_039589955.1 Gemmatimonadota bacterium | reverse complement strand
CGTAGGCCCTCTCCAACCACTCCAGGGCGGCGGCGACATCACCGGCTCTCCCATAGAGCACTGCCACGCCGTACGCATCGGTCCCGCTGTCATCGTAGTGGCTGGCTCGGTAGTTCGCCCACGCCTGCATCGCCCCCACTGGACCGGCATCGGTCAACCCCCGGTCCACGGCCTCGGTGAACGCCGGGTCGGACCGCCAGATCCCACTCCACTCGTCTAGTGCCTCTCTCTGCCGCCCCATGTGCCACAGCGCGGAGGCAAGAGAGGCTCCACCGATGTTGGGGCGATCCGGGAAGAGCACTCGGACGCTGTCCGTCTCCCTGATGACATCGTCGAAGCGGCGCAAAAAAACCAGGTGCACCAGCACGGGGAAGACCGCGAGGGGGGAGAGGGGATCGGCTTGTCGCCCCAACTCGACCTGGTGAAATCCCTCTTCACTGTTACCCAAGATGCTGAGAAGGTCCCCGTACCCGTGCCGGGCAGCAAAGTTGTTCGGGTTCAGCTCAAGCGCTTGCAGGAACCGTCGCTTCGCGATCTGCCAGTCCCAATCATGGTACAGTGCGATGAGTCCGAGGATGACATGGGCGTCACTGAGCCCGTCATCCAGCTCCAGGGCACGCGCCGCTGCTCGCCTCGCCACAGGTACGGCCTCCGCGAATGGCCGCTCGCCAAAGAAGCCTAGGAGGTAGTGCGCCCCCGCCAGGCTGGCGTGCGCTGGAGCGAACCACGGATCCAGCCCAATCGCTCTCGTTGAAAGCTCCACAGAATGACGAAGGCTCGTCCAGGTCGCCGTGCCTATGGCGTGACGCGCCCTCAGGTATGCCTCGTATGCCTCCGGGCTCGTGGTGGGAATACTGAGCGCCCGTGTCCGGGGGCCAACAAGCTCGACCTGGAGCGCGCGCACGATCTCCCGCGCAATCTCGTCCTGTACGGCGAACACGCTCTCCATCTCCCGGTCGTAACTGTCAGACCAGAGGTGGAAGCCGTCCGCCACGTCGATCAGCTGGGCAGTGATCCGGACGCGGTCGTGCTCCTTCCGGACACTGCCCTCCAGGACCGTGCTCACGGAGAGTCGCTCACCCACAGTTTTGATGTCCGTGTCGGCGCCTCTGAACGAGAATGCGGACGTGCGGGCTGCCACTTTGAGACCGGAGACCTTGGTGAGGGCGTTCAGAATCTCTTCGGCGATCCCGTCCGCGAAGTACTGCTGATCTCCCTCAGGACTCATATCCACGAAGGGAAGAACTGCGATCGAGGGACGTTCGTCTTCTTCCGGCGCGGCTCGGACGTCGGGCTCTGTTTGGCCACCCGTCGGAGACGCTCCCCCCCGACCCCAGATGCCCACGACACCCGCTGCGATCGCCAGCAGAGCCGCGATCATCAGCAACTCCGGCCCGCTGACCCGTTGGCGTCCCTTCTCGCCGTGATACCAGGCCAGCACGAGGGTGACGAAGAGGCCGAGTGCCAGAACGATCAGGAGCCCGCGATAAAGCACGTCGGGCCAGCCCAGCCGCCCGCCCACGGCATCGGACACCTCGAAGAGCACCCACGCACCCGCCAGATAGGCCACAGCCCATTGGACGAGCTTGCGTTCCTTCAGGCGTTCAAACAGGGAGGCCATGCGCACCGCTCCTGGAGGGCGGGAGGGTGCCTAGGACAAGGTTCTCCGGGAGGGCTCAGAGCGCAACAGGATTCGAGCAGGTGCCGGTCGGGACCAACGAGCGGTGGACCTTGCCCGGCGTGGATGATCGGCAAGGCGATTGCGTGATCCCCGCGCAGGCGGGGGTGGACCCGACGACTACCTAGAGGATGGCGATTACTTCGAGGGATCCCCGCGCAGGCGGGGGTGGACCGAACGAGGCTGCTCTTGGTATTCTGGCCGACCTGTGATCCCCGCGCAGGCGGGGGTGGACCTGACCAGATCTTCAACGTCCTGGTGGTGATTGAGTGATCCCCGCGCAGGCGGGGGTGGACCTCACAAGGCACTCTTCGATGTCATGGTGGGGAAGTGTTCCCCGCTTATGCGGGGGAGGGATCGTACGAGCAAGACCCGCCCCCCTCCACAGCGTGTTGCCCGGTACAGATTCGAGCGCTGGCCGTTCGACCGGAATAGTCTCCTCGGTCCGGCGCTTGTGCTGTGCTCAGAGGGGGGGTGGGGGGTACGGCGGGTGAATCACCCCGGGTGGGACCCGACCGATTCCATGGCCGACACCGTGAGAATCATACCGATTGTCACGACAGCGGGGTGTCCTCCCGGATAGTGGCACTCACGCCTCGGCGGGCCTCTCCACGGCACCGAGTCGGCACCCCACGAAACCACCCTATGCGACGCATTGATGGTACCTATGCGGTACCTATAACCGAGAAATAGCCACCATCACCGATGGTGGCCGTTTCCCTAAATGATTGTGTCACAACAAATGTCCCCGGCGCGACTCGAACGCGCGACCTACTGCTTAGGAGGCAGTCGCTCTATCCAACTGAGCTACGGGGACGCGAAGGGCAAGGTAACCAATCGCTGCAGGGGGTTCCACAGACCCCCGCCCTGCTGGAGGAGTCTGGCAGCCCTTGCCGGCCGCCCGACCTGCGGGCAGCCGCTGCAATGCCCCCAATGCGGATTGGAGCGGCCCCCGGCTACGCGTGATCCGTGCTGAACGCCACCCTCGCCAGGAGCCATCCGCCGGCCGATTGCCGGTGGAAGACATCGAGGAACTTGCCCTTCAGCTCCACGGGATCGGAGCCGTCCTTCGGAGACAGCGTCTGTCGGAACCATCCCCACGCCAGGGCCCGTTCTCCGACGAATTCCAGCTCTTCGAAGTCGTAGTCCAACTCGACCTCGAAGGGCTCGAAGTACGACTCCCCGGCCCACTTGCCTATCGCGTCCTTGCCGACGACCGCGGGGAGTCCCGCTGCCATGAAGACGCAATCATCAGTCAGCGTGGCCAGCCAGGCTTCCAGGTCCCCGTCCCTTAGCGCCTGATTGTACGCGTCCCGATGCCGGTAGATCGCCTCGCGATCAGCACTCGATTCCATGGGTGTCCTCCTTCGGCCGGTAGTCAATGGCTCCCTGACGATTCGGAAGCTCACAGGGTGCGCGTGTGGCAGAAGAGGGTGCGGTGGGCAGGAGGACTCGACCCTCAGCATGGCGGACAAAGTGCGGTGCAATGCTCGGCGATGGCAAGGAAGCGACCGTGGCGCCGAAGGAGCGAGAGACGGTGACGAATGGGCACGCCTGGGCGATCACTGTCACGCACTCGGGAGTCCGCTCGTTTCCCCTGGAGACGTGCGGCGACCCTCCGTCGTGCACGAGGCGGAGCGCAGGCATCTGGGGGGAAGATGATGAAGACGGCCCAATGGACGTTCGCGATGGCTCTGGCGTTCCTCGCCGCCGGATGTTCGGCTCTCACGGAGCCGGAGCCGGAATTGGAGGGGGTTTGCGTCCAGTGGGTGCGCTTGGGAGGCGTGGACTATGTGGGCACGACCGTGACCACGTCTCCCGAGCTCGTCTCGGCGGAGGTCTTCGGCACCGTCCTCCGCCACGTCACGTGCAACGACACCGTCCCGCTTCCCGACGGAGCCATCACGGACATCCGTGAGGGAGACGCTCTGGGGTATGCCGTGGGCACGACGTTCCATGCCGTCGCCGGATCGGCGCCGACGGAGCGCCTCGCCTACCTGTTCGAGGGGCAGTGGTGGTTGGTTGAGCGGGCGCCCTGACCGCGCACCCCCGCCGCTCACCGCCCCCACGTCCCGCTCACCCCCTCGAAGCGCTCACCTGAGAGAAACGTCTGCCGCCTCCCACCCTTGCCCCGCCAACCTACCTGACGGAAGACCCGGGGTCTCATGAGGGGGAGGAGGGGACGATGTCGGAGCTGACTCAGGACGTTCGATTCGCGTTGCGCACGCTGCGGAAGGGATGGGGCGTGGCGGCCGTGGCTGTTCTCTCCCTCGCCGTGGCCATCGGAGGGAACACGGCCGTCTTCGGTCTCATCAACAGCCTGCTCTTCCAGCCCCTCTCCGTCGACGAGCCGGAACGGCTGGTCGTGCTCCAGGAGCGGCGGCAGGACCAGCCCTCGAATCTGTCCACCCTCGCCACCTCCCTGGCCAACTACGCCGATCTGGAGGAGCGAGCCACCGGAGCGGAGGGTTGGGCCGCGTTTCGGCCCACGGTCCTGGGACTCAGGGGCGCCGACCGCTCGGAGCCCGTCAGCTCCGCGCAGGTGACCACGGGCTTCTTCGGGCTCCTCGGGGTCGGCCTGCCCCGTGGCAGGAGCTTCCTCACGTCCGAGGGAGTGGAAGGAGCGCCCAGGGTGGCGGTGATCCGTCCGGAGTTCTGGGAGCGTGCCCGCGGTGGAGAGGGTGATCCGCTGGGTCAGATCCTCGTTCTGAACGGCGAGCCCCACGAGATCGTGGGCGTGCTGCCCGAGGCCTTCACTTTCCTCTTCAGCGCAGCCGAGATCTTCGTGCCCCTCACCGACAATCCCGGCGACAGCCCCAGGGATCGGCGAGACCTCATCGCCATCGCCCGCCTGGCCTCCTCGACCACCATGGAGCAGTTCGGGGCCGAGATGGTGACCCTGGCCGCCCAGTTCGCGGCCGAGCACCCGGAGGTGCAGCGGGAGTGGACGCTCGACGTGTTCAACGTGCGCACCGACATCCCCGACGCACGCACGAAGATCTTCTACGGGCTCTTGCAGGGATCGGTCTTCTTCGTGCTCCTCATCGCCTGCGCGAACATCACCAACCTCCTCCTGGCTCAAGGGCAGGAGCGGCGGCGCGAGATCGCCCTGCGCACGCTTCTCGGCGCCGACCGCAGCCGGATCGCCCGCCAGCTCCTCACAGAGAGCGGCGTGCTGGTAGGCGCCGGCACCGTCGCCGGGCTCGCCCTGGGCTGGTTCGGCATCCGGGCCATGGCCCGCAGCTTCGCGGAGGTCCTGCCGGCCGGATACACCCCGGCTCTGGACGGCACGGTGGTACTGTTCACTGCGGGCCTGGCCGTGCTCGCCGGTCTGATCTTCGGGCTGGTTCCGGCGCTGCAGACGTTCCGGGAAGACCACGCGAGCGCTCTGAAGGAAGGGGGCGGACATACCTCGGCGGGCAGGAGTCGCAAGCTGATCTCTCGGGGCCTGGTCGTTGCCGAGATCATGCTCTCGCTGTTGGCGCTGGGCGGCGGAGGCATCCTCGTGCGGAGCTTCATGGAGCTCCAGGGAGCCGATCCCGGATTCGAAGGCTCACGCCTGCTGACCACCAGGGTCCGGGTGCCGGAGTCGAAGTACCCGGGCGACGCCGAGCGACTCATCCTCCACGACCAGGTGCTGGAGCGGGCGCGCGCCCTGCGAGGGGCGAGGTCGGCGGCACTGGTGAACGTCCTGCCCAGGGCCGTGACGGTGCCAACGGACACGTTCCACATCCAGGGAAGGACGACGGCGGAAGGGACGACGGCGCCGCGAGCATTCTCCCTGCGGGCCTCGCCGGAGTACGCCGAGGCCCTGGGGATCTCGGTGTTGCGCGGCCGGTTCTTCGACGACGGCGATCGCATGGGGCAGGCACCGGTCGTGGTGGTCAACCGGTCCTTCGCGGACGCCTGGTTCGGCGGAACCGATCCGGTGGGCCAGCACCTCCTGATCCGGGATGAAGCACGACGGATCGTGGGCGTGGTATCGGACGTGCAGCAGGTGGTGGTCCGCACGCCGGGCCAGGTGGAGTCCGAGGCGGTCTACTTCCCTGCGGCCCAGCTCCCCGACGGCAGCTATGCGCTCGTGGTGACGGCCGCCGATCCCGGGGCGCTCAAGGAGCCGCTGCGCACGACCCTCCAGGCGCTGGATCCCGATCTGACGCTGTCCGAGGTGCTGACCATGGACGAGGTCATGGACCAGTTCTTCGTCGGGGTGCGCGTCTTCAACACCATCCTCGGCGGCTTCGGGATCCTGGCGATCCTCCTTGCCTCGCTGGGGACCTACGGCGTGCTGGCCTATCAGGTGGGTCAGCGGCGCCACGAGATCGGAATCAGGATGGCCGTCGGTGCCCGAGGCAGGGAGGTGGTGACGATGGTGACGACGCAGGGCCTGTGGATGTCGGTCCTGGGCCTCGGCATCGGCGGCCTCGTGATGATCCCCCTCACGCGACTCCTCCGCTCGATCCTGGAGGGCTTCGCCACGGTGAACGGAAGCACCACCCTCTTCGTGGCGGGCATCCTCTTCGCCGTGACGCTGGTGGCCAGCCTGGTCCCGGCCCTTCGGGCCTCCGGAGTGGATCCCATGCTGGCGCTGAGGGACGAGTGATGTCGAGTCGTCGGAGGGATACCGTTGGCACGAAACGGTCGGCGAGGGCTACGTTTCATCCGATCCGGGGTGGACGGGCACCCCGGCCACCACCTCGCGGAAACAGCGCCCATGCCTGACGTTCCAGCCCACAGGCTGCCGGACCAGGGACCCCTGAGTGAACGCGGGTTCTGGGTGATCTTCACCGCGGCCTGGCTGGCGTATTCGGGACTGTTCCTGTCGTTGGCCGTCCTCACCGAGGGCGTCACCCTGGGATGGGGAACGCTGGCGGCCCTCACGAACGCAGGGCCCCCTGCCCTGTTCGCCATCCCCCTCGCCGCACACCGCCGGTATCTCCTGCGTCCCGAATGGGGACTCGGCCGAACCGTGCTCGTTCACGCCGGCGTGGGGCTCGTGTATGCCGTCTCCACGGCGCTTCTCGTCACGCTCCTCGCCACGTGGCTGGGATACGAGGAGGCGGGCCTGGAGGCCGCCGGTAAGGCCGCGGCCGTGGCGTATCGGACGGTAGCCGGCGGCTTCCTCTACGTGGTTCTGGCCGGCTTCCTCATGTGGGCGGAGTCCATCCGGAGGGTGCACGAGAGCCGGAGCTTCGCGGCCCGGGAAGCGATGCTCCGGGCCCAGGCGGAGGCGAGGGCGCTGCGTGCCCAGTTCAACCCGCACTTCGTCTTCAACACGCTCCACTCCCTCATGCTCCTCGTCCGGGCCGATCCCGCCGCCGCGGAGCAGGCCATCGAGGACGTTGCCACCCTCATCCGATACGCGTCGATCCTCCAGAGGAACGACATCGACGTGGTGCCCCTCCCCAAGGAGCTGGAGGTGGCCCGCCGGTATCTGGCCCTGGAGCAGCTGAGATTGGAGGACCGTCTCAGGGTGAGATGGGTGGTGGACGTGGACGCCAGCCAGATGGCCATTCCTTCGTTCTCCCTCCAGACTTTGGTCGAGAACGCCATCAAGCATGGCATCGAGCCTAGGCCGGAGGGAGGAGCGGTGGAGATCGCCGTCCGGCTCAGGGGTGAGACGCTGGAGGTGGTCGTGGCCGACGACGGTGCCGGGGCCGACCCCGGAACCGTGCGGGCCGCGACGGGCCGAGGGCTTCAGCTCCTGGAGCAGCGCCTCAAGACCCTGTACGGTGACGCCGCTTCGGTGAGCTGGCGCACCGAGCCGGGCCGCGGCTTCGCGGCGACCCTGAAGCTCCCCGTCGCCCCGGCGGGTCCGGTGCCTCAGCTGGACGTGATCCACCCGGCGGAGGTCGCGCGATGACCGATCTCGGGCTGGGAACCGTCCGGGCCCTCATCTGCGAGGACGAGCCCCTGGCCATGAGGGCCATGAAGGAGTACCTGAAGGACGTCCCCTGGATCGAGGTCGTGGGAGAGGCCACCGACGGCAAGCAGGCCCTCCGACTCATCCACAAGCTCGAGCCCGACCTCCTCTTCCTCGACGTCCGCATGCCCGGCATGACCGGAGTGGAGGTCCTGGAGGCGGTGGAGCATCGCCCCGCCGTCGTCTTCACCACCGCCTTCGACGAGTACGCCATCTCCGCCTTCGACCTCGGGGCGGTGGACTACCTGGTGAAGCCCTTCGGTCGCGATCGACTGGTCAGGACGCTGGACCGGGTGCGTGTCCGCCTCGTGGGAGAGGCCCGGGCCGAGGCCGTAGGCCGAGGCGTCTCGAGGCGAGGCTACGCCGAGCGGCTCTTCGCGCGCCATCGCGGCGCCGTGGTCCCACTGGCCGTGGCCGACATCGCCCGCTTCGATGCCGTGGACGGAGGCGTCAGGGTCGTCACCCCACGGGGCTCCTTCGAGCTGGACGGCACCCTGGGAGAGGTGGAGGAGCGGCTGGACCCCGGGGACTTCGTCCGGGTCCACCGCGGCCACATCGTGAACCTGGGCCACGTCGTCAGCATCCGCCGATACGACGACCGTCGCCTGCAGCTCCGCCTCGATGACGGCTCGACGATCGTGGCGAGCAGGCGGGGATCCCAGCAGCTGCGGAGCGTGATGGAGGCCTGAAGCCGGGCCTCTCGATTCGGAGATCAGCCCATCAACGGAGGAGTACCATGCGTGCGGTGGATTCTCGGCCAATACCGGCCATCGCGGTCGCGCTGAGCTCCAGAGCGTGGTCAGCCGGCCGCGTCCGCGTGCTCGCCGCCCTCGGCATGGCCGTCGTGGCATCGGGGGCGTTCGGCGGAGCGGCCGCCCAGAATGAAGTGACGGCATTCACGCACGTCAACATCGTGCCGATGGACTCCGAGCGGGTCCTGCTGGACCACACGGTGATCGTTCGGGACGGCCGCATCGAGGAGGTCGGGCCAACACCCCAGGTCATGCCGCCGGCCGGAGCGCACATCATCGAGGCCGACGGGCGCTACCTCATTCCTGGCCTGTCCGATATGCATGCCCATCTGGCACAGCTGGGCGCCACGCGGGAGTTCCTCGGGGTCTTCCTGGCCGCCGGGACCACCACCATTCGCAGCCTCAATGCCCTGCCCGAGCACCTGGAGTGGAGGGAGGAAGTCCTCCGCGGAGAGCTGATCGGGCCGACCATCCACACGAGCGGGCGGGTCATCGTCGGCCCTCCGGATCGATCGCTCACCTGGATCTTCTGGGCGCTGCAGACGGTCGGCGTGTTCGTGGTGGGGCTGCTGGTTCGGCTGGGCTTGAAGGTATCGGGATTCCTCAGGCGACCCGATGGGACCCGCCGCGTCCCACGATCCCTCACCCGCTGGATCGCGGCGCTCGCCGTGCTCTCGGGCCTCCTGATTGCCAGCCATCTGATACCCGTCAACGCGTACTTGTCACGACAGTATCCGTTCGCCTACTTCCCCGACACCGAGGCCCGCGCCAG
>JBDHGI010000176.1:0-9160 GCA_039589955.1 Gemmatimonadota bacterium | reverse complement strand
ACTCCTCGCAATAGTCGTGCAGACCATCCAGCGTACGGGGCAGGTGCGGGTACCTCTCCATCTGCGCCGAGAGCACCGCCGCCGAAGTCCGGATATCGCCCAGCGCCGTGTGGGCCTCCTCATGATCCCGCGCGAGATAGAAGCGAGCGGCGGCCGAGAGATCCCGGGGCTCCTCGCGGTGGAAGATGTTCTGCATGTCGATTACCTGGCGCACCGACACATCGAAGCGAATGCCACATCGGGCGAATTCGGCGACGAGCATGTGGAGGTCGAAGCGCCGGATGTTGAAGCCCGCAAGATCGCAGCCTTCCATCATCTCGTGCAGGGCCTTGGCCCTGGCGCAGAAGGGCGCCTCGTTCGCCACGTCGGCGTCCGTGATGCCGTGTATCGCGGTCGCCTCGGGCGGGATGGGCATGCCCGGATTGAACCTTCGGACCCGCTCGAGGACATCTCCCTGTGGCGTGACCTTGATGAGCGCCAGCTCCACGATGCGATCGTTCTTGACGTGGAGCCCCGTGGTCTCCAGGTCGAAGAAGATGAGAGGCCGCTCGAGGGGGAAGGGTAGTTCCATGCCAGACGGTTCTGTGAGGGTGCTAACCTAGGACTCATCGACGGGGCGCGCACCCGTCCACGCGCCGACTGCCTCGGACCGGGGTCCTCCTCCATTGGGAGGGCCGGTGGACGAGGGTGGGCCAGGAACGTAGCGTGCCCCGGTCTAGACGCGAACACGTGAGGAGAGATCCGTGGCGGAGTCCATGAAGGCGGTGATCGTCACGCGAGAGGGTGGGCCGGAGGTCCTCTCGGTGGAAGAGAGACCCAGGCCGACCGTGGGCAAGAACGAGATCCTGGTGCGTGTGAGCGCGTCGGGCGTGAACCGGGCCGACCTGCTTCAGCGGAAGGGCGGATACCCGGCGCCGCCTGGAGCCCCGCCGGATATCCCCGGCCTGGAGTACGCCGGAATCGTGCACGCAACGGGAGAGGGTGTGACCCGCTGGCGGCAGGGGGACCCGGTCATGGGTATCGTGGCCGGAGGAGGCTACGCCGAGTTCACCGTCGCCCACGAGGACACGGCGATTCCTCTCCCGGACGGTATGGACGTCGTCGCGGCCGGCGCGGTTCCGGAAGTCTTCATGACCGCTTTCGACGCGGTCTTTCTCCAGGAGGCGCTCGCCGAGGGCGAGACGCTCCTCGTGCACGCCGTGGGCAGCGGTGTCGGTACGGCGGCTCTCCAGCTGGCGCGGGTCTTCGGGGCCCGGGTCGTAGGGACGTCCCGGACGGCGGAGAAGCTGGACCGGGCCCGGACCCTGGGCCTTCAGCACGCCGTTCTCGCCGACGAGGCGTGGCCGGAGCGTGTGCTGGAGCTGACCGACGGTCGAGGTGTGGACGTGATCCTGGACCTCGTGGGCGGTCCCTACCTCTCGGGCAACCAGCGTGTGCTGGCCCCCAAGGGCCGGCACATTGTCGTGGGGGTCCCCGGCGGCCCCCGGGCGGAGATCGACCTCCGGCTTCTCATGATGAAGCGTGGCTCCATCCGAGGCACGGTTCTCAGGGCACGCCCGGTGGGGGAGAAGGTCGCCCTGGCGAGGGCCTTCCAGGAGCGGGTGCTCCCCGTCCTGTCCTCGGGCGATGCCCGTCCGGTTGTGGACCGGGTCCTGTCGGCGGCGAAAGCCGCGGAGGCGCATCGGCTCATGGAGGCGAATGCCAACTTCGGCAAGATCCTGCTGCGCTGGTGAGTGTCTCGAGCTCGAGCCAGGACCGTGCGCGTCTCGCGGCGCGAAGCCTCCAGGGTCGTTGTGGGCCCGGCGCCTGCCCCCCCATCTTGCTGGCCATGCGAATCCTCAAGGGAGCCACTACCGTGAAACGCCCGTTCCTGTCATCCGTCGCCGCGTTCGCCGTTCTGCTGCCGCCTGCCGGGGTCTCCGCCCAGGGTGTGCCTCCGGCGGTTGACCTCCGCATCTACGACATCATCGCCGCCTCGTCTCCCGAACGGATCGAGGCGGACATCCGGACTCTCGCGGGCTTCGGTACGCGCAACACGCTCTCCGACACCTTGTCCGACGCCCGAGGGATCGGCGCGGCACGCAGATGGATCAAGGCGGAGATGGACCGCATATCGGCCGCCTGCGGCGGGTGCCTGGAGGTCTTCTACCAGGAAGCGTTGCAGCAGGGGGGACGTCTACCCGAGCCGGTCAACGTGGTGAACGTGGTGGGGATCCTCCGGGGCACCATCCATCCCGACCGGTACGTGATCATGAGCGGTGACATCGACTCGCGGAACTCCTCCGGCAGCGACCCCGAAGGAGACGCTCCGGGTGCGAACGACAACGCGTCGGGCATGGCGGGCGTGTTGGAAGCGGCCCGAGTCCTCACCCGCCACCGCTTCCCCTCCAGCGTGGTCTTCGTGGGGCTCTCCGGGGAGGAGCAGGGATTATGGGGTGGGCAGCACATGGCCCAGGTGGCCAAGGACGAGGGTTGGGATATCGTGGGCGTCCTCAACAACGACATGATCGGCAACATCGAGGGCGTGGACGGCGTCATCGACAACGGGACGTTCCGGGTCTTCTCCGAGCCCTATCCGGTGACCGCCACGGAGCAGGAGCTCCGAGGCTATCGGACTTTCGGGGGCGAGGTGGACGGCCCCTCCCGCCAGCTCGCCAGGTACGTGGACCGGATCACCGACGGGTACTTCACCAATCTGGACGCCATCATGATCTACCGGCTCGACCGATTCGGGCGCGGGGGGCACCATCGGCCGTTCAACGACCAGGGCTTCGCGGGCGTGCGCATCATGGAGACCCACGAAAACTACACCCGGCAGCACCAGAACATCCGCACCGAGAACGGTATCGCCTATGGCGACGTAGTGGAGGGCGTGGACTTCGACTACGCTTCCCGCCTCACGGCGGTGAACGCCGCCGTCCTCGCCAGCCTCGCCTGGGCACCGCCGGCGCCCCGGAACGTGCTCATCGGGGGGGCGGTCCAACCGTCCACGACCCTCTCGTGGGACCCGGTGGACCATCCGGAGCTGGCCGGATACAAGGTGTTCTGGCGGGCTACCACTGCTCCCCAATGGGAACACGCCCGCTTCGTGGGGGACGTGAGGCAGTTCTCGCTCGAAGGCATGGTGATCGACAACTACCTTTACGGAGTCGCCGCCGTCGGGCGAGACGGCAACGAGAGCCTCGTGAGCTTCCCCACCGGTCGGATGGGACGGCGATGAGCCGACCGCGGAGCTGAGGACGCATCTCGAGCGAGGAGAGGATCATGGAATGGGTGCACCTGACAATGCGCGCGGTACACGTGCTGCTCGGCTCCTTCTGGGTGGGCACGGTCTTGTTCGCCGTGCTGTACCTCGATCCCGCGATCCGGGAGGCGGGGCCGGACGGCGGTCGGGTCATGGGAATCCTTCTGCGCAGGGGCTATCTGCGCACCATTCTCCTCGTTGGTGCCGTAGTGGTCCTCTCCGGCATCTACCTGCTGTGGGCGATCTCCGGCGGGTTCGCGGAGGCCTTCATGGGATCCCGGTCGGGCGTGCTCCTGAGCATCGGAGGACTGGCCGGCGTGCTGGCGCTGCTCGTGGGTGCCCACGTATCGTTGCCCACGGCCAGAAAGCTCGGGGAGGTGGCACGACACGCGGCGGAGTCGGAAGGTTCCCCGTCACAGGAGGATCAGGACGAGATGGCACGGCTTCGGCGTAGGCTCACTCGGGCGCTCCGGGGCGCGGGGCTGCTTCTTCTGGTGGCGATTCTCACGATGGCGCTGGGCCCACACGTCTGAGCGCCGGTGCGGGAGCGCCAGCCGGAAGACGATCCCCTCTGCCTCAGGACTCCCCGGAGGGGCTTTCCTCGCCCTCGACGAGTCCCAGCGCCTCGAGGGCCAGGCGTTCTTGCTGGACGGCGTGGTCCTTGGCCTTGCCTTCGGCGGGGCTGGCGCGCTCCGGCCTGGCCACGTAGCCGAGTGGGACCCGACGCGGCACCACGCCGCGAAGGCGGGGACCAATGTAGGTCAGCGCACCCATGTTGCGCGGCTCCTCCTGGGTCCAGACCACCTGCTTGAGGTTCGCATAGCGCCGAAAGACCTCTCCGAGGGCATCTGCCGGGAATGGATAGAGGAGCTCCTGGCGAACCACGGCAGTGGTCGACGCTTCCGAGCGCCGGCCATGACCCTGGATATCGTAGTACACCTTGCCGGTGCAGAGGACGAGGCGATCGACCACTCCGGGATCCTCCACGGTCGGATCATCGATCACGTGGCGGAAGCCCCCCTCGGTCAGCTCCTGCACCGTCGAGGACGCCATGGGGTGCCTCAGAAGGCTCTTGGGCGTCATCACGACCATGGGCCGCTCCGGACGCCGAAGGGCCTGGCGCCGGAGCAGGTGGAAGTACTGAGCCGGGGTCGTGGGATACGTCACGCGCATGTTCCCCTCGGCGCAGAGCTGGAGGAAACGCTCCAGGCGGGCGCTCGAATGCTCTGGTCCCTGCCCCTCATACCCGTGGGGGAGAAGAAGCGTCAATCGCGAGTACTGCCTCCACTTGACCAGGCCCGAGGAGAGGAACTGGTCGATCATGATCTGGGCGACGTTCACGAAGTCGCCGAACTGGGCTTCCCATAGCACCACGTCGACGTCGGCGCCGACGGAGTATCCGTACTCGAAGCCCACGACGGCCGTCTCGGTCAGCGGCGAGTTGTAGACCTCCAGCCGGGTGTCGGAGACCTGTTGAAGGGGAGTGAAGGCACGGCCGTTCTCGACGTCGTGCAGGACGAGGTGCCTGTGGCTGAACGTGCCCCGCTGGGAGTCCTGACCGGTAAGCCGGACGGGAATGCCGTCCAGGAGCAGCGTACCCAGGGCCAGAGATTCGGCGTGGCCCCAGTCCACGGCTCCCATCGGCCCGAATGCCTCGGCCCGACGGGTGAGCTGTCGCCATAGCTTGGGGTGTGGTGTGAATCCTCCGGGAAGCTGCACGAGGGCGTCGTTGATCCGCTGGAGGACGTCGACGTCCACGCCGGTGGACTCGGGGACCACGGGAACCTCGTATTCCGGGTCCATCGGCTCATCGCCGACGGGCTCGTACTCGCGCGCATGGTCCTGGGCGTCTCGCAGCTCGGCGAAGACACTCTCCAGCATCTCGGCTGCCTGCTCCTCCGTCACGGCACCGCTCTCTTTGAGTCGGTCCGCGTACAAGGTGCGTACCGTCGGATGTTGGGTGATGGTGGCGTAGAGCAGGGGCTGTGTATACGCCGGCTCGTCTCCCTCGTTGTGCCCATGGCGCCGATAGCCTACCAGATCGATGACGAAATCGTCACCGAACCGCGCGCGGTAGGCCATGGCCAGGCGGACGGCGGCGAGGCACGCATCGGGATCGTCGGCGTTCACGTGCACCACGGGGATCCCGTAGCCCTTGGCCAGGTCGCTGGCGTAGACCGTGGAGCGGGCGTCCTCGGGGTCGGTCGTGAACCCCACCTGGTTGTTGACGATGATGTGGAGGGCACCGCCGACGTCGTAGCCGAACAGGCGTGCCATGTTCAAGGTCTCGGCTACGACCCCCTCGCCTCCGAAAGCGGCGTCCCCGTGAACCAGGACCGGGAGGACCGCTGCCCCGTCCGGAAGGACATCCACTCCCGGTTCGTTGAGCTGCCGGGCCCGGGCGTAGCCGTTGACCACCGGGTTGATGAACTCGAGGTGGCTCGGGTTGGGCATGAGGGTGACTCGAATCTCGCCCTCACCTTCGAAGGAGCGTACGCCCTTGGCCCCGTGGTGGTATTTCACGTCTCCAGTGCCACCCACGTCGAGCTGGCCCCCCTTGAAGCTCGGGCCCTCGAACTCGGCCAGAAGCTCACCGTAGGAGATGCCGAGGATGTGGGTGAGGACGTTCAGACGTCCGCGGTGGGCCATGCCGATCACGACTTCCCGTCCCCCCGCCCGAATGGCTTCCAAGAGCGTTAAGTCCAGCATCGGGACGATCATGTCGTTGCCCTCGATGCTGAAACGCTTCTGGCCCAGGTAGGCGCGGTGCAGGAACTGCTCGAGGCCTTCGACCTCCGTCAGCTTGCGCAGCAGGGCCTCCTGCTCTTCGGCGGTGGGCTCGGCGAAGTGGGTGCCCTCCTCGACCTGACTCCACAGCCAGTCCACCTTGACGTGGTCGTCGAGGTGCTCGAACTCGTAACCGAGAGAGCCCGCGTATACCTCGCGCATCCCCTGCAAGGCGTCCGCGACCGAGCGGTCCTCATCGTCAACCAGGACCAGCGAGGAGGGCATCTCCGCCAGTTCCTCCATGGAGGTGCCGAAGAACGCGGGGCTGAGCTGGGGATGGCCTATGGGCTCAGTGCCCAGCGGGTCGATCCGGGCCAGCTGGTGTCCGTGGTCGCGGAAGGCCTGAACCAGCGCCGCCGCACGTGACACAACGGGCAGGATTCGGACCAGGTTGGCGGCGGCGTCGGGTGCCGACGGCTCAGGACGCTCGGTGGAGTCGGGGATGACGGGTACAACGACGGGGGCGGAACGGGAGGCGGCATCCGCGGTGTCAGGAGGCGGCGGTGGGGCAGCCACCCGGGTCTCGACCGCGTCAGATGGAGGAGGCTGCATCGGGGCGGCGGGGGGGCGCACGGCCTCGAGCTGCTCGGGGCGCCGCAGGCCCGCCTCCAAGACCTGGTCCTCCGCCTCGAAGAGGCGACGCCAGGCCTCGGGCACCGACTCCGGATTTCGGGCATATTGCTCGAACATCGCCTGGGCGTAGGCGGCGTTCTGACTGTCGAACAGGGGCTCGTCCATGGATCCGATCGCGTGGACGCCTCCCGGCGGGAAGCGGGGCTGTAATAGTAAGGGATTTCAAGCCGGCTTGGAGTGCCCGGAGAGGTTTGCGTCACTCCAGGCCCGAGCGTAGCATCCTCGCCGTGCATCCTCCCACCCCCTTTCCGCGCTCCGCGTTCCGCGTCGTGACCGAAGTGCCCGGCACGGGCTTTCCCAGCGTCGTGCATGCGGCATGGCGGGAGGAGCTCCCCTGGCTGGTCCAGGGGACCACGACTCGCGGGAGCGGAGGCCCGTTCGATCTGGGACTGTTCAGCGATGCCTCGACGTCGCGGGACGCGCTGGAACGCTGGGAGGCCCTCCGCAGGCACACCGGGCTCCCCGGGGCCTTGCTCGCCCACCAGGTCCATGGGGCGGCAGTTCGCTTCCATCACGCAGGCACACCGGGCCTCCGGATCGTCGAGGCGTGTGACGGGCACGCCACGGCGGATCCGGGAGTCCTCCTAGCCGTGACTGTGGCGGACTGCGTACCCGTCTCGCTGGTCGTGCCCGAGCGACGGGCGGTAGCCCTTCTCCACGTGGGTTGGAGGGGCGCCGCGGCCGGGATACTCGAGAGAGGACTGCAGGTCCTCCGGGAGCGACTCGGCCCCGGGGAGGTGTGGGCTCACATGGGTCCCTCCATTTGCGGGCAGTGCTACGAGGTGGGTCCGGAGGTGTTCCGCTCCCTCGGCCTCACGGTCCCTCCCTCACCGCAACCGCTGGATCTGGGAGGTTGGCTGGCGGAGCGCGCCGTCGCCCTGGGGGTCCCGAAGGAATGCGTGACCCTTTCGGACCACTGCACGCTGTGCGGAGACGCCAACCTGTTCTCGCACCGCGGCGGCGACCGGGCCCGCCAGGCCGGCTACCTTGGGATCGTGAGATGAGCAGCGACGCCGGTCCGTCCGGAGTCGGGCTGTGCGCAGGCTGCGTGCACAGCCGTACGACGGCCAATCGGAGGGGCTCTCGTTTCTACCTGTGCAAGCGCTCGCGCCTCGATCCGGACTACCCCCGGTATCCGACGCTACCCGTGTGGGCCTGTGACGGGTTCGAGGTCATGGAGGTTTCCCGGAAGGAGGAGGAGTCCCGGTGAGGGATCCGTTCTACGTTTCGGTGGTCCGCGTATCGAGGGGTGAGGGTGTGCATCGCCAGGTGGAGCTACCCGGCGGGAGGGTCATCGACCTGGGCGTTCACGGGCCCATCAGGAGCCACTACGGCCTGGAGGATCAGCCCAACCTCCCCCTGCCGGTGGACTACCTGGTGGCTGCGGCTGCCGGCTGACTGCTGGGGACCCTCAACGGCGCACTGGAGGTGCGCGGGATCAAGGTCGCCCCCGAGGCCATCAACGCCACGGCAGAAGGCACCAACGAGCTGCGGGATCGGATTCCGGTGCTGACGCGGATCCATGTCAGGTACCACCTGCGGCTTCCCGAGGACGCTGCGCCCGAGAAGGTCGAGCGGGCCTTGATCACCCACGTGGACAAGTGCCCCACGGCTCAGAGCCTGAAGGGCGCCGTGGAGATCACCTGGAGCCTGACAGAACGGGAGATCCCATCCGGCTCGCCGGGGCCTGCTGGGGCGGGATAGGCGGGCCCCGACCGACTCCGACCCGTCGGGGATGGAGGGCTCAGTGGCACGCGCCGACGCCGGAGTCCGTGAACGTCTGGCCGGCCACGGGAATGAACTCCCACTCGTAACGGTCGGAATAGAGACTGAGCTTCAGCACGCCGTGCGAGACGTCATTCTGGGCCTCGCTGTTGGGGAGCACCGTCTCGAACGCGTATAGACCGCCTCCGCCGGTTCCCACCGTGAACTGTCGGATTCCGTGGTCCGGGTCCGCCGTTCCATCGGGAGTCTGGGGCGCGAACCGCTCGTAGAGATGGTCGTGTCCGTTCAGAACAAGCTCCACGTGATGCTCGTACAGGGCCTCCCACAGCGGAAGAGGCGCGGACGAGTTCCCCTTCCGCCCCGAGCTGAATCGGGGCTCATGCCAGTACGCGACGGTGCAGGCGGTGGGGTTGGCCGCCAGGTCGGCCCGAAGCCACTGCTCCTGGGGCGAGCCTGGGCTCATGTCGATCTCGCTGTTCAAGGTGATCACGTGCCAATTCCCCAGATCGTAGCTGTAGTAGCCCGTGCGCGATTCCCCGGCCAGGGGTCCGAAGTAGTCGAAGTATCCGTCGGCGTCAGGGATATGGTAGTCATGGTTCCCGGGGGTCGGGCGTGTGCGGGCCTTGTGCCTTCCCCAGGACGGCTCGTAGCAGTCGGTGAAGTCCTCGGGCGCGCCGTCGGGGTAGGCGTTGTCTCCGGTCGTGTAGACCGTGCCGGGGATGCCATCCAGGAGCAGCGCGGTCGCCTCGTCCCAGTCCGTCGAGCAACGCG
>JBDHGI010000175.1:0-9284 GCA_039589955.1 Gemmatimonadota bacterium | reverse complement strand
TTTCGGGCTTTCCCCCACACACGCGGTCGAGGTACCCCCGACAGGCGCATAGGGGCGTCGGCCCCGATCCTTCCGAGTCACGCTCCGATGAGCGCTATTGTGGCTTCGTCCAGGTGTCGGCTATGCGGACTGTGCCCGAGTCCATGCTCGACCTCGACGTTCTCGTCGGCGGCATGGGCGTGGATATCTCCAGCGTGGAGCTGGTCTCCACGGTGGCCAGCGACCCTTCGGGCCGGTTTTCTGGTAGCCTATCCGCCACGGGCCTGACGGACGTCTACGCCCGGCTCCTCCAGCTTGGCGACGTCGGCGGCGTCGTGCGGAAGGCCTTCGACGCCTTTCGGGACCTTGTGCCCTCCCTGGCCGACGATGTGGAGCGCCTCTACCGGAAGTACTATGTCCCTGGAGGAAAGGGCCCCACGGAGATGCTCAAGGGATTCTCCATCTCTGGACCCACGCCTCCCAGGGACGTGCAGGTCTTCACGGTGCTGGCGACCTACGCCCACGTGTGGCGCGCTAAGGCGCTGGCTCCCCACCGGCCCGTGGGCGTCAATTTCCTGCGCAAGATCGAGCGAATGCTCCTCTACGGCCTGTACGGCGCCATGCTGGCCGGCGCGGACTGGGTGGTGGTAGGGGCGGGCGACCCCCGGGACGTCCCCGGCATCCTCGACGACCTGGCACGCAACCAGCCCGTTGCTCTCCCCATCCACGTGGCCACTGTCCCCCACGGAGAGCACACGATCCGCTTCGACCCCCGGAACCTGGTGGGACCCGACCTTCCGCCACCGGCTCGACCGGCCTTCCTGGCTATCGTTAGCTCCCACCTCCAGGCCCAGGCCCTGGCGGCCAATCCGGCGACCCGACCCGAAGGGTTCGTGGTGGAAGGCCCGTCGGCCGGGGGACACAACGCGCCTCCCAGGAACCGGGAACGGGACGGGCAAGGAGGCTACGTGTACGGACCCGAGGACGACCCCGACGTGGACGCGGTGCGGGCGGTGGGTCTGCCGTTCTGGGTAGCCGGCGGGTACGGTCGCCCCGAGGTCCCGGGCGAGAACGGACCGCGTTTGAGACGGCAGGTGGGAACGCTGTACGCCCTGTCCAACGAATCGGGCATGGAGGCCCACCTGCGGCGCCGCGTGTTGACGATGATCTGGCGTCGGGAGTTGGACGTGGTGGCCTCGGTGAGCGCGTCTCCCAGCGGTTTCCCCTTCAGGGTGGCCAACGTTCCCGGCACGGCGGGCCATGCGGACACCTACGCTGCCCGCCCTCGCGTGTGCAACCTGGGTTACCTGAGGGGTTGGCGGCCCCGCGACGGCAGGGTCGTGGGTCTCTGTCCCGCGGATGATACCGCCCGCTTCGCGAAGAGTGGCGGTGCTGCGTGGCGCACCGACGGGTCGATCTGTTTGTGCAACGGCCTCCTGGCCACGTGCAGCCTGGGTCAACCGGGCGAGCCGCCGCTGGTCACCCTGGGCGATACCGGCCCCGTACGTGATCTCCAGCAGCGGCTACGCCGGATGGAGTATTCGGCGGCGGAGGCTTCTGCTTATCTGCTGGGGGAGCCAGCCACCCGGGCCGAGGCGTAGCTGCAGCCTTCAGGCAGGGCGGTCTGCCTCCCTTCTCCAGAGGCGATCAAGCCATCGCCCCTGATTCCTGTCCGTGTAGGTCTCCACGTTCGCTTACGCCAAATCGGTGAAGAAGGCGCGATCGACTTCATCGATTCGCCGCATTTCCGCCCAGAACTTCGCCAAATCGGCGAAAACCCGCCCTCCTGAGTTCCCTCTTAAAGGCAGGGGGTCGCTGGTTCGAGTCCAGCAGTGCCCACTAAGCGGCACAAGGCTTTTCGGCTTTGTGACGTTTCAGCTGAAACGGGCAAGTCCGGAGACGGACCTTCGCCCGGACGCTCCTCCTCTGTCAGTCCTGGCCCGTTTTCAACCAGGGGGTCCAACGGCTCGCGCTCCACCCACGGGTTCGCTCTGTCGTTGGGAGGTCTCACCATCCATCGGGAGAATCGAGCCATGGATTGGCCTGCCGTCGCGGCACTGGCCGAGCCTATTTGTGCGCCGCCATTCGGCAAGCCTCTCCTTGCGCCCGTCAGGTCGGCTGGTCATGCTTGATTGCCGAAGGCGGGCCGCCACGGAGTCGAAAGGCAGGCCTCACGCTCGGCACGGATATCCCGCACGGGGGGGCTCGACAGTGGGACGATGGCGACCCTGGGTACGTCTACGCACTCGTCGGGCCCCAGGCCGGGGCCTGTTGGTAGCCGCCCGCTTCCTCCAAGTCGCATGACTAAGTACAGGCCGAAGGGTAGATACGTGCTGGCGCTGTTCGCCCTCGCGCTGACGCCCGTGGCGGGGCTCGCCCAGGCACCCCGGCTCACGCTGGGATACACCAGCATGCCGGGTCGGCTGGGAGAGCCCCAATCCGACCGCGGCCTCGCGTTTCGTGTCGGGTTCGACCTCATCAGGGGCCAGGGCGTCTCGTGGAGCATCGAGGGCGGCATCGACCGGCTGAACGAGTTCCGCCGGTCCTTCGACGAGACCTGCGCCCTCCCGACCGGGGGAACAGGAACCTGTCATTTCGACGAGACCGCGCGGGACACCGGATGGTCGGTGGGTACGCTCCTCAGAATCCACCCGTTCGGGGGCGAAGCCAGACCGTACCTCCTCGCAGGTGTGGGCTTCCTGAAGATCCGGACACGGAGAGTCGTCGACGCCGTCGACGACTCGGGGAACACGCTTCCCAACTTCACGTCCGATGCCATCTACGGAGATCAGGCCTTGCAGGGGCACCTGGGCGGAGGCGTAGAGGTCCGGCCTCCGGGCCTCCCGGTCGGTGTGGTGCTCGAGGGTCGGTTCACAGGCTTGCTGTACGGCTACTCGGGGGGACCGCAGTGGAACTGGAATCCCTCCATCGTGGCGGGGGTGGCGTTCCGCTGAGGCGGGCCGATGTAGCCCACTCGTCGCTCCTGGTCTGAAGGTGCCGAAGCATACACCGACCTCCGGGGTATGCTCATGTCTAGGGTGAGAGATTCCCTAGCGTCAGATCGCTGCCCATTCTCCAATGAGTGCACGGAGTCGGAGGCAGGCCCATGACCGGACCAGCTCGGGCGACCGGACACGGATGGCTGGCACTCGTCGCCGTCCTCATCCTGACCATGGCCACGACGGTCTGCGGGAAGGATGCCACCGGCCCCGATGATACTCCAACCCCGGTCGGCACCTGGACTCTCGTCTCGATTGATGGGGAGCCGCTCCCGGCCCGGTACCCTTTCTTGTTTCCCATCACTTTTGCTGACGTCGAGGCCTTGTCAGGTCAACTGTCCATCAACGCGGATGGGGCGTGCAGCTGCAGCCTGACAATGAGGTGGACAGTAGGCGAGAATGTCACAACGGGTGTTGATGCGTCGGCCTGCACTTGGACGAGGGACAACAACGCGATGACGCTCGCCAGCTTCGTCTTCGAGCGGTAGTCGAAGTCCTGAGGAGTGAAATGGCCGACCCACGATAGGATCGGGCGTCTCGGCGTCGGAATCCGCCACGGGGCGATGTAGCCCGAACGGCGCACATCGACAGGCGTGGGGGGATTTCCAGAGGGCTGAGATACAAACGTCAGCGCGAGTGGCGTGCCCGACGAT
Organism: Gemmatimonadota bacterium; assembly: GCA_039589955.1. Classification (GTDB taxonomy): domain Bacteria; phylum Gemmatimonadota; class Gemmatimonadetes; order Longimicrobiales; family Gaopeijiaceae; genus SZUA-318. The sequence goes on along the minus strand of JBDHGI010000175.1, from coordinate 5,653 downwards.
GCGCTTCGAGATGGACTGGGAGCACCGCGTATGCTCCCGTAGTACGGCCTGCCCTGTCACGCCAGAGGGGAGGGGATATGTATACCCGTGTGCTACTCGCAGCGTTCGTCATTGGCGGCCATAGCATTGCAGCTGCCCAGGTTCACGAATTCCCGATTGCGTTCAGTTCCCTAGGTGAGACTTGGGCGTCAAAGGGCTACTTCCAGGGCCGTGTTGCGTTGCACTCCGATTCGATCGTCATCGTCTTCGATTCCGTTTACGTGGAGGTGACTTCCGAGGAGCCGCCGCTATCGCTGTATCATCTCGATTCCATGACCGTGGATCTGGCTGGCCCTGCGAACGGCTCCAGTTGGCAGATATACGCGAAAGGACCTACGTGGGTGATCGCCGATACGCTGGCTGAACGCTCCACCTTCTCTATGGGCGATCTGCGGTCTGCCATTGCGCGTCCGGCCGATGACCTGCTTGCCGAGAGTTGGATAGTCGTGACCTTCTATCAGATTGTGGCCCCCCGGCTTGTACCCCGCGAGCAGCAGGCTCCGGGCACGACGTATGCCCATAGTCCAAGGGCGCTCTTTGCCTCTGCGAAGCGCTAGGAGCAAAGGAACTGAATCAGGCAGGGCGTCTGAAACCGGCACGCCCGCGGGCTCGACAGTGTGAAGGCCAACCTATACGCATGTTGAGGCTCGGTTCTCACCGTAGCCCCTTTGGGGGAGGAGGTGGCCCCTGCGTCCCGAGAGGAATGGGAGGGGCTTTGGCTCAGCCGCCCCATGAACAGACCTACCCGGATCTTGTCAGCCTCATCATGCCTGCCGATAGAACGCGTGCTGGTCCCCTGGCCCTACTCCCTGACGTATCTTCAAGTGCAGGCGTTGACCTTCGTTGACCGACAGTGGGACATAGCCACCGGGTCGCGAGAGTGCGAAGGTGGTCTTGAAGACGAGCAAAAGGAGGATTTCGAACCATGCGTACCCGTCGTTTTCGGTCCACCTACGTCTGTCACGTCGTCCCGATTCTGGCCGGAATCCTCGTCGCCGGTTGTGCAGGTAGTACACCTCCCGCGGCTGATGAGGCCGCGCCTACTGAAGGAATAGAACTCCGGGTCGTGAACTCGCGTACCCAAGACATATTCATCTATGTGGTGCCCGTTGGCGCCTCCGAGTATCGCTTGGGTCGCGTTCGTGCTGCCGGACGCGAAAACCTGATCATTCCGATGCGGTTCGTGGAACTCGGTTCTTTCGCCCTCCTGGCGCACCCCGACGGTCCGGGTGAGCCGCTCATGTCTCGCGAAATCGTTGTCGCGCCAACTGACATGATCGAGTGGCGGCTGGAGAACAACCTAGCGTTGTCGCAGCTCAGAGTACGCCGCCGGTGACGAGACTAGCGCGGTGGAAGCAGGGGCTCCGCCCCCTGGGAGCCGTAGGTGAGGAGGTGACAGCAGAATGAGCCGAGAACATGACAATGCGGGAGGATGGGGTGCCGGGCGGAGTAGACCCACCTACGCTCGGGGACTGAGAGCTGCAAGAATCCGATGGTGGATAGGTCCGCTGGTCGTCCTGGCCGCGTGCTCTGGGGACGTGCCGGCGGCGCCGGAACTCCCGCCGCGATATGACGTCGAGGGAACCTACCATCTTGCTGATGACGTCTTGGTCTACACAGCCGCCCCGTGCTTCTTGATGCCCAGCTACACGGTCGAGGACGTCGTCTTTGAGTCTGCCGAGGTGTCCTTCAAGTTCGGCAGGCGGGTCGAGCTCCGGTTCCACCCCTTCAACTACTGCTACCACGCCGGGGATCTACTCACCGTACGGTATCCCACGTCCCCTCTGTCGTTGGAGGGCACTTATGGAATCGTCGAGGAGGACGGGTGGATTCCACTGACGGGTCTCGGGGTGGACGAGAGGACTGCGTGGAAGGTGGACTCGGCGCGGGCCGAAGGTGTCTGGTCGACCTTCAGCAAAGGCGGCAGTCGGGAATGGTGGCAGCCCGAATCCATCCGGCTGTACATGCGGCATGAAGGGGTCGGCGCAACCAACATCTTCGAGCTGGAGCTGGTCCGTTAGCCCTTCTTTCGGGGCGGCAGTTCGACGAAATCGGCGAAAATGGGGCCCTCCAGCAGGGTGCTTACAGGCAGGGGATCGCTGGTTCGAGTCCAGCAGTGCCCACTTGGATAAAGCGTTGTAGTACAAGCGCGTACGTAGACCACGTATCGGCCATCCGGTGAGGGGTCTACATGTTTGAGTGCATGTCCGCCGAGGCACCGCCGGTCGGCAGCTTCCGCCGGACACCGCTGGGTGGAACGCAGCTGACCAGAGCCGTTATTGGGCTCGTGCAGCATCTTCCTTGTCTGGCTCCCCGCCCTCTGGCGATCTTTGACCTGGCCGGCTGCCCAGGGACGATCAGTACTCCCGTGCCGGGACTTCCGTCATGGTGGACCAGGAACGCCTGACCGAAGCATTGGCCGACCGCTACACCATCGAGCGGGAGATCGGTAGCGGGGGGATGGCCACCGTCTACCTGGCACTCGATCTCAAGCACCGCCGCCCGGTGGCCATCAAGGTCCTCGATCCCGAGTTGGCCAGGTCTCTAGGGGCCGAGCGGTTCCTCCGTGAGATCGAGACGGCCGCCAAGCTCACCCACCCCCATATCCTGCCGCTCCACGACTCAGGCGAAGCGGACGGCCTGCTCTACTATGTGATGCCGTACGTGGAGGGCGAGTCCGTCCGGGAGCGCTTGACACGGGAGAGACAGCTGTCGGTGGGGGAGGCCGTCCGGATCGGAGGCGAAATCGCCGATGCGCTTGCCTACGCGCATGAGCGGGGAGTGATCCACCGGGACGTGAAGCCGGGGAATATCCTGCTGGAGGCGGGGCACGCGGTGCTAGCGGATTTCGGGGTGGCGCACGCCATTGCCCGGGCCGAGGACCAGCGACTGACGCGGACGGGGACGTCGATCGGCACCCCGGCGTACTCGAGCCCCGAACAGGCCACGGGGGAGGGGAAGGTGGACGGGCGGAGCGACCAGTACGCCCTGGGGTGTGTCCTGTATGAGATGCTGGCGGGATTGCCGCCGTTCACGGCCTCCACGGCCGAGAGCGTGATCCAACAGCATCTGACGCTGGAGCCCCAGGACATCACGGAGCGGAGGCCGTCCGTGCCAGCCCATGTGGCGGCGGCACTGTTGCGGGCGCTGTCCAAGACGCCGGCGGACCGATTCGGCACGACAGCGGAGTTTTCGGCGGCGCTGAGCACACCCGCCTGGGCTCCGGTAGGAGGCGCTTGGGCCGTCTTCCGGATCCTGGCGAAGAACCCGACGGCCCTGTTGAGCGCAGCGGTGGTGGTCGCTGTCACGGCAATCGCCTTGATGATCCTACTCATCGGCGATCCGTCGGGACCGGCCCCAGGCGTTCGGGAAGGTGGCGTGGCTCAGCGCCCAGGCCCTGCACCCGTGAACCCCCTGTCCGAGACCCGGGTGGCCTTCTTCCCGGCCAGAGTCATCGGTGCTGATTCCCTCGAGCACTACGACGAGTGGGTATCGGACCTCCTCTACCGTCTGTTGCACGGCCTGGGGGTCCTGGAAGGGCTGGATCCCAACCAGCTTGGGTCGCGACTGAGATCAGGCGGCTATGAGATCGTGGGCACGGAGGAGGGCAGGGCTCTGGCTGAGCGCCTGGGCGCGGGGCTCTTTGTCCTGAGTCGCATCCGTGACATGGGAGACTCGGCGAGCCTTGCTTCGACGCTCTATCGAACGGGCGCCGTTGAGGAACCAGTCGCTGAAGCATTCGACGAGGGGCCCTGGCCGGAACTGGGAGCCATCGCCTCCCGTGTCGCAAGGGAGTTGTTCAACGAATACCTCAACGAGGCCGACCATCTCAGAATCAGCGATGCCCAGATACCCTATGTCAGCTGGGAGGCCCTTCAAGCCTACTTAGAGGGCGAACGGCTCCTCCGCGAGTACGCGGTCAACCCTGCCCTCGCCGCCTTCAACCGGGCCATCGATGAGGACTCCACCTTCGCTCTGGCCTGGTTTGGACGGGCCCTGGTAAGAGGACTCTTCCGGGGGAGCTATGGACGGGAGGCCCTGGAAGACGCCCTTCGGTATTCCTCGCGCCTGCCCCGTCGGGACAGCCTCTTGCTGGAGGGCGGTCGGGCCTTCTTCACCGACGTGGGGCTTGGGACACGGGCGAGCCAGGAGCTGGCGGACCGGTATCCCGATTACACCTGGGCCTGGCATACCCTGGGCTCCGGCCTGCTTTGGTCCGCCTGGCGACGTGGAGGATCGCCGAGTGAGGCCCGGGCCCCGCTGGAACGGGCGTTGGAGATGCAGCCGGACCACCCGCTCAGTCTCTTCTTCCTCAAATGGGTGGCCAACTTCGAGGAGCGTTTTGAGGAGCACGATTCCCTTGCCGAGGTCATCCTCGGGCTGGAACCGGATCTCGATCAACGAATCCTGGCTGAGGCGACGCCTTCACTGAGGGACAGCAGGGGTTCTGAGCGGGACTCGGTCATCCATAGCTTGAGGAGCCTGAGCTCCCGTGCCATCGCCGACCTCTCCGTGGACAACTGGTGGAACGCCGATGTCGCGGTCCTCCTCACGGACCCGCTGACCCGACCAGAAGGCACACGAGTCGGTGGCTTCCTTTTGCTGGCCCAGGGCTTCGCCGGCCGGGGCCAGTGGCGATCCGCCGTCGACAACCTGGACCGTGCGTCTCGCCTGGATCCCGGACGGGCCACGGCCTTCAAGGGCCTGCTGGCGGCCCTCCCGTTTCTGGAATTGCCCGATTCGATTCTGCTCGAGGTGAAAGGCGAAGTGGAGGCATGGGATGGGAGCTTTGAGACCGATCCCGGGTGGAGGGCCGTTGACCGAGGGAACAATGAGCTCCAGCCTTCGCCCGCTCTGAGGCCGCACCTCAAGTCCTACCTGCTGGGCCTTCTGGCCGGCCGCCTGGGAGAGGCAGGTGAGGCCCGAGAGCGTGCCCGACAGCTCCAGAGCTCGGTGCCGGACACGTCGTGTAGCCACCTTGGGCAGGACCTGGCCCAGGAGCTCCTGACTCTGGCCGCTGTGGCTGAGGGGGACCCCGACGAGGCCCTCTCCCTTGTCGAGGAGGTAGATCTAGACGTCTGCCATTTCTACGACTACGTCGACCTCCTGGGCGAAAGGCCGGTAGGCCGGTACCTTCGGGCCGACCTTCTGCAACAGACCGGTCGCCGGGAGGAATCTCTGGGGTGGTTCACCGGTTTTGCATGGGGCAATGGGACGGAAAACCTCCTCTATAAGCCCTATCTATACCTCCGCCGGGCCCAGCTGGAGGAAAGCCTCGGGCGGCCAGCCGAAGCCTTGACCCTTTACCGTAGGTTCATCGAGGCGTGGGGAGGGGCCGACCCGCATCTCCAGCACTACGTGACGCTGGCCAGGGAGCGGGTGCGAGCGTTGAGCTAAGGAGGTATCGGGAGCCGTGCTGGGGCTCGAGTAGGGTCGTCCTTGCCTGGCCATCCATCGTCTGGCGATCTTTGACTTGGCCGGCTGCCCAGGGACGATCAGCACTCCCGTGCCGGGACTTCCGTCATGGTGGACCAGGAACGCCTGACCGGAGCATTGGCCGACCGCTACACCATCGAGCGTGAGATCGGTAGCGGGGGGATGGCCACGGTCTACC
>JBDHGI010000174.1:0-13533 GCA_039589955.1 Gemmatimonadota bacterium | reverse complement strand
GAAGGACCGTCGGCTTAATCCCCTCACGCGCCTCCCGTTCAAGGTGCGGTCCAACCGTGAAGGACGTGAAGCCCTGAGGCGCCAGCGTGAACGACGTGAAGGCCTCATTCCCCATGGCGCGGGAGCCCTTCGCGTTCCTCACGTTCTCCTTCCTGTTTCCCGGGCCTGATGAGCGAGGGCGGCCGAGGCGCTCGACCGCGCCGGGGAGACGAAGGAGCGCGTCCGAAAGCTCGTCGCCGGCGAGGCAGGCGACGGTTTCGTCTCGCAGATCCTCGGTCGCGAGCTCGAGCTCTAGTGTGGTGCCTCTGAAGTCCTTAGCCCACGCTCGATACTTGTCGATGATCACTTGGTGGCCCAAGCCCCGCCCCTAGGTACGCATGGCTTCCAACGGGTCCGCACGGGTGGCCGAGAAGGCAGGGATGATCGTCGCGAGCAACCCAGCGAGCCACAGCGGAGTGACGATCGCTCCGTACACGCTCAAGTCGGTGGTCTCGACGCCGGATGTTCGTTTCCCTGCGTACGTGCCGACCGGCACGTGTCGCCGAAATGCGAAAAGAGCGACACATTTCCTTGACGTGTCGTCGCTGGGGCCATAACGTCTGGACGTGTCGCAAGAATCTCATTTTGGAGCCATATGATGGGTGAGGGTTGGCGACCGGATCGGCCGCACGATGGACTGGCCATGCTCCCGCCCGGTGCTGACATCGAGACCAAGGCGGTGCTGAAGGCGTGCCTTCCAGCCAGGGCGGCCCTCGGGGAACTGAAGCAGGCCGCGGAGCTGATTCCGAACCCTGCGATGCTGGTCAATACGCTGCCTGTCCTCGAGGCACGTGCCAGTTCCGAGATCGAGAACGTCGTCACGACGGCAGACGCCCTCTTTCAGCATCTTTCGGCTGATAGTGCTGCGGACCCGGCGACCAAGGAGGCGCTACGCAATCGCCAGGCCTTGCTGGAGGGCTTCCATAGCCTCGATTCCCGACCGCTCAGCACGAGCACGGCCGAGGCTGTATGCACCAGGATCACGGGCGTGAGCATGCGTGTGCGCCGCGTTCCAGGCACCGCCCTGGCGAATGCTGCCACGGGCGAGGTCATCTACACACCGCCGGTGAGCGAATCCAGGATCAGGATGCTCCTGGGAAACTGGGAGACCTTCCTTCACACGCGCGAGGAAATCGACCCCCTCGTTCGCATGGCGGCGGCGCACTATCAGTTCGAGGCCATCCACCCGTTCACAGACGGCAACGGCCGGACCGGGCGCGTCCTCAATAGCCTGTTCCTGGTCGAACAGGGCCTCCTGACGCTTCCGATTCTCTACCTCAGCCGATTCATCATCACCAACAAGTCCGACTACTACGGGCTCCTCCTGGAGGTCACCCGGTCTGAGGCTTGGGACCCCTGGCTCATCTACATGCTTCAGGGTGTGGAAGAGACCGCGATCTGGACCACCGGCAAGATCGCCGCCATCCGTCGCCTGGCGGATCACACCGCCGCGGTGGTCCGGTCGCGGCTGCCGAAGATCTACAGTCGTGAATTGGTGAACATCATCTTCGAGCAGCCATACTGCCGCATTTCGGATGTCGTCAAGGCGGGCGTCGTCGGGCGCCAGGCAGCCTCGAGGTATCTGAAGGCGCTCGCCTCCATCGGAGTACTCCGCGAGCGTACCACCGGTCGGGAGAAGCTCTTCGTCCACCCTCGGCTCCTCGGGTTGCTGAACAACGACACGCATGAGTTCGAGCCATACGAGTAGGTGGGGGCGAAGCGGAGTAGGTCGCCGTGAATCCCGCCCTCCAATAAGGCACCGCTTTCCAACAAAGGCTCCGGACTCGATGTCGATCGGTGTCAACGCTTCCCAGTGGACTCTATGATCTCCACAGCCCGGGCGGTGCCGTTCTCTCCGGCGAGGGCCTCACGGACCTGCGTCGCTCGAACTCGGTACGTCTCCGTCTTGGTCAACTCCACCAGTCCTTTCGCAAACCGCTCCGCTCGGAGGCGCTTCAACGGCTGTGGCTTGGGTCCACATCTCAGGGCATGAACCCGTCGGCCCCAGAACGGCTGATCGACAGTCAGGGGGCAGATCAAGGACGGTAGTCCAGCCCGCAGACCGGCCGCAGTCGTGCCGGCACCGCCATGATGCACGACCGCCGAGACGTGTTTGAAGAGGGCATCATGGGGCGCACCGCCGATGAGATGCACGGTTTCGGGGAAAGCGATCTCGCCCATCGCGCCCCAGCCGGTTGCCAGGATGGCGCGCACCCCGGCTTTACGCACGCCGTCAACGATAGTCGTTGCCAGCCGGACAGGGTCACTGGTCGTCATGGATCCGAAACCGATATAGACGGGAGGATCGCCGCCCTCGAGGAACTCCGAGAGTGCGGAGTCCGGTTGCCAATCACGGCCCTCGTCGAGAAACCAATACCCAGTGGTCTGGATGTTCTCGGAGTCGTCGGCAGGATAGCGAGGCACCACGGTCGGTGAAACCGCGCACAGCTGCCCCGAACCGTGGGCGCGGTAGACGGCGCCAGACAACGAAGACCTAGCGAGCCCCAAGACTTCCCTGCGCCAGCGGTTTACGGTCGAAAGCAGAAGCAAGCGGGGGCCGAGCAGGACCTTGTAGGTGAGCCGATTCAGCCACGGACCGTACGTTCCAGGAAAGACGAAAAGGGGGAACGACCTCGTAGGAAAAATGGGGAAGGGAGCTGCGTGGAATAGCATTGACCCGGTCGCCTCGGCTACATCCGCACCGCCGGCAGTCTTGGGATGGTAGACGATGACATCAGCATCACGCGAGGTCTCCCAGATCGCGTCAAGGGAGGCCCGCGTCAGCGGCACTATGGTGTCGTGCCACATTCGCGCCATGGCGAATACGTTGCCGGCCATGACCCTACGCGCCTCGAGCGACTGGACGAACGACCGCATGTCTACGCCGATTGAGTGATAGACGAGACCGTGGCCCTCGACCCATTTCTGGAAGTTCTCAGGTGCGCCCAAGACGACGTCGTGTCCACGCGCCTGCAGCGCCTTGCCCAGCGCGATGAAGGGTTGAGTATCGCCGCGTGTGCCGAGCGTCAGAAGCGCGATCTTCATCGGCAGGTCGCCGGGCGACGCGAATCAGCGACCGAAGCGGTGAGGCGCGAAGTCATGTCTACCTCACGCGACGGTGGACGATGCGATCAAAGCTCGATGCGTACGGCGCACCAGGAACCACAGCAGATAATACGCTCCCGCCGCGAGCAGAATGTACGCACCCTGGATCCAGATCGGGAGTGTTTCCCCGATGAATCTCGCCGGCACATCCAATACGAGCACCACCAGGGTCCCCGCGACCAAGCCGAGGATGCCTCCCCAAAGTGGCAGGCGTTCTGGGAACCAGTTGCCAGGGACGAGCACCGCCCACAAGCCCCAAGCAGCGGGTACCATGCACCACACCGACGTGAGCAATAGACGCCACTGCAGCGGCAGAGACGAAGCGCTGTAGCATCATACACCTTTCCTGTCATGGTGAGAGGTAGGATCAGAAGGTGTGTAAAAGGAGAGGCGACGTACCTTTCCGCTGAACATTAACCAGCGAATCCCGGGTAGGCGCCCGGGGGAAAGGAACGTCGCCTCATGCGGAAGGATATCGCGAGACCGGAGCGGGAGTCCACAGGGCCGATGTGGGAGGACCTGGAGCGGATGGTTCGGGAGCGCGCCGAGGCGTTCATCCAACAGATCCTGGAGGAGGAAGTCACGGAGGTGCTGGGCCGGGCGAAGTCGGAGCGGAGAGCCGCAGTGGACCCGATGCCTGGATATCGCAATGGCTATGGGAAGCCGAGACGGCTGACCATGAGCTCGGGCACGGTCACCGTCAGGCGACCTCGGGTGCGGGGCTAGGAGGACCGCTTCGAGAGCCGAGTGCTGCCCTTGTTCGCCCAGCGCACCGCGAAACGACTCTCGCGCCAAGGACCTCAAGGACGGTTACGTGATGGGTGCCGTCCTGTGTCTGGATCGCGGAGGCTTCCATGGATGGAAAAGATGAAGGCACGATTCCTCCCCGGGTGGCGGCCGAAGAGGCGCTGGCCTATTTGAGAGCCCACGCCGACGATGATCGAGCAGCAAAGCTCCAGAGGTACTTCAAGGATCCGGGTCCGCGAGCGACCGGTCCTTCATGACCGGCGGAGCAGTCCGGACCAGGGTCTGCAATGGTGTCGGCGGGTGCCCCGACGCGGCACCCTGCTCGCGTATCCTCCGGTGGGGCCCACGCGTCCTCGCACGCATGCATTGTGATGGAGACAACGACGGATCGGGAAGCGCCATGGGAAGACGGAAGCGGAAATGGAGCGCGGCGGAGAAGGCGGCGAAGAAGAACGCTGATCCCATCTTCCTTCATCAGGAAGGGTTCTCGGAATCCCCCGAATCGGAGGAGAGCTCGGGCCCCCTGGTGCGGAGTTCCGCGGCGTTGACCCCCGAGGGTCGTGAGCTCGTCTCGTTCATCACCACGGACGATGGCGACGACCTGATCGTGGCGTACGCGGTCGACCTCGAGGAGCCCGGGGAGATCGCCAGCCTGATCCTGCTCCGGACTCCCAAGTACGAGGGATTCCTGCGGCCGGAGGAGCGAGGAGTTCAGGTTTCGCACGAGTTGCATCCGGACGCCGAGGACGAGTTGCTACTGAGCATCGTCGTGGATGGTTCCCAGGTGAACATCGAGACCACCGTCGGCGGCTACCGACTGGACCTCTCCCGGGTGGATCGCGGGGAAGTCGAGGCGTCGACCGCGGTGCTGCGGCGGATGGGCCGATACGGCGGGTTCGAGCTGGACCTTCGCTGACGCTCCGTCCTCAACCGAGCCGGGGCGAGGCCGCTGCGACATTCTTATCTTCTGACCTCATGGCTCCGGACGACGGCGAGGCCCTGTGATGAGACGATCGGGAGAGAGCAGTTCCCCGCCCCCGCGAGACGATCTCCGCACCGCGCTCGAGGCGATGGATGCCGAGGACCTTCGCGAGGCCGTTCGCGAGGTCCTCCTCGAGCTCGACGACCGCGCCCACGCCCGGGTCGTGACCTCGCTGATCGGCCGCGCCGCCCGCGGCGACTCCGGCTGGGCGCCTGCGGCGGTCCGGGACCAGGACGTCGCCGAGGTCCTCTCCTTTGTCAGGGCGGCCAGGCGTGTCGGCTACGCGGATCCCTCCGACGTGGACGAGTACCTCCGACGGGGCGTCGCCGCTTTCCTCGGGAAGCACTACGCCGCCGCGCAGGAGATTTTCGGCGCACTCCTGCCACCCATCGCCGAGGCGGACGTCGACCTGGGCCAGCACGAGCTCGTGGACGAGGTCCTTGGCGTCGATGCCGCCGAGTGTGCGGCGCAGTACATGGTGGCCACGTATATGACCGCCCACCCGGGGGAGCGAGCCGGGGCGGTCCGGACCGCTATCGGCGAGATGGGTGACGTGACCTGCTTCTTCGAGCCGATTCGGAGGATGGAGGCGGTCGCCGTGGAGCCCCTCCCCGGCCTGGACGACTTCCTCGGGAAGTGGCGTGCGCTTGTGGCCCAAGAGGCCAGGGGCGGGCCTCGCGACTCCTGGGACGGCGTCGCGGACAAGTGGTTGCGGGAGGTCACGCAGCGCGTGGAGGGCGCCGAGGGATTGGCGAAGCTCGCGCGCTCCAGCGGGCGGGTCGAGGACCTTCGTGCCTGGTGTGATGCTCTGGTGGACGCACGGAACTGGAAGGCTGCCCTCCCCGCGTTCGAGGAGGCCGCCTCCATTGCCGCCGACAACGCCTCCGCCCGGGGCGAGTTTCTCGACGGGGCCGCGCTGGCGGCGCAGGAGCTCGGCAGGCGGAACCTGTCGCCGTGGTTCGAGCGCGCGTGGCGCGGAACGCCGAGCATGCTACGCCTGCGCCGTTGGCTGGGGTCGGCGGGAAGCAAGGCAGTGCTCCGCAAGCGCGTGCGTGAGGCGCTGAAGGCCTGTCCGAAACGGGCGTACCGCCAACGCGCGTTCTTGCTCGTGCTCGACAATGAGCTCGAGTCGGCGGCGAAGCTGCTGCCGGCGGCTCCGGGGCTTGGCTGGTCCGATCCCGAGCATCCGGGACGCGTGCTCTTCCCCCTGTTCCGGAACCTCCTGGAGGGCGACGGGGGGTCCTCGAAGCCCCTCGCGGTGTTCGCGGGCTACCCCGACGCGGACGAGATAGAGCTCCTGACCACCGTCCCCGACGCGCCTCGCATCGCCTCGGCCCGGATCGCGGACATCGTCCACCAGGCAGGTCTCGAGCCCATCCGGGATCGCGCTCTCCGCAGCGTCGTGCTTGCAGCGATGCGCGCGGCGGCGGAGAAGCGCATCGCCGGCGTCACGGAACACAAGCGCCGCCGCCACTACGGGCACGCCGCGTCCCTCGTTGCGGCGTGTCTGGCGTGTGATCCGTCGCCTGACGCGCGCAGCTGGGTGAGCGACATCCGAGCCAAGCACCGACGCTTCACCGCTCTGAGGGCCGAGCTCGACCGACACTTGGGCACGCAATGAGCAACAAGGGCAGGGGAGCCGGCGGCGCGCACCGGTGGGAGTTCAAGGCGCGCTTTCGCCGCCGGGCGTTCGGCTGGAGATCGCGGCCGGCGGTCCAGCGGGTCAAGGAAGCCGTGAGCGAGGTCAAGAGGGTCGCACGCCGCGACCCCGTGCTCGCCGCCGAGGGGGCGGTGCTCTTCCTCGAGCGGGTCTCCGGGGCCCTGGAACAGGTGGACAGCTCGTCGGGCGCCATCGGCGCCGCCGTGAACCGCGCCATCGAGGATCTCGTGCCGATCATCGCCGGCGCTCCGGCTGAGATGGAGGTGCGGAAGGGGTGGCTCGAGCGCCTCTGGGAGGCCCACGCGAATGACGAGATCCCTTACATCGAGCTGCTGGCCGAGCGCTGGGGCGAGCTCTGCGCGTCGAAGGAGGTCGCCTCCGCGTGGGCCGATAGGCTTGTCCACATCACGCGGATGGCGCTGAGTCCCGACCGGAGCGTGCGGGGCCACTTCCACGGCACCGCCGCCTGCCTGAGCGCCCTCTATCGTGCCGAGCGCTACGAGGAGCTCGTCGATGTGCTGAAGACCGAGACCTTCTGGTCCTACAAGCGCTGGGCGGTGAAGGCCCTGGGAGCCATGGGGAGGAAGGCTGAGGCGATCCGCCTCGCCGAGGCCTCCCGGGGCCCGTGGACGAGCGATGCGGACGTCGATGGCCTGTGCGAGGAGATCCTGCTGTCGTCCGGCCTCGTTGAGGAGGCGTACATGCGCTACGGACTCCGCGCGAGACGCGGGACGTATCTGGCGACGTTCCGTGCCGTGGCGAAGCGCTACCCCAACAAGGAGCCCGCCGAGATCCTCGCCGACCTGGTCAGGGAGACGCCCGGTGAGGAAGGCAAGTGGTTCGCTTCCGCCAAGGAGCTGGGGCTGCACGACGTGGCCGTCGAGCTCGCGTGGGCCTCGCCTTGCGATCCCCGCACCCTCACGCGGGCCGCGCGAGACCGCATGGCCCAATACCCCGAGTTCGCCCTGGAGGCGGGCTGCGCCGCTCTCCATTGGATGGCCCGGGGGTACGGCTACGAGATCACCGGGGCCGACGTCCACCGAGCCTACGCCGCAGTGAAGGGGGCGGCCGAGGCGCTCGGTCGCACCGAGCAGACGAAGGAGCGCGTCCGAAAGCTCGTCGCCGACGAGGCAGGCGACGGTTTCGTCTCGCAGGTCCTCGGTCGCGAGCTCGGGCTCCAGCGGCACACGTAGGCGCGGCGGCTCAGGCCGCGCCCGCTACTCGTACCGCAGCGCCTCCACCGGGTCCACCCGGGTCGCCCGAAACGCGGGGATCAGCGAGGCGAGGGCACCCGTGGTGACGAGGAGGGCCACGATGGTCCCGAAGACCGTCGGATCCCCAGGGCTCACGTTGAAGAGCAGCTCGACGAGGGCGCGCGCGAGCAGTGCGGCCAACCCCAGCCCGAGCACCACACCCAGGCCGATCTGGGTCATCCCCTGCCGAAAGATCATGCTCAGCACCTGGCCGCCCTCGGCGCCGAGCGCCATTCGGATGCCCACCTCGGCCGTGCGCCGGCTCACGCTGAACGCCATCACGCCGTAGAGGCCCACCGAGGCCAGGAAGAGCGCGACCCCGCCGAAGACCATGAAGAGCACGCCGAAGACGTTGTAGAACCAGGTCTGCTGCTCGAGCCGGCCCTCGACCGTGTCCACCCAGTACAAGGGCGTGTCGGCATGCACCGACGCCACCGCCTGCCGCACGTCACCGCTGATGGAGAGTGGATCGACAGGGCCGCGCGCGACGAGGCTGGCGAAGCGCAGGTCGGACTGGGCGAGCGGGAGGTAGTAGCCCTCGTGGCCGTCTTCGTTGTTTCCGATGCTCTGCATGTAGAGGTCGGGGACCACGCCGATCACGGTTCGCCACGGCTCCTCGGAGTCGGCGCGACCCATCCGGATCTGGCGACCCAAAGGTGTGCCCGGACCCAGGTAGCGGCGCGCGAACGCCTCGTTGACGATCACGACCGGAAGGCCGTCCGCGTCGTCGGCGTCGTCGAAGTCGCGGCCGAGGACCACGCTGGCCCCGAAGGCTGCGAAGTAGCCGGGCGCGACGGTCGCGACGCGCTCCGACGGGTAGTCGGTCTCCTCCTGATAGACCTCTCCGTCCACCGCGAACCAGGAGGTGCCCGTCCCACCCCCGGCGATGCTGCTCCCCAGGGAGGCCGCGGCCACGCCGGGGATCTCGCTCATGCGCCGGCGGACCTCGTAGAAGAACTGCCGTCTGGCCTCCTCGTCCGGGAAGTCCGTCTCGAAGAGCCCGACCCGTGCGTGGAAGACCGCCCCCGGATCGAAGCCGTAGTCGAAGTCGCGAAGCGTGGTGATGCTCTTCGTCATCAGACCGGCGGCGACCAGGAGCCCGACGGACATGGCGATCTCACCGACGACGAGCCACCGGCTGAGTCGCCCGATGCGCAGGCTGGAGGAGCCCCTCGACTCATCCTTCAGGACGGAGGTCACGTCCCCGGACGTCGCCTTCCAGGCCGGAATCGCGCCCGAGACCGCGGCCGCCAGGACCGAGGCGCCCAGGATGAAGAGCAGGATCGGTCCGTCCAGCTTGAACACGAGCCAGTACGGAGGCTCCGTCCCCTCGATGGCTCGCGTGAACAGGTCGATGCCGATCCACGCTACCGCCGCACCCAGCACGCCCCCCACCAGTGCGATGGCGACCGCGTCGGCGATCATCTGCATGATGACGCGGATGCGGTTCGCACCCAGCGCGGTGCGGATCCCGACCTCCTTGATGCGGATCGCCGCCCGCGCCAAGAGCAGGTTGGCGACATTCGTGCACGCGATGAGAAGCACGAGCGAGACCGCGGCGAGCATCGTGTACAGGAGCCCTGCCGCTTCGTCCCCGATGTAGCTCTCGGTGAACGGCCGGATCGTGGCCACGATCCCCTCGTTCGTCTCCGGATACTCCGTGGCGAGGCGTTGGGCGATGCCGTTGAGCTCGACCATCGCCTGGTCCGCGGTGGCGTCGGGCCGCAGCTTGCCCATCACGCTGAGCCAGGTTCCCCCGCCACGCTCGAGCTCCAGCGGATCCAGCCGCAGCGGGACCCAGACGTCCTGCAGGACGGGGAAGCGGAAGCCCTCCGGCATGACGCCGATGATCTCAGCCGGCTCGCCGTTGACGGTCACCGTGCTGCCGACGGCACCGGGATCGGCGTCGAACCGCTCCGTCCACACGTGGTGGCCCAGGATGACCGTCATGGAGGCGCCCGGCCGGGTCTCCTCCTCGCGGAAGGTCCGGCCCACGACGGCCTGAACACCCAGCAGCGGGAAGGTGCTCGCGGTGGTGAAGGCGCCGTCGAAGCGCTCCACTCGCTCCGGGCCGCGGAGGTTGACCGTGCCCTCGTAGAAGCCGGCGATGTCCTCGAACGCGCTCAATTGCCCGCGCCAATCCACGAAGTCGTGGATCGGCACGCCCATCTGCTGGATGTTCTGGGATGGGTTGGACCTCGAAAGGGCCACGATGTGTTCGCCGTCCTCGTACGGAAGGCCGCGCATGAGGGCGCCATAGACGATGCTGAACATCACGGCAGTCAGGCCGATCCCGAGCCCCAGCGCCACCACCGAGATTCCGGAGAGCCCCGGGTTCCTGAGCAGCATGCGCGCCGCGTAGCGCGAATACTTGAGCATCCCCGTCATCACCCCGCCTGTCTGGAGAGCACCCGATGGACCGTGTGCCCTACGCGGGGCTCATGCGGCGGGTTTCGCAGACTTGCTCAGCCGCCCGGGCAGGAGCACCCCTTGTCGAAGATCACACGCCAACGCCCGTCGCTCTCCAGCCGCCAGATCGAGTTGAACGTGGCGACGCGGGTGCCTTCCGGGTCGAAAACGGGTCCGGAGCTGTGAGCGAGCGTCCCCGAGGGGAGCACCTCCACCTGCTCGGGCTCCCACGAGAACGGCGCGTCGGGTCCCTCGAAGAAGGGGCGCCAGCCCTCCACGACCTCCGCGTTGCCGCGCAGCATACGCTGACCGAAGAACACGGCTTCCTCGGACAGGTGCTGGGCGAAGGCCTCGAGATCCCGGTCAGCCATCGACTTGGCGAAGGCCCGTTCAGCCTCCATGACCTGACGTTGGAGTTCGGAGGGGGTGGACCGGGCATCGGCCGGGGCGACGGGCACGGCGAGCAGCGTCGCACAGAACAGGAAAGCGCTCATCGGACTCTTCAGCCAGGGTGTTTGACAGGGAGCACTCGCCGGAAACATACGCCCGCACGCGGCCCCCATGACCCGTCCGACGACGTGCACTAGTCATCCATGACATGAATGATTATCATCCTTGTCATGGCGGATCGTAACCTCCCCCGACTTCTCACCGACACGGTCCAGCGTGTCGGCCGCGCGATGCCGGTCGTGGTCGTCACGGGTGCTCGGCAAACGGGCAAGAGCACCCTTGTCAGGGATCTGCTGCCCGGGCGCCGGGCATACCATACGCTGGACGATCTCGACGTGCGGGCACTGGCGGAGCGGACCCCGGACGAATTGGTGGGGCGGCCCGGGCCCATGGTGCTCGACGAGGTCCAGAGGGTGCCGGGTCTACTCCTCGACGTAAAGCGCTCAGTGGATCGGGAGCGCCGGCCCGGGCGCTACATCCTCACGGGCTCCGCGAACCTCCTGCTCATGAAGTCCGTCTCCGAGTCCCTGGCGGGTCGCGCCACATACCTTTCCCTGTGGCCGATGACGCGCCGGGAGCGATTGGGTCACGGCCGTGCCGGCTTGTGGTCGGATTTGCTGGACAATCCTTGTGAGGATTGGCCCGAGATCCTGACTGCAACTGATGCGGAACCGGCAGAATGGCGCACGTTCGCGGCGGAGGGAGGGTACCCGGTTCCCGCCGTCGAATACTCCGACCCCGCAGATCGCGGCATCTGGTTCGATGGGTACATCCGTACGTACCTGGAGCGCGACCTCCAGGACTTGTCCTCCATCGACAACCTCGTCGACTTCCGTCGGCTCATGGGTGCGGCCTGCCTCCGGCTGGGGCAACTCGTGAACCAGACGGAGTTGGGGCGCGATGTCCAGCTGCCTCAACCTACGGTGCGACGCTGGCTCAATCTGCTGGAGGCGTCCTACCAGCTGGTCACCCTTCCGGCATACGCCGTCAATCGCACCAAGCGGCTGATCAAGACACCGAAGGCCTACTGGTCCGATACTGGGCTCGCCCTGAGGCTTGCGGGGATCGAGAGCCCCACCGGCGCCCACCTGGAGAATCTCGTTCTGTCAGACCTGATTGCATGGCGCGAGGGGAATGTATCGGACCGCCCGGGACTCTTCTACTGGAGGACAGCCACAGGTGAGGAGGTGGATCTCGTGGTCGAACGGGGCTCCGCTCTTCTCGGTGTCGAGGTCAAGGCTACGATGCGCCCGCGAGCATCTGACACCAAACACCTGAGGACATTCCGCGACGAGTACGGGGACTCGGTCCGAGGTTGCCTCGTCCTCCACGGGGGAGATCAGGTGGAGTGGTTGGGCCGTCGGATTCTGGCGGCGCCGTGGTGGCGGGTGATCTGAGCATGGGTATACTGGCAGATCTGCCAGACAGCAGGGTGACGACCGTTCGTCCGGGACCGAGCCTTTCCGCCATACGGAGCGCGGCGAGGACGATGGCGCCCGCCGGGGCTCGCCGGGCTCCGTGCGGCGACCTATCGTCGTCCCCAGGCAATCCCTTATAAGGAGCAGCAACCATGAGAAGGTATGCGGGTCCGACCCTCGCGGTGGCCCTCGCAAGCGCCACCCTGACCTCCGGCTTCACCGCACCCGGACTGGAGGCGCAGCAGCAGTCCCGGGACATCGCCCGGGCCTCGGAGATCGCCACCGCCGCCGATCTGGCGGAGATCGTCGAGGAGCTCGAGGACTTCGTCGAGCGCCAGAGACATGAGCACGATGTCCTCAGGCGCAAGATCGACGACCTGATGTTCTTCGTCCGCCTCTCGGACGTCGCGGAGGTCCAGATGGTCACCTTCAAGAGCGGGCCGCCCCGGTGGCCCGAGTCCGATGGCAGCCTCGAGTATCCTCATGTCGTACACGAGGACGGGGATTCGCTGACGGTGCCCGCGTACGTCTTCATACCCCACGATCTCGACCGGAGCGCGCGGCATCCGTTGATCGTGCTGGTCCACGGAGGCGTGCACTCCAACCACTCCAGCGGCACGGCGAACGTGATGCGCGAGATGCTCCAGCAGGGCTACACGATCATCGCGCCCGAGTACCGGGGGAGCACCGGGTACGGCCGGAGCTGGTACCGGCAGATCGACTACGGCGATACCGAGGTCCTGGACAGCTACAACGCCGGCCAGTTCGCGCTTCGCACGTACCCCTTCCTGAACGAGGAGCGCGTGGCCGTGGTGGGTTGGAGCCACGGCGGGCTGCATGCCCTCTTCAACATCTTCCGCTTCCCCGACACGTACGCCGTCGCCTATGCGGGCGTGCCGGTGAGCGACCTGGTCTCCCGGATGGGCTATACGGGGCAGGGCTACAGGGAACAGTACTGGGTGGACTACCACATCGGCATCGCGGACCGGGCGGCGATCCCCGAGCTCCGCAAGCGCTCGCCGTCGTGGAACACCGCCCAGTATCAGGGCACGCCGCTCATGATCACGACGAACACGAACGACGGGGACGTGAACGTGCTGGAGGTCGAGCGCCTCATCCAGGCCCTCAAGGCCGACGGGAAGGAGGGATTCCGGTACCGCATCTATGAGGACGCGCCCGGCGGACATTCCTTCGACCGGCGGGACAACGACCTCGCCCTGGAGCAGCGGCGCGAGATGTACGAGTTCCTCGCCGAGCACCTCCGACCGGTGCGGCCCATGGCGTACACCGCCCTCGGTGCGGGCGAGTCCAACGACTGACGACGGAGACGAGCATGAGATACCACAGGACATTCCTCGGCATCGGCCTGGCGTTGGGAGCGCTCGGGCTGACTCAGCTGGCCCTCCCCGGCTCGGCAGCGGCACAGCAGTCCGCCGCCGCCCCCCTGACGCGGGCTCAGCTCGACGAGCT
>JBDHGI010000173.1:0-10699 GCA_039589955.1 Gemmatimonadota bacterium | reverse complement strand
ATCAGCTCCGGGCCCAGGCGGTGCGCGTCCTACGCATCCACCCGCTCAGAGCCGTCGACGCGCTCCAACTCGCGGCGGCAATGGAGTGGGCGGGTACCCCGGCGTCCGGGACGTTGGTGACTTTCGACGAGCGCCTGGCATCCGCAGCCGTACGGGAGGGCTTCACCGTCTACGGGCCCTGACAGGCTTCGGGACGGCCTAGCCAGCGCGGAGGTGGGTAGCCCTCCGCGGCCTGGGTACGGGCCGGGTGTCCCGTATTGCCCGACCCCACCCACCTTGGTAGCGTCCCAGTAGCCCTGCCCCCGACCCTGAAACGACACAACCTCGGGACTCCCATGCGCGCGCCTGTCACCCTTCGCGTCTTCCCTGTCGTCCTCCTCTCCCTTCTTCCGGCCAGCCATGCCTCACGGGCCCAGGAGCCCATCACCGCCCGCGACCTGTGGTCCATGGCCCGGGTGGGGAGTCCGGCCCTGAGCCCCGACGGACGGACCGTGCTCTATACGGTCACCACCTATGACCTGACCGAATTCCGCTCCCGGACCGAGATCTGGAGCGTTCCGACCGCCGGCGGAGAAGCCCGGCCGCTCATCACGTCCGATGCCGGGTCCAACAGCAGCCCGGCATGGTCGCCCGACGCCCGGCAGATCGCGTTCGTCTCCACCCGGGGCGGGAACGGACCCCAGCTGTATCTGACCTCGGCGGAGGGCGAGGAGGCCCGCCCCGTCACCGACGTGGCAGGGGGCGCCACCGGCCCTGTCTGGTCACGGGACGGCCGGCGGATCCTCTTCGTGAGCTCGGTCACCCCGGAGGGTGACGCCACGGCGGCGCGTCTCCGGGAGATCGCCGATGCGGGCTCCCAGGCCCTGGTGTTCGACGAGCTCCAGTACCGTCACTGGGACGAGTGGGAAGACGGCCGGCGCAGCCACGTCTTCGTGCTCGACGTGGCCGACGGCGCGGTCCGGGATCTCACCCCTGGCCCCTACGACGCTCCCCCCATCGCCCTCGGGGGCTTCGCGGACTACGACATCAGCCCCGACGGCGAGGAGGTCGCCTTCGTGCGCAACACCGACGTGCCGAGCATGGTGGGCACGGGCAACGATATCTGGCTGGTACCGGCGGGGGGTGGGGAGGCCACGCTCCTGACCCCGTCCGACGCCAACGACACGTCGCCCCAGTATTCCCCGGACGGTCGCTACCTGGCGTACCTGGGCATGACGCGGCCGGGCTTCGAGTCCGATCGGACCCAGCTCCTCCTCTACGACCGCCGCACCCGGGAGACCCGGAGCCTCACCCCGGACCTGGACCGGAGCGTGGACTCCTTCGTGTGGGGCGCCGATTCGGGGAGGGCGCGCCGGCGCGGGTCACATCGGGCGTGTTCGACCGGGGCCTCCAGGTGTCGCCGGACGGCGGGACCCTGGTGGTGGCGCGGCAGGGCGTCGACCGGCCCGAGGATCTGTTCGCCCTGGACTCAGGCGGTTCCGTCCTCCGGCAGCTTACGCACCAGAACCGTGACCTGCTCTCGGGCCTCGCGCTGCAGCCCGCCGAGACCTTCTGGGCCACGGGGGCGGGGGGAACGCCGGTCCAGGGCTTCCTCGTGAAGCCGCCGGACTTCGACCCGGCGCGGACGTATCCCGTGGTCTTCCTGATCCACGGCGGCCCCCAGGGCGCCTGGACGGACTCGTGGAGCTACCGCTGGAACCCCAACATGTTCGCCGCGCCGGGATACGTCGTGGTCGCCGTGAATCCCCGCGGGAGCACCGGGTTTGGGCAGGACTTCACGGATCAGATCACCGGCGACTGGGGAGGGAAGGTCTACGAGGACCTCATGGCGGCGCTGGACCACGCACTGGCCACGTATCCCTTCCTGGACGGGACCCGGGTGGCCGCGGCGGGGGCGTCGTACGGCGGATACATGATCAACTGGATCAACGGCCAGACCGACCGCTTCCGGGCGCTCATCAACCACGACGGCCTGTTCGACATCCCGAGCATGTACGGAGCCACCGAGGAGCTCTGGTTCCCGGAGTGGGAGTTCGGCGGGACTCCCTGGGCCAACCCGGAGGGGTTCGAGCGGTGGAACCCCGCCAACCACGTCGCCGCATGGAAGACGCCAACCCTGGTGATCCACGGCGCCCTGGACTACCGGGTCCCCTTGGACCAGGGGCTGGCCACCTTCACGGCGCTGCGCCGTCAGGACGTGCCGGCGCGTCTCCTCTACTTCCCCGACGAGGGGCACTGGGTCCTCAAGCCCCAGAACGCCTTCATCTGGTGGGACGAGATGCTCGGATGGCTGGACCGGTACCTGAGGCCCGCGGGGGTGTCGGAATAGCGCGGAGGCGGCGAAGAGAGGTCACGGGCAGAAGGCGGGGCCGCGTGTACGAGTACGAGCGGCAGCTGAGGATCCTCGACCAGGGAATCGAGGCCGGAAGGGAGTAGGGACCGCACCGCGACCCCACCTTGCCGCGGCACGTCGGCGTGCCGTAACGTGCCCGTCGGATCCACCGCACCCATCGCTGCCCGCCTCCCGGAACCACCCTCCGGAGCATGACCACGAGCACCGCCACCGCGCCGCCGCAGGCACAGAAGTTCGGCACGTTCCTGGGCGTGTACACGCCGAGCATCCTGACGATCCTCGGCCTCATCATGTTCCTGCGGTTCGGCTGGGTGCTCGGAAACATCGGACTCGGCCTCACCGTGGTCGTCGTGCTGCCGGCGGCTGAAGAAGTGACGAGCAGCACGGCCCCGGTATGACCATGCCCGACCCCACCACCCGCCTCAACGCCGCCCTCGAGGGCCGCTACCGCATCGAGCGTGAGCTCGGCGAGGGGGGCATGGCCACCGTCTATCTGGCGGATGACCTTCGGCATGAGCGCAAGGTGGCGCTCAAGGTCCTTAGGCCCGAGCTGGCGGTCATCGTCGGGGCCGATCGCTTCCTGGCCGAGATCAAGACGACGGCCAGTCTCCAGCACCCTCACGTCCTGCCCCTCCACGACTCGGGCGAGGCCGACGGATTCCTGTTCTACGTCATGCCGTACGTGGAGGGGGAGAGTCTGCGTGAGCGACTCGACCGGGAGAGGCAGCTTTCCATCGACGAGGCGGTGCGTATCGCGACGAACGTGGCCGAGGCTCTTCAATACGCGCACGAGCGGGGCGTCATCCATCGCGACATCAAGCCGGCAAATATCCTCCTCCAGGCCGGAAAGCCGGTCGTCGCGGATTTCGGGATCGCCCTCGCCGTGGGCTCAGCCGGAGGCGGCCGGCTCACCGAGACGGGGCTCAGCCTCGGCACGCCCTTCTACATGAGTCCCGAACAGGCGACGGGGGACGAATCCGTGGGGCCCGCCGCGGATATCTACGCCCTGGGCTGCGTCCTCCACGAGATGCTGGTGGGAGAGCCGCCGTTCAAGGGAACCACGCCTCAGGCCGTCCTGGCGAAGATCATCACCGGGGAGACGCCGTCCGCCAGGGTCGAGCGAGCCTCGGTGCCGCTGAACGTGGACGGCGCGACGAGCAAGGCGCTCGAGAAGCTCCCAGCGGACCGGTTCGTGGGGGCCGGTGCCTTTGCCGAGGCCCTCGCCGACCCGAACTTCCGTCACGGGAGCGATGCGTCGACGACGGTGGCCACCGAGCGCACCCGTGCGCGTCGCTGGAGAAACGTGGCGCTGGTCGCGCTCGCTCTTGCGGTCGTCGTCACGCTCCGGGCGGCGCTGGGGGGTGGGGCTACCGCTCCGATGCCCGTGGAGCGAGCGCGCATCTCCCTCGGGACGGAGAGCCTGCGCGGGAATTCCATCGCGCTCCGCACGGCCATCGCCCCCGATGGGTCCGCCATCGTGTTCGCCGACACGGTCGGCGGCACGAATCGCCTCTGGTACCAGGCCCGGGATCAGGCGCGACCCACCCCCATCGCGGGGGCGGAGTCGCCTGCCCTGGTGCAGGCCCCTGCATTCTCGCCCGATGGCCGGTGGATCGTCTTCGCCACGGACGGCGAGATCCGCAGGGTCCCCCGCGAGGGAGGCACGGCCCTGACCCTGGCCGAAGACGCGGTTCGATCCTGGAACGCCATCACCTGGATGGACGAAGAGACGATCGCGTTCAACGGACAGGGCTACGACATCCTGGCGGTCAGCGAGTCCGGAGGACCTGTCGAGACCCTGTTCGACGCTCCCGCCGGCGAGCTCGTCACCGGGACGATCCGGGCCCTTCCGGACCGACGAGGGCTGCTGTGGGTGAGCTGTGACGACCAGTGTATCCGGAGCGCTCTTCGCGTGGTCGACCTGGAGGAGGGGGAGGATCGAATCCTCGCCGAAGACGTGGTGGCGGCGTGGTACCATGGCGAGGGCCAGGTGCTGTACGTGGAACGGAACGGCCGCGCCTTTCTTCGCCCGTTCGACCTCGACCTGCTGGAGTTCACGGGGCCGCCACGCACGGTCCTGGACGGCATCCGAACGGCCCGTCAGTACGCCGACGCCCAGGTCTCGCCCGACGGCACGGTCGTCTATGTCGAGGGACCTTCGGTGCAGAAGGCGTTCCTGCAGACACTCACGTGGGTCAATCGGGACGGGTCCGAGGAGCCGCTGGACACGACGTGGATCGAGGCGTTTCGCACCGCCGAAGTATCGCCCGACGGCCAGTCACTGGCCGTCGAGATGGCCCGCTCGGACGGTCTGTTCATCTGGATCTACGATTTGCAGAGTGGAGCGCTGAACCGGCTCACCACCCGTGGTGAGAGCCGATATCCGAGCTGGGCTCCCGACAGTCGGACGATCCTGTACACCACCGAACGTGAGGACGGAGGTCGGGACGTGGTCCGACAGCGATCGGACGGGATCGGCGACCCCGACGTGCTCGCGAGGGGCAAACCCCACATCGGGACGGTGGCCGCGGGGCCTGCCGGGGAGTGGATCGTGTATTCGGCCGCAGGGCCGGAGGGCGAGCTGGACCTCTTCGCGTCCAGGATCGGCGAGAATGGTGAAGCGGTCGGGCTCGTCGCCAACGAGTCGTCGGATGCGGTTCCGAGTCTCTCCCCCGACGGGCAATGGCTGGTCTACCAGTCGGGTCTGTCGGGACGGACCGAGGTATACGTGCGCTCCTTCCCCGACGTGGAGGAACAGCGGGTGATCGTCTCGAGCGGCGGAGGAGCACAGCCACTTTGGTCGCACAGCGGTGAGGAGATCTTCTACGTCGACGCAGAGGGTTGGATGGTTGCGGCGAAGGTCAGCACCTCGCCCCGATTCGTGATCGAGAGCCGGCAACGACTGTTCAATGGCGAGGCCTACCGGTCCATAAGCCAGGGTACGACGCGGCGGTGGTACTCCCTGTCGCCCGACGATCAGCGGTTCATGATGATCAAGCAGGTGCCCGGGCGCGATCCCGGGCTGGACGCGGGCGATCTCGTGCTCATCCGGAATTGGTTTCGCGAGATCGAGCCGATGTGAGGCTGTTAGGGGTCCCGCCGGCCCTTCGCCGGGGCGATACTGGCGGACGTCAGCCAGGCCACGGTGCGAGTAGAGGCGGAGGTCGGCCTTGCCTGCCCTACCGGTCGGAGCCCGGCGAGCACGCTCTGCCCGAGGGCGATTGCGGGCGCGCCGCTGTTGTCATGCAGGAGGGGTGTCGCGCGGGCCTCGACCTGATCAGCCTACAGCGCGCCCGGAGGGACTCGAACCCCCAACCCTCAGATCCGAAGTCTGATGCTCTATCCAATTGAGCTACAGGCGCGAGGCCGGAAGTCTCCTTATTTGGGGGCGATTAGTCAACGATCGTGGGACGACGGGCCAGCGGGACTTCGCCCTCCCTAGCTCCGCACCCGCTCCGACCTGGGGTCGTACATCGCCCTGAGCGACACCTCCGCCGGATACCGCGTGCCGGCGATGTCCACCTCCCAGGCACCCTGGGCCAGGTACTCCGACGTCACGGGCTCGCCGGCCTCCACCATGCCCAGGCCCACGGCCCCTCCCAGGGTGTGTCCGTAGGAGCCGGCTCGGACGTCGCCCACGGGCTCGCCGTTCCGGTAGACGATCTCGGCGTGGAAGAGGAAGGGCTCCGGGTCCTTCACCAGCACGTGCACCAGCCTCCGGTGGGGTGGCCCAGCCTCCTTCTTCTTCACCACGGCGTCGCGGCCGATGAAGCCACCGGGCTTGTCGAGGCTCACGAAGAAGCCCAGGCCCGCCTCGTAGGGATCGTCGGTGTTGTCGATGTCGTGCCCGTAGTCCCGGTACCCCTTCTCCATGCGCAGGCTCGCCAGGGCCTTGAGGCCCGCGTGGCGCAGATCCAGCACTTTCCCGGCCTCCACGATGCGGTCGTACACGTGGGTGGCCTGCTCCGCTGGCACGTAGAGCTCGTAGCCCAGCTCGCCCAGGTACGTGATGCGGACGCACAGGAGCCGAGCATACCCGATCTCGATCTCCCGGGCTGTGCGGAAGGGGAACGCCTCGTTGGACATGTCCGCTTCGGTGAGGCGCTGCATGAGCTCCCGGGAGCGTGGGCCCTGGATGTTGATCTGGCCGAAGCCGGATGTGACGTCGGTGACGAAGGCGTGGGCGTCCCGGGGGATATGGTGGCGCATCCACGTCTCGGCGTGGCGGTGCATGGTGTCGGTCACGACCACCATGTACTTCTCGTCGTCCAGCTTGGTCACCGTGAGGTCGGCCTCCAGCGTGCCGCGCTCATTGAGCCACTGGGTGTAGGTGATGACACCGCTGTCGCCGTCCACGTCGTTGGCGGAGATGAAGTTCAGCGACCTGCCGGCGTCCCGCCCCTGCACCAGGAACTTCGACATGAACGACATGTCCATGAGGATGACGCCCTGACGGCACGCCCGGTGCTCCGCCTCCCAGTAGGGGAACCAGTTCTGCCGCCCCCACGACAGCTTCTCCACCCTCGGCTCCACTCCCTCCGGCGCGTACCAGTCGGCCCCCTCCCAGCCGCTCACGTCCTTGAAGTACGCCCCGCAGGCGGCCAGGCGGTCGTGGATGGGCGAGGTCTTGGCGCCCCGGGCCGTGAGGAGCGAGCGGGTCGGATAGTGGCACTGGTACACCATGCCGAGCGACTCCACCGTGCGCTCGCGGCGATAGTCGGGGGTGCACTGGAATCGGTGCAGCCGGTCGATGTTCATGCCGGTGACGTCGGCGTCGGGGCGGCCGTTGATGATCCAGTGGGCCACGATGCGACCCAGGCCGCCGCCGGTGAGGATGCCGATGGAGTTCAGCCCCGCCGCCACGAAGTAGTTCTCCAGCTCCGGCGCCTCGCCCACGATGGGGCTCAGGTCCGGCGTGAAGCTCTCCGGGCCGCAGAAGAACTTCCGGATGCCCGTTTCCATGGAGACGGGCACGCGGCTCATGGCCTTCTCCACGTAGGGTCCCATGCGGTCCCAGTCCGGCTCGATCTCGCCGAAGGAGAAGTCCTCGGGCACGCCCCCCACCATCCAGGGCGCGCATACGGGCTCGAAGAGGCCGATCATGAGGCCACCCACTTCCTCCCGGTAGTAGGCGTGGCACGACGGGTCCTCGAAGACGGGCATGTCCGGAGAGATGCCGTCCACAGCCTCGGTGATGAGGTAGTAGTGCTCGGCGGCCTGGTTGGGGATGTTCACGCCGGCCATGGCCCCGAACTGGCGGGCCCACATGCCGGCGCAGTTCACCACGTACTCGGCCTCGATGTCCCCCCTGGCGGTGCGCACCCCGGTGACCCTGCCGTCGTGCTTAAAGACGCCGGTGGCGGGGGTGTTCTCCAGGATGGTGGCGCCCTGCATGCGGGCCCCCTTGGCCAGGGCCAGGGTGGCGTCCACGGGGCTCACCACGCCGTCGTCGGCCACATAGAAGCCGGCGAGGACGTCGTGCACGTCGGCAAGGGGGAAGAGATTCTCCACCTCACCGGGGGAGAGCTCCTGCACGTCCACGCCGCACCAGCGGTTGAAGGCCGCCACCCGGCGGTACTCCTCCAGCCGGTCCGGGTCCGCCGCCGCCTCGATGAAGCCGATGGGCTTGAAGCCGGTGGCCTGTCCTGTCTCGGCCTCCAGCCTGGTGAAGAGATCCCGCGTGTACCGGCGCATCTCCGTCGACGTCTCCGACAGGGAGCCGAACGTCACCATGAGGCCGGCGGCGTGCCACGTGGTTCCGGAGGTGAGGCGGTCTTTCTCCAGCAGCACCACATCCTTCCAGCCCAGGTGAGCCAGGTGGTATGCCACCGAACACCCGATAATGCCACCACCGACAATGACCACCTGGGCTCGGTCCGGGGGAGGGGATGCGGGGGTCTGATTCCGGGGAGTCGTCATGTGCGAGCCTGTGCAGGCCGAGTGTGCGTGAAGTTCCCGGGGATCGGCCCGGTGGGAGACACCGGGGGCAGTCGCCGACCGCCGCCATGTGCGCTGCAGGAGTGGAGAATAACTGCGGCGGGGGGGGCGAGCCACTGAGGAGCCGGGCGGCTCCTAGCCCTCCAACGGCAGCCTGACGCAGAACTCCGTCCGGCCGGGGCGGGACTCGAAGTCGATGTCTCCCCCATGGCCCCGGATGCGCGCCCGGGCGATCTCCAGCCCGAGGCCGGTTCCCTCGCCTGGGGCCTTCGTGGTGAAGAACGGATCGAAGACCCTGTCCTGGATATCGGCTGCGATGCCCGGGCCGTCATCCACAACACGAACGACCATCCACGGCCCTTCGGGCTTCACCGTCACAGAGACGGATCCGGCCTGCCCCACGGCATCGAGGGCGTTGTCGATGAGGCTCATCCAGACCTGATTCAGCTCGCCCCCGACGGCGCTCACTTCGGGTAACCCCGGCTCCATCTCGACCGCCACGCTCACCGCCTTGCTGCGCGCCTTGTTCCCGAGGACCGCAAGCGTGTCCCGGATGCCGCGCTCGAGGTCGAGGGGCGCCCTGACCGGAGCCTGGTCCATGTGGGTCAGGCGCTTCATGGAGCTGACCAGCTCCGAGATGCGCGTCGCGGCGCGCTCGGCCTCGGATGCCAGGGAGCGCACCGCGCACCCCGCCGCCACCCAGTCGAGGGCCGCATCGAGCTGGTCCCCCTCGAGGTAGCACGCGAGCTCGTCCAAGGCCTCGATCGCTGCCGAGGTATCGACGAGATCGTCGAGCGCCGAGAGGTCGGCACCGTGGGCCTGTAGCCACTCGGCGATCCGGTCTTCCCGGTCGGCGCGCTCCAGGGGTGAGCGCGATACCGGCGCGTCCTCCCTCATGCAGGCATGCCTCACCGCATCGATTGCCGCGAGCTGTTCGTCGGTCAGGCCGGTCCTCGCCAGCCGCCTCGTCGCCCGCTCCGCCTCGGCCATCACATTCGGGAGCGTTGCCGCGCCCCGGACCACGGCCGAAGCCGGGTTGTTCAGCTCGTGGGCGAGACCGGCGGAGAGGCGGCCCAGAGACACCATCTTCTCGTCCTGCCACGCGCTCGTGTTGAAGACGCGGGCACGATCGAGCATCACGTGGACGAGGGTCGCCGTCAGCTCGGGACAGTCGCGGACCAACTCGGAAAAGAGCTCCTTGGCGATCGACAGGGCCTCCAGCGGCGTCTCAACGATGGAGTCGCCCATCATCGTCTTCATGCGGGAGAACGGGAGGACGCCGGTGACGTCTCCGGCCTGCCACTCCATCACCTTCCGTAGGCCGGCACCGCGATCCACGTGGATGGCCATGCGGCCGCTCAGGAGGATCTCGAGGCCGAAGGGCCACTCGTCGAAGGTCTGCCCCTTCCGCCCGATGTACTCTCCCGGCTCGGCGGTGCGGACGCGGCCGTGGGCGGCCAGCCATTCGAGCTCGGAGCGGGGCACGCCACCGACGGTACGGTGCTGACCCAGTCGGTCGACGATGTCGGGAGGGGGTGCTGCCAGGTTCATCGAGGAGACTCTTGAAGCGCATGCTTCTCGCGTCGGCTCATCCGCCGCGGCATCGATGATACGCCTCCCCGACGAGGGATGCCACGCGTCGGCCGCTCGGCCTGGCCGAGAGACCGTCCGGTCCTCTGCCGCGAAAGGGTGGCGCGACCCCGGCATCGAGCGGGCTCGAGAGCTCGATCCCGACCATCCGGAGGTGCGAGAGGCCAACGGCGACTTCCTCTATTACGGCAGGCGGGACTACGACGCTGCGCTCGCCGAGTACCGAGCGGCGTTGCAGAGGCTGCCCAACTCCGCCAGCCTGATTGCGCGCATCGCTTGGATCCAGAGGCGGAAGGGTCTCTGGGAGGAATCCCTGGCGGGCCTCGAGCGGGTCCGGGCAATGGACCCCAGGTCCGGCAGCAACCTCATGAACCACGGAGTAAGCCTCTACGCCACACGCCGGTACGGCGAGGCAGCGGAGACGTTCGACCGGGCTGTGGCCTTCAACCCGGGGATGGACCTCCTCTGGTCTCTGCGAGTCCAAAACGAGTATGCGAGGGGGGACACGGCTGCGGCCGTCGCGATGCTGCGGGAGGTCCCTGAAGCCGTCCTTCGGGAGCCCTTCACCGCCGGCGCCCGCCTCGAGGGCCTCCGGCTGCGACGTGACTACCGGGGCCTCCGGGATCGGGTCCTCGCCACCGACAACGAGGTCGTCGGCGCCGCGGGCACCATGCGAATCCTGGCCCTGTACCTCGGTTGGGCATACCAGGGCCTCGGAGAGCCCGACCGGGCACGGGAGGCCTTCAGAGAAGCGCTGTCCGTCGCGGAGCTACTTGCGGATGAGCAGCCCGGGGATTCCCGGCTGCCGGGCGCGGTGGG
>JBDHGI010000172.1:0-9389 GCA_039589955.1 Gemmatimonadota bacterium | reverse complement strand
GGTCTCCAATAGCGATACGGCCTCCGGGACGGAGCACCGGGACTCGATCCACCGAAGCACGGCACGGGCATCGGCCCGGTCCTCCACCGATGCGAGTCCCCCAACCGCGGATCGGGGCTCGATGAAGATCCGCAGCACGAACAGGACGAGCTCCGCGGCGCCGGCGGGTTCGGGGAGCGGACCTTCGGTCTCGACGTTGTCGAGGAGCATCGCCTCGAGAGGGAGCCGGTGTGTCCTCAGGTGAAGCGGGCCGACGAGGACTCGACTGAGGAGATGGATGTGCGTCAGGCCACCCGTGGACGGGCTGAATCCGTAGTAGTGCCATTCGCCCGGCGTCCGTGATCCCCGACGAAGAAGCACTTCCTTCATGTCCAGCTCCGCGAGGACGCGCCGGACGCGGCCGAGGGCGGAGGGATCGACGAGGAGCGTCAGACGCTGCTGCCCTTCAGGTGACGAGGGGTCCGACATCAACGAGCAGTACTCAATCCCGTCCTGGTTGAGTCGATCCAGGAGCTGGCTCGAAGTGTCCGAGAGCGGCTCGGGCGACCGTCTCCCGGGAGACCGCCCCACTCTAGAGGCCCGGGCCGCCACCAGACCTTCCTCCAGCAATCGGGCCGTGTATGCCAGGCTCCTGACCGTGCTGCCGTCTGCGTTCTCGGGTCCATACACGCGACATCCGTCGCTGACGAGAAGGCGCCCTCTGAGGGATGAAGTCCCACTGAGGCGCTCGAACACATCCACCGTGCCACGAACCATCCGGCGGACGCTCTCGACGGACTCGGAGCCGAGGCGCCGATGCCCGCGGCGGAGGGTCCGGTCGATGACCGCCTGCTCAGGGGTTCGCAGATACACGACGACATCGGTCAGCGGCGCCAGCTCCGCGAACGTTTCGACCCCGACGGGATCGCCCCCGTTCAGTTTGCTCGGGCTCCTTGCTCCGTCGGGATGCACGAACAGGTGGTGGGCTCCCTGAAGAGCCGGCTCATTGTCGGAGACGACGATCTGGCCATCTCTGGCTCGACGCCGCACGATCTCGTGGATCCCTGTCTTTCTCAGCGTCAGCCGGAGCAGTCCCGCCTTGTACAGCCAAGACCCCGGGGCCTCCCGGATGAGGCGCATCGACAGGGCGTGGAACTCGCGGTACCGCCGCCAGCTCACCAGGCAGTACCCGAGGGAAGCGAGCTCGATAAGACGCCGTCGGGCAAATCCGCTCCGGATCCAGTGGATTCCGACCTGTCGGGCCGCGAAGTCCTCGCTCAGCCATGCCTCGACGCCACGGCTGCGACACGCCCTCACCACACCGCGAGCCAGGGTCGTCTTGCCGGCACTGGTCGACCCTATCAGCGCAATGTGGATAGGAGCCGAAGGGCTTTCGGGTTCCACCACGGTCTCTGGGTCCAACGGATCGGAGTCTCAGGGGTGAAGGGCAGGATGAACTCGCCGGAGCAGGGCCCGGAACACACCGGATTTGCAATATCCGGGCCATGTGCTGCATGGGGACTAACTCAATGCAATACATACACTTGCGCCAATGTTGCCAGGTGTCCCCCCGCACCAACGGTAAGGTCGCCGACACAAAGTGCCGCACCCCTGCCACACCCCGGCACATCTGGACGACACTTGTTTCCGGAATGCCCTTCGCACAGGTTTCTGCGCTCCGATCGGCATACCGCCAACGCGCCCCTCAAGCACGTGCTCTCATGGCCATCCTCGTTACCGGCGCTGCCGGCTTCATTGGCTCGCACACGGTCGACTTCCTCCTGAACAGCGGGACCGCCGTAGTCGGACTCGACTGCTACGACGACTTCTACGATCCCGGGATCAAGGAGCGGAACCTGGTCAGGGCCAGGGACTTCGACTCGTTCACCGAGATCCGGGCGGATCTCAGGGATCCGGACGCGCTGCAGGCGCTACCACCAGATATCGACTGCGTCATCCACCTGGCTGCTCGCGCCGGCGTGCGCCCTTCGATTGAGGACCCGGTCCTGTACGGCAGCGTGAATGTCGTGGGCACGCTGTGCCTGCTCGAGTGGATGAAGGCGCGCAGTGTGAGGGACTTGGTCTTCGCATCCTCCTCGTCCGTCTACGGGAACAACAAGAAGGTCCCGTTCTCGGAAGCCGACCCGGTCGAAGAGCCGATCTCTCCTTACGCAGCGTCCAAGAGGGCGGGCGAGGTGTTCTGTCATTCCCACCATCACCTCTGCGACATGTCGGTGGTGGCCCTGCGCTTCTTCACCGTGTACGGCCCACGGCAGCGACCGGACCTGGCGATCCACAAGTTCGCTGCGCTCATGAAGGACGGCCGCCCCATCACCATGTTCGGCGATGGCACCACCGAGCGGGACTACACCTACATCGATGACATCATCGAGGGAGTGTCGGGGTCCATAGATCTGGTCCGCCGGGACGATCCGGTCTTCGAGATCATCAATCTCGGCGGTAGCCGGACCGTGGCCCTGGCCGAGATGATTCGGGTTCTGGGTGAAGAGACCGGCGTGGACCCCGAGGTGAATCAGATCTCCACCCAGCCGGGCGACGTCGATCGGACGTATGCGGACGTAGCCAAGGCGGAACGGCTCCTCGGGTACCATCCGCGAACCGATTTCAGGGAAGGCGTCCGCACGTTTCTCGCGTGGCTGGACGACGACCGCCGCTCTCGGGCCGCTGGAGCAACGGGGGCCTCCTCCTAGGGCGCCCGGGTCGAGTCGCGACGCTCACCCGTGACGGGGCCGTGACTTCCCGTTCCGTCCTAATCGCCCTTTCTGGCTCGGAAGTTGATGCCCAACGTCCCGAAGTTTGCGGCGCTTCCCTCGTGCGGTGCGCCTGCGAAGACGTCCGCCCGCCACGTGATCTCGAATCCCTCGAACCCTGCAGCCGTGACCACGGCCTCGAGCTCCGCCTCGAGCAGAGCCCCGGCGATTCAGCCCTTCCAGAGGTCGATGTTCTGCTTCGCTCCCTCCGACACGGGCTTCTGAACCAGGATATCGGCGATCTGGAGGCGACCTCCGGGCTTCAACACCCGGTTGAGCTCGGCAAATGTCTGACGTTTGTCGGGCATCAGATTCACGACGCCGTTGGAGATGACGACGTCGGCCCACCCGTCCTGCACCGGTAGCTCTTCGCCGAACCCCTGGCGGAAGTGGACGTTGGCCTGCCCCATGGCGGACGCACCCGCCCGAGCCTTGTCCAGCATGGCCTCGGTCATGTCGATGCCCACGACGCTGCCCGACGACCCCACCATCTTGGACGCGATGAGCGAGTCGATGCCCGCGCCGCAGCCCACGTCGACCACCCTTTCTCCCGGCTGGAGCTCACCCAACGAGAACGGGTTTCCGGTCCCGGCGAAGGACTCGATCGCACCTTCGGGGATCCCCGCGAGCCAATGTTCCTCATAGCCGAGGCGGAAGGCGTGGGGGCGTCCCGTATTGAAGTGGAAGCCCTGTGCCGGAGTGCACGCGACGGCGGTATATTCCTCCTGGATCGCCAACCGGAGCATGCCGCGGTCAATGTCGGTCACGCCGATCGTAGCCATCCTTCCCCCTCTCGAATTCGTGGCGCCGCGTAACGCTCGCCTGTATCGTGGAAATCCACCACCGATTCATCGTCGGTCGTGGAGGCCCTTTGTATTGTGATACCGCGAAGTGCGCCGAGGCAGCTCACGTGAGCGAAACCGACCAGCTCCACGACATCACCCAACTCCTGGTCGCCGCCAGTCAGGGAGAGGCCGGGGCCATCGATGACGTCTTCGCCTCGGTCTATCCCCGCCTCAGGCAGCTGGCGCGCTCCCAGCGCCGATCCTGGAAGGGCAATGACACCCTGGGCACCACCGTCCTCATCCACGAGGCCTATCTCAAGGTCGCTTCGTCCGGAAGCGCACGGTTCCAGTCGCGAGGGCACTTCTTCGCCGTCGCTGCCCAGGCCATGCGACAGGTACTCATCAACTATGCGGAGCGCAAGCGCACTCTGAAGCGGGGCGGTGGCGCCGCCCACGTTACCCTCCACGACTCAGATCTGGTCGCCGATCAGGCCATGGAGGAGCTTCTTACTCTGAACGCGGCTCTGCAGCGCCTCGAGGCCATGAGCCCCCGACAGGCGCGGGTCGTGGAGTGCCTGTTCTTCGCCGGCTATACGGTCGACGAGACCAGCGAGGCCTTGGATGTCTCACCGGCCACGGTGAAGCGGGATTGGAGCGCTGCCCGGGCCTGGCTGTATCGCGAGATGCAGCAGGGCGGAGAGGAGGCGCGGCCCACGGCCTGATCCAGCCTCGGGCGCGGCAGCGAGGAGTCGACACACGCCCATGCCCCCAGCCTCGTGCCCGGTTACGGGGGCGAGGGGTCCCGGGGAAGCCTCCTGAGCTCGCTCAGCAGCCGTGACGAAGGTCTGCGTCTCAGCCGGATGGGCAGGTGACGCAGGAGGGCCTCGAGCTGTCGGGAGGGGGTCAGATCCTCGTCGATGATCCGAGCCAGCTCCTCCTCCTTGCGCCACAGGAACTCGAGGGAACGGACCTCCAAGTCCGACAGCCGCCGCTCCACGGACTCGTTGAGAGCGATCTCCAGAGCTATCGTCCCGATCGCGCCCATCTTCCACAGGGATTCCCTCTTTCGCGTGGCAGCGACGGCGAACCCGCCGGCGGATCCCGCTCCCTCGATGGCCTTGGCCGCGTCCGTGATGCGGCGCTCCGAGGCTCCCGCGATGTTCTGATAGGCAAGCACGCGCCGAAGCACGTTCTCCGCCACGTCCCCGTGAATCTCGTATACCTTCTCCGGTGTCCACGGGTCACAGCGCTGGCACGGCACTCCGACGCCCAGTCGTCCATCCACACCCTCTATGGGGTAGACCCACCACGACATCTCGTACCGCAGCGCCACCAGGGTACTGTTGCAGTAGGGGCAGGTCTCCCGCCCGTGCCACGCGGCCCACCCGAATCGCCTCCATCGCAGAATATCCGCTACTGGAGTATCGGCCCACCTGATCGGGACATCCCAATCCGTCAGACCCAGCATGTCCCCCACGTACGCGACGGCCCCGAAGGTGGCGGCGGTCACCTTCGACCGTACGCCCTCGTACGATGCCTTCCTGCGGCGCAGCTCCTTGCCGTACCGCCACCAGGCCTGTTCCACGAGGCCGGCGTCACCGAC
This sequence comes from Gemmatimonadota bacterium, assembly GCA_039589955.1. Classification (GTDB taxonomy): domain Bacteria; phylum Gemmatimonadota; class Gemmatimonadetes; order Longimicrobiales; family Gaopeijiaceae; genus SZUA-318. The sequence continues at coordinate 4,251 of JBDHGI010000172.1, read as the reverse complement.
GCGGACCAGGGTGAGGGGCGGCGCCAGCAAGAGCGAAACGTGCGCCGTGTGCGCCACGAGCCTCGCGTGGTCGTGTGCGATCCGCTCGAGCTCGTAGAGGGCGGCTTCGCGATCCTCGATGGGCCACAGCGTCCACCGGTGACACGACTCGCACACGGCCCACAGCCGCCCCCGAGTCGGATCGTAGGCGATCCTCCAGCCCAGGGGCATGTGGGCGAGTCGGCCGTTCTCGGGGAACGGCTTCCGACAGAACAGACAGCGTGAGAGCACGAACGCCTCGCGACCCGGGTCACCTGACCCGACATCTTCCCCCCGACCCCGCCCCAGCGGCGGCGCACGTCGGGCGGGCACGGCCATCGTGGCCGTGCCGCTCCTCTAACAGTCCCCTACCCGCTGGATGGGGCTACGGTTTCCCTCGCGAGATCGGTCAACGACCCGGCGGATAGGCGGCAAGGCACTCGATCTCCACGAGGGCGCCCAGGGCCAGTCCACTCCCAGCCACCGCTGACCGCGCCGGTGGATCCGACGGAAAGTACGTGGCATACACTTCGTTCACCGCGGCGTAGTCGTCGATATCCGACAGGAACACCGTGCACTTGACCAGGTCTCCCAGCCCGAGTCCGGCCGCCTCGAGCACCGCGATGATGTTCTCCATGGTCTGGCGGGTCTCGGCCTGGACTCCCCCATCGATGAGCTGCGGGGGAGCCACACCCGGCAGTGCCCCGATCTGACCGGAGAGGAACAGCAGGTCGCCGGTTCGGACCGCCGAGGAGAAGACCGGAAGACGAGCCACGCCCTCGGGTTGGATGATCTGCCGGTGGGGTGAGGCTTCCTGCCGAGCGCCACGAATCTGCCCATCCTCCAGTCGTTGCTCCACGGTGCAGGCCGCCAGAGCCGCCGCGGCCGAGAGCCCGATCAAGGCCCGCGGGCTCATCGACCCTCCTCCCGCTCGAAGAGGACTTCCCCTCCGACGAGGGTCATGACCACCCGGGCGTCGAGGATCTCGTCCTCGGGCACCGCGAGGATGTCCCGATCGAGGATCACTATGTCGGCGAGCTTGCCAGGGGTGATGGACCCCTTCAGGTCCTCCTCGAAAGCGGCATATGCGTTGTTGATCGTGTAGCTCCGCAGCGCCTCCATGCGGGTCATGCGCTGGGCCGGAAAGAAGTCGCGGCCATCCCGGTCCGTCCGCAACACCGAGGCGTGGAAGGACGCGATCGCGTCGATCCTCTCTACGGGAACGTCGGTACCGTTGGTGACCACGATCCCCTCGTCGATGAAGGTGCGCCAGAGATAGGCTCCACTCTCCGCGCGCTCGGGCCCCAGGCGCCTGAGCACCCAGGGCGCGTCGGAGGTGCAGTGGATGCCCTGCATGGCGGCAACGATCCCCAGCTCCCGGAACCGCGGAACGTCGTCGGGATGCACGTGCTGGGCATGCTCGATCCGCCAGCGAGCCTCGGTCATCCCGGCGTGCTGCGCGAAGGTCCGCTCGTAGATGTCCAGAACCTCCCGGTTGGCACGGTCACCGATGGCGTGGGTGTTCACCTGGAAGCCGAGCTCAGCAGCCAAGCGGGCGGTCTCCTCGATGTCCGCCGGGTCTTCCACCGTGAGGCCCGTGCTTCCTGGCATGTCGGCGTACGGCTCCAGCAGCCACGCCCCGTGCGAGCCCAGCGCCCCGTCGATCTGACGCTTGATGGCCCGGACGGTGAGGTGGTCGCCCCCGTAGCCCACCATTCGATACTCCGGCAGCCGGTTCCTCAAGGCTTCATTGCTCTCGAAGCGCACCATGACGTAAAGCCGCACCGGAAGGCGGCCTTCGTCGGCCATCCTCTTGAAGCCGTCGATGGTCTCGAAGTCGGACCCGGCGTCGTGGAACGACGTTACACCGTTGGAGAGCGCCTCCTCGGCCGCCAGCTCGACGACGCGGACGAACTCGGTCCACTTCTCCTCCTCGGAGCGAGCCTCCAAGGCCGCATCCATCACCCCATAGACCAGGGCGTCGGCGTTCTCCCGAAGAAGTCCTGTCGGATTCCCCGCCGCGTCCCTCACGATGGTCCCTCCTGGGGGATCGGGAGTAGCGGCATCGATCCCCGCCAGCTCCATCGCCTTCGCGTTCGCGAAGGCCGCGTGTCCGCTGGCGTGTCCGAGAACCACCGGGTTGTCCTGGGACGCCGCGCTGAGGGTCGCGTGCACCGGCACGCCATCCACCGCGCCTGCCGGCACCTCGTCCCACTTCTCCTGGTGCCATCCGCGCCCGGCGATCCACGCCCCGGGCTCGGCCTCCTGAGCGGCTGCGGCAACCATGGACACGATCTCGTCCCAGTTGGCCACGTCGTTCAGGTCCAGGATCATCTTGGACCGACCGAGGCTCGTGTAGTGTCCGTGTCCCTCGATGAAGCCGGGGATCGCCAGCCGGCCCTCGAGATCCACGATCCGCGTGTCCGGCCCCGCGTAGCTTCCGATCTCGTCGCTGGAGCCCACCGCCAGTATGCGGCCGTTCCGAACGGCCACGGCCTCCGCTTCGGGGCGGGCATCGTCAACGGTGACCACCCTGCCGTTGGTGAGGATCAGCTCCGCGATCTCGCCGTCCTGCGCCGCGCAGGCGCACAGACCGACCAGGGTCGTCGTCGCGGCAATGCGTGAGAACCGACTCCGAGAGAGCACCGGGTTCACCTCCGTCGCGTGTTCGTGGCTAGTGAAGTGTATCCTTCGCCGGCTCCCGCAGCACGCGCACCGAGTCGCCGACGATTTCCAGGACCTCCACCTCCCCTCCGTAGTAGGCGGCCATCCCCACATCGATGCGCCAGGCGAGGCCCTCGCACGCTTTGGCGATGCCATCCCTCTGCACGGTGTGCCCCATGACCATGCGCTTGGCATCCAAACGCTCCAGAACGTGTCGGAGCACGTCGCAGGCGAGGGAGTCGGGCTCCCTGGAATACAGGCGGGTCCACTGCGGGCTGTCCTCACCGTCCAGGACGATGGGCCGCTCCACCTCTCCCCGGAGCCAGGCCTTCACCTCCTGGTTGATCCGGTCGATGCCATACTCGACGTGGTGGGGAAGCACTCCCCCGTGTACGAAGACGTTCTCATCCAGCTGCAGGATCAGGTTCCGCTCGGCCAGCAGGAATGCGTAGACTCCCCCGGGGCGCAACGCGGCCACGCGAGCCCGTTCGTGGGGCGCGAGCCCGGCGAGGAAGGGATCGTCGGGATCGAATTCGACGGCGTCGTCGAAATCGGAGAAGCCTCCCTTGGTCACGTATCGCAGGTCACCGCTCACGTTCATGAGCTCGTGATTGCCGACCAGGGCGTGGAGCGCCCCTCCTTCGGCCTCCGCCTCCAGGCGCAGCCTCTCGAAGAGATCGAGGATCGCCTGCTCGTCGTCTCCGCGGTCCAGCTGATCCCCCGTCTGGACCACGATCAGATCGCCGCCGATCCATCGGTCCTCCTCGTCGATCGCACCGCTGAGCCTGAGCGCGGCTCGAGTCGCCTCCAGGTCACCATGCACATCGCCGAAGGCCACGATGCGCTTCGGTGCTGCGCAGGCGGACAACGCCAGGGCGAGAGTGATGGCGAGCGGGGCGCCGACGGCCCGTCGTTCGGGATGGAGAATGCGCATGCTGAGCCGTCCTTGGGTCGTCTCTGGAGGATTCGCACCACCATGGCGGCCAGGACCCTCTGCGGCAAGCCGGGTGCACCCCTGCCCTTTGGTGGATGGGGGGGGGCGGCCGCCGCTCTCATGCACTCCGGGGGCGCGACCACCCAGGGCTGCGGCCTTTCGCACGCGGTTCTCCCGGAATACCGTACTTCGATCACCCGGAGGAAGCGCGCTGCCCGTGCCCTCTCCGGAGGGCCGCCTTCCCGTCCCCGACCACCTTCCACGAAGCAGCGTCATGATCAAGGGACACCATCTCGCCGCCGCGCTCGCCGCCGCCTGCGCGCTCCAGCTTCCCACTACGCGACCCGCTCTGGCCCAGTCGCTTCCCCTCACCTGGCAGGAGGAGAACGACTTCCGCGCCGGGCCCACACCGTTCGAGCCTCTCATGGCCTTCTGGTACGAACTGGACGCCGCGAGCGAGCTCGTCAGCATCCGGCCCTTGACCCGAACGCTCCTGGATCGGGAGATGGTGTTGGTCACGATCGCGGACGTCCCTGTCACGAACCCCCAAGACGCGCTGCGTTCGGGAAAGACCATCGTGCTGCTGGCGCCGTCGGTCCATGGAGGCGAGGTCTCGCCCAAGGAGGCCGTTCAGC
>JBDHGI010000171.1:0-11883 GCA_039589955.1 Gemmatimonadota bacterium | reverse complement strand
CGGCCGAAGCCGGATCCTCGTCCGAGCTTATCTTCGTGGACCCGACGCCGACGGTTCGTGGCGATCGGGCCGGTCCCTACGTGTAGTATCCCGCGCGACGGTAGCTCTCGTCCAGAAGCTCCACGGGATGGACCACGTGCTCCCCGGCGCCCGAGAGCAGCAAGCCGGCACCGATCTGCATCATGCACCCCGGGTTGGGGGTGGTCACCACGTCCGCGGCGGCAGCCCGCACCGCTGCCACCTTGTCCCCGCCGATGCGGCCACCCAGGTCCGGGTGGGTCATCCCGTAGATGCCCGCACCACCGCAGCACTCGGAAGCGTCTGCCACGACCCGCACGTCCAGAGCCTGGACCGCGGAAAGCACTGTCAGGGGGGCCTGCTCGATGCCCTGCGCGTGGAGCAGGTGGCAGGGGTGGTCGAACGCCACGCTGCAGGGCACGGCACCGCCGGGGCGGGGCCCCAGCTCGGCGAGAAGCTCCATGAGATCCCGGGTCCGCCGGGAGAGCCGCCGGGCACGATCGGCGAAAGTCGGATCATCTGCCAAGAGGTGTCCGTACTCCTTCATGGCCGCGCTACAGCCGGCCGCGTTCACCACTACGAGATCGACGTCCGCCGCCTCGAAGCGCGTGATGTTCGCTCGTGCCAGCCGACGAGCCCGACCCAATGCCCCTCCGTGAGCGTGGAGGGCCCCGCAACACCCCTGTCCCGCCACCTCCACGACCTCGAGACCGTTCGCGTCCAGGACCCGCCGCGTCGCCTGATTCACCCTACCGTAGAGCCCCTCCTGGACGCAGCCCCTCAGGATCCCCACGCGCTGCCGCTTCCCCGTCGTCGCGTCGGGAGCACCCTGTCCGGACGCTGCTTTCTCGCCGGCAGGCACGTGCCTGAGGCCGGACCACGCCACCGAGGACGCGAGCATGCCCAACCCGAGCCGGGCGCTGCCGAGGAGCCCTCGTCCCGGCAGGGCCCGGGAGAGAAGGGCCGCCACGCCGAGCCCCCGGATCATCCGCCCGACCGCGAAGAACAGGCCCGCCAGGCGGGAGCTCCCGAACACCACCAGGAGGGCTCGGGCCAGGAGGGGCGGCCTGTGGTGTCGCGCCGATACCTCCCGGGCCAGCTCGAGCAGAGTCCCGTATCGCACACCAGACGGGCACACGGGCTCGCAGGCGCGGCAGCCGAGGCAACGATCGATGTGCACCCGGAACGCTTCGGCGGACGGTTCGAGGCGTTCCTCCACCACTCCTCGCATGAGGTACAGCCGGCCACGGGGAGAGTCGGCTTCATCGCCGAGCCGACGATAGGTGGGGCACGCGGGAAGGCAGAATCCGCAGTGCACGCAAGTCATCAGCTCGTCCCGCTGAGCCTCCAGGGCCCGCGCCAGCCGGTGGGGCATCTCAGCCCTCCCGGCCCAGGAGCCTTCGGACGGCCCGGCGGATTCCCGAGGTCCCGCCCAGCCCACGCCAGTCGACCATCGCGCGCAGAAGGCGGCTACCTCGCTCGGTATAGGGAAACCACCAGAACTCGCGTCCCAGCCCCGTCCGGTCCGACAGCCTGGCCCGGGCCCGAGACATCTCGTCCAGCGCCTCCAGACCCCTCCGGTATCCGAAGCCACTCGCTCGTCTCCCTCCCAGGGGAAGCCCGGCGACACCATAGTGGCTCAGGACGTCGTTCACCGAGACCCCGCCGACCTCGAGGCGCCGGGCGACGGCTTCCCCCCGCCGGCGGTCTCCGGTCCACACGCTGGCGAACAGCCCGTACTCGGACCCGTTCACCCGACGCACCGCGTCCTCCTCGTCCTCGACGGGAGTGACGGCGAGGACGGGGCCGAAGGTCTCCTCGGTCGCCACATCCATGGCGTCGTCCACGTCGATGAGAAGCGTCGGCAGGAAGCAGCGGGAGCCCGGCTCCGCGCGCCTCCCTCCGACCAGGACCCGCGCGCCCCGGTGCACCGCGTCACGGATGTGCCGTTCGACGATCTCCACCTGATGGGGGCTCACCATTGGACCGACGTCTCCGTCCTCGACGCCCACCCGCAGCGCCTTCACCAGGGGTGTCACGCGCTCGACGAAGGCCTCGTAGACGGAGCGCTCCACCAGGACCCGCTCGACGGAGATGCACGTCTGGCCGGCGTTGAAGAAGGACCCGAACACGACGCCCCGGGCCGCGCGCTCCAGGTCTGCGTCGGCGAGAACGATGGCGGCGTCCTTCCCTCCCAGCTCGAGGGTCAAAGGCGTCAGGGACTCCGCGGCGGCCTCCATGATCTTCCGGCCGGTGGCCGTGCTGCCCGTGAACACGATGCGGTCCACCCCGGCCCCCACCAGGGCACGGCCGGTCGCCCCGTCTCCCGTCATCACCTGGACCAGCCCGTCGGGGAGTCCCGCCTCACCGCAAAGCTCCGGGATGAGGGTGGCCGTCCACGGCGTGAGCTCCGACGGCTTGAGAACGACGGCGTTTCCCGCGAAGAGCGCCGGCACGACGGAGTCCATGGGTAGGATGAACGGGTAGTTCCAGGCGGTGATTGCACCCACCACGCCATACGGCTCCCGTTCCACCCAGGCCGACTTGGTCAGAAGCCAGGAGCCGCGGGCCTTCCTCGCTCCGAGATGCGCCGGGGCCGCACGCCGGTAGAACCGTACGAGGTCCACGGAGACCAGCACCTCCGCCATGGCCTCCATCTGGGGCTTCGCCGTCTCCGCTCGGATCCGGTCCGCGATCTCGCCCGCCCGCCGTTGCAGCGTGCTGGCCAGTCGACGCATGGCCCGCGCCCGTGTCCGGGGGCCGAGGGCGCCCCAGGCCGTCTGGACACTTCGAGCCGTCTCGACCGCCCGTCGCACGTCGGCGGCCGTGTGAATCGGAAGCTCCGCCAGGACCTCGCCATCCCTGGCACTCCGGACCCCGAGAGCGGGAGCGCTCACGGGACGAACCTCCCCGGCGACAGCACCTCCCCCGGATCGAACGCTCGCCTCAGCGCCGACGAGAGGCCGGTGGCGGTGCCCCCGGACCCGAAGGCCCCTACCTGGGCCACGACGTCCGCGGGAGCCCGCTGGAGGACGAGCGTGCCGCCGAGCCCCTCGAGCGTCCTCCGGAGATCGGAGAGCTGTCCTGCCGGCACGTCGGCTGGCTGGGAGCCGACCCGCACGCGCCCCGAGAGCACGTCCGCCCGCCACGCACCCGCGGGCAGCGCCCGCCGCGCCTCGTATAGGACCTGCGCAAGCCGATCGGGAAGGGCCGACGCTCTGGCGACCAGCTCGTCCGTGAAGGCACCGTCCCTGGCCGCGTGGAGGACGGCCGCACCCTCGGGCTCAGTGGCCGAGAGGCTCGACGCCTCGCCGAGACGGTCCCCGAATATCCTGCGGGCGTCGGCGTCAACGGCCACCGAGGGCCCCTGGATCCGTACCACCAGCGTGGCGTCGCCACCCCACGCACCCCCGAGCACGGCCGACGCCGGAAGGACCGGCGCCGACCGGAGCCGGGCGCACAGCGGGAGCAGCGCCTCGGCAGAAGAGCCCCGGAACACCAGGACGCGATCGTGGGACGGCCGTGGGAAGACCCTGAGGGTGACGGAGACGATGACACCCAGCGTGCCGCGACTACCCACCATGAGTCGGACGAGGTCGAACCCGGCCACGTTCTTCATGACCCGGCCGCCGAGGCGTAGGATCCGGCCGTCACCGGTGACGACGGTGAGGCCGAGAACATGATCCCGGAGGCTGCCGAAGGAGGTGCCCAGGTCGCCGGACGCACCACTGGCGACGACGCCCCCCAGGGTACGCCGTGGCATCGCGGGAGGATCGCATGGGATCCACTGGCCGTGCTCGGCGAGGGTCGCCGACAGGTCCTTCATGAGGGTCCCCGCCCCGGCGCTGACGGTGAGGTCTGCGGGTGTGTATTCCTCGAGTCCCGCCAGGCCCTCGGAGGAGAGGACCGCGAAGCCCCCCCGGGGCGGCTCACAACCCGGATCGGTCAGTGCCCCCAAGGGCACCACTCCGAGCCCCCGGGCGGCGGCTTCGCCCAGGACGGAGCTCACTTCCTCGGCATCGGTTGGCCGAAGCACCTTCTGTGGGGCCGAGCCGCCCAGCGTCCACGTCCTCTCCGGCGACGCCGAGTCCGACATGTCGACGGTCGGCCCCATGGTCACGAGGCGTCCGCCGCATGGTCCACCCCGTCGTCGGGAAGGACCTTTCCGGGATTCAGGCGCCCGTCGGGATCGAACGCGCCTTTCACCGCTGCCATGACCGCCAGCTCGTCGGGCCCGTGAACCAACGACATGTACTTGCGTTTGTCCACTCCGACGCCGTGCTCGCCGGTGATCGTTCCCCCCAGGGAGACACAGGCCTCCATGATCTCGCGGGACGCCGCTTCCACCCGAGCCAGCTGGTCCTCGTTGCGCCGGTCGAAGAGGATCTTGGGATGGAGGTTGCCGTCCCCGGCATGAAAGACGTTGGCAATGGTCAGGCCGTACCGGGCTCCGATCTCCGAGACGCGATGGAGCGCGTCGGGGAGCTTCGTCCGGGGAACCGTGGCATCCTGAACGACGAGGTCCGGCGCGAGACGCCCGAAGGCGCCGAAGGCCTTCTTCCGGCCCTTCCAGAGTGCCTCCCGCCGGGCCGGATCGTCGGCCAGGCGTACCTCCCGGGCGCCGGAGTCGAGACAGAACGCCTCTGCCCGGGACGCGTCGGCGTCGAGGGCCGCCTCGGTCCCGTCGAACTCGACGACCAGAGCGGCCGCGGCGTCCGTGGGATACCCGGCCGCGTACGCCGACGCCTCGACGGCCTGGATGGCCGGACCGTCGATGATCTCCATGGCCGCCGGCAGCAGGCCGTCGCCCACGATTGCGGTGACGGCCCGGGCCGCGTCCTCCAGCGAGTCGAAGATGGCCAGGAGTGTCCGCACACCCTCGGGCAGGGGCATGAGCCTCACCTCCACCTCGGTGACGACGGCGAAGCACCCCTCGGATCCCACCACCAGGCCCACGAGATCGTACCCGGCGCCGGGATCCCGGCCCGCTCCTCCCAGCTCCACCACCTCTCCTCCAGCCAGAACCACGGTGAGCCCCGAGATGTAGCGGGACGTGACCCCGTACTTGAGGCAGTGTGGCCCGCCGGAGTTCTCCGCCACGTTACCGCCGATGGTGCACGCGGTCTGCGACGAAGGGTCCGGGGCGTAGCAGAGGCCGTACGGTCGGGCCGCATCGCTCAAGGCGCTGTTCACCACCCCCGCCTGCACGCGGGCGACGCGGTTCGGAGGATCCAACGAGAGGACCCGGGCCATCCGAGCCGTGCCCACTATGACGCTTCCCTCGGGGGCCAGTGCCCCTCCGGAGAGCCCCGTGCCGGCCCCTCGGGGGACGACGGGAATGCCAACGGCATGGAGCGCCTCCACCACGCTGGCTGCCTCGCCGGTCTCGGCAGGCAGCACCACCGCGCGGGGCTGCCAACGGTACGCCGTGAGGCCGTCCGACTCGTAGACCATGAGCCTGCCGGGATCGGTGATCACGTGCTCGGGCCCGACCAGATGCTGGAGGTCGCGCAGGAGGGAAGGAGGGAGTGGCTCGGTCACGATGGAGCGGAGCGGTCGGACCCGGGAAGGTAGATGCCGTCGATCCGAGGATAGAGCGCCGCCATCCCCCCGGCAACAGATGCGGGATCAGGCAGCGCCGCCGTCCCCTACGTACTCGAGGAGGGCCTCGAGGCTGCGGAGAGCCGCCTCCACCGCTGCGGACGGCAGGTCCGCTCCGTAGACCTCCTCCAACAGCCCCCTGGCCGAAGTCCCGGGCCACCGGCGCATGGCGTCTTCCACCTGTCGGATCCGGGCTCGTCTGTGGGCTTGGTAGCGCCTGATCGCACCGGGAACGTCCCTCACCGGCGGCCCGTGAGCGGGATAGAGCACCGACGGAGCCAGGCTCGCCACGTGCTGGAGAGAGCGGAGGTAGTCCCGCACGCATCCGGGGTACTCTCCCACCCACGTGGTGTCCCCCTGCCCCAGGAGGAGATCGCCCACGAAGAGGGCGTCACCGGCCTCCCATCGGAAGCTGAGGTGATCCTCGGTGTGGCCTGGGGTGTGAACGGCTACCAGCGAGCCCGCATCGGTCTCCACCACGTCCCCGTCGGACAGGGGTCGATCCACGGCCGCGACGGTCCCGGGTCCGAGGATCGGCGCCCCGAGAGCCTCGGACAGGGCTGGGGCGCCGCCAGCGTGGTCGCTGTGTCCGTGGGTGACGAGTATGGCTACCTCCTCCGCCTCGACCACCCATGCAGCCAGGGCCCGGACGTGGTCCGCAGCGTCCGGGCCGGGATCGACGAGCACGGTCCGCCTCGATCCAACCCGGTAGGTCCGGGTTCCGTCCAGAGTGAAGGGGCTGGCGTTGCCGGCCCTGATGTACGGCGGATCGAGGCTCACCTACGTCCGGTCAGCGCCGCTCCGCGGCGAGCTGCTCCGCCAGCTTGTCGGTGACCGACTGAAGGCTGGTCTCGTCGTCGTCTCCGAACGCGCCGGATTCCTCCGACTCGATGTTGATCAGGCCGAAGACGTCGTCACCCGCTCGGATGAGCGTCACCAGCTCCGACTCCACGTCGTCGGCGCACTCCAGGTAGTTCTCTTCCTTACGGACGTCGGGGACGTTCAGGTTGGTAGCCTCCCCCACGGCGCGACCACATACGCCGGTGCCGACGGGGATCTTCGAGTGCTCCGTGGGCGTCCCGATGTAGTTGTGCAGCCATAGCTCGTCATCGTCGGCTTTCAGCAGGTAGACTCCAACCCAGCTGAACCGGTCATCCGACGACGATATCGTTCGTACCGCATAGCGCAGGAGGGCGTCGGAGAGGTGGCCCTCGTCGCGCATCGTCTGCAGGTCAAACACGAGCTTCCCAGCGTCTAGCATCCTTGAGCTTCCATCCGAACGGTTGCACCTGCCCCGGCGCGACCCCGTGCAGGCTTCCTGCTTCCCCGTTCTTCCGGGCGCCTCCCCGAATGAGAGGTCTCACCGCGGCCCGGATTCGGAGCCAATAACCCTAGACAACCCCCCGGTTAGCGTCAATCTCCCCGATTCCGGGAGGAGGCCATGACCAGCCACCGTGCGACAGGCGACTGCTCGCCCGGCATCCTGGGGAGCGCCGGTCAGCGAGGAGTGAAATCCGTGTCCGTCCCCAGCTGTCTGATGAACGCTGCAAGGAGGCGGGCCGTGTGGCGCAGATCCTCGAGGCTCACCACCTCGTTGGGGGAGTGCATATACCGGTTGGGCACCGAGACCAGGCCCGTGGGGACACCGCCACGTGTCAGGAAGATGCCGTCCGCGTCGGTCCGCGTGGCTCTCGGGGAGGCCTGGATCGTGTAGGGGACCCCCTCGGCGTCCGCTACCTCGGCCAACATCTCGAACACCCGATCGTGTGAGGCCGATCCCCGGGTCAGCACCGGGCCTCCTCCCAGCCGGTGCTCGCCGAGCTCCTTCTTCTCGATATTCGGCACGTCCGTGCTGAAGGTCACGTCCACCACCAGGGCGACGTCGGGCTCGAGGGCGTAGGCGCTCGTACGCGCGCCGCCCCCGGAGTGGCCGATCTCCTCCTGGGCCGTGGCAACGGCCGTGACCGCAGCGCTCGGGGGCTCTTCCGCGAGAAGCCGCAAAGACTCCAGCACCACGTAAGCCCCGATTCGGTTGTCGATGGCCCGGCTGGCGATCCGATCCCCCGCCAGGCGTACCATGCCCTGGGAAAGCACCATGGGGTCACCGACCCGGACGCCAAGCGCCGCCACTTCTTCGCGCGTGCCGGCTCCGACGTCGACCCACAGGTCCTTGGTCTTCGAGGCCTTGGTCCTCTCCTCATCGGTCATCAGGTGGATGGCCTTCTTCCCGAGGACTCCCGGAACGTCTCCGCTTCGGGCAAGAAGGGTCACTCGCTGGCCCACGAGGACCTGCGGATCCCAGCCACCGATCTCGTCGACGTACAGGTAGCCTTCCTGGTCGATGTGGGTCACCTGGAGGCCGATCTCGTCGATGTGGCCCGCCAGCATCACGACAGGGCTCCCACCGCCATTCACCGTGGCGTACGAGTTCCCGCTGACGTCGACCCGGACGTCCTGGGCGAAGCCGGCCGCTTCTTCCCGCCAGACCCGAGCCGGCCGGACCTCGAACCCCGACGGTCCGGGGGCATCCAGCAGGCGCTCCAGGAATGAGGTATCGTGAGACATGGATGGAGGGGGTGAGGTTGGAGTGTGGCCCAAAGTACGCGGGGACCGGCTCAGTGGCGATGTCGGTCAATCCCCGGGAGGGTCGACGGAGATCTCCTTGTCGGGATCCAGCTCCGGAGTGGGAGGCGGAGCACCCCCGCCACGCCAGAAGCCGGGCCCGCCGACCAGGACCCGCACCGACCCCGCCCGAATCCGTCTCTCGAGCGACCGCCGCACACGACCCTGGATCCATCGACGTGACACGGGGAGGAGAAGGGCGAAGCCCGCCAGGTCCGTGAGGATCCCCGGCGTCAGCAGGAAGGCGCCTCCTACCAGCACCGCGATCCCGTCCTGAAGGGACTGGCCCGGCAGCCTTCCCGAAGCCAACTCCTTCTGGAAGGCCCAGAAGACCCGAAGGCCTTCGGCGCGTGCCAGGGTCGCACCCGCCACGCCGGTGAGGACCACCAGGGCCAGGGTGGGCAGGAGCCCGACGATCTGCCCCAGCTGCACCAGCAGGACCAGCTCGAGGATCGGGATGACGACGAAGAGCAGGGCGAGGCGGGCCAGAATGGACATGCGATCCTCTACCCATCGACCTGGAACGGGGTCCGCTCCTCCCTCGGTCGAAGCCACGGACTGCGACCTCGGTCCGCCCGTGAGAGTCATGCGTTCCCCCGGGACCCCCGGAGGTGGCCCGGGGTAGCCTCGGACCCACACATGCCACGGCCTCGCAGGACGAGGGATCTCGATGGAGCAGACCTATTTCCGTAAGGGATTCGGGCTCAAGAAGGAGCTGAGACCGCTCATCGATGCCGAGTACCAGTCGGCGCTGGTGGGCAGGATCAGGGCCCGTGGGTACACCGACACCTTCGGGGACGTGACGGTGCGGCTGGCCCAGGAGTTCGGGTTCTGCTACGGAGTCGATCGCGCCGTCGACTACGCGTACGAGACGGTGCACAAGTTCCCGGACAAGAAGATCTACCTTGTAGGCGAGATCATCCACAATCCGCACGTGAACCAGCGCATGACGGACATGGGGATCGCCTTCGTCTATCCGGACTCCGACGGCCGCTTCGACTTCTCCCAAGTGACCGGCGACGACGGCTCCGCGATATCGGCTGCATCCTGGTGGACACCACCTGCGGATCCGTGCTTCATGTGTGGAAGAGGGTCGAGAGCTACGCCCGGGACGGGTTCACCTCGGTGATTCACGGCAAATACACGCACGAGGAGTCCCGCGCCACTGCATCCCAGGCCCAGAAGTACGAGGGTGGGAAATACATCGTCGTCCGGGACATGGCCGAGGCCGGGCTGATCTGCGACTACATCGCGGGCCGGACCGGGCGCATGACCCGCGACGAGTTCCTCGCCCATTTCCAGGGCAAGTCCTCCGAAGGCTTCGATCCCGACACGGACCTCGAGCGGGTGGGCGTGGCGAATCAGACGACCATGCTGGCCAGCGAGTCCATCGCCATCGGCATGAGAATCCACGAGGCGATGCTCGAGATCCACGAGCTCGACGAGGTCAAGGACCACTACCGATCCTTCGGCACCATCTGCTCGGCGACACAGGAACGGCAGGACGCCGTGGCCGAGATGATGAAGAGCCCTCCGGACGTCATGATCGTCATCGGGGGGTACAACTCCTCGAACACGAACCATCTGGCCCATCTGTGCCGCCAGTACGCGCCCACCTACCACGTGCAAGACGCATCCTGCATCGAGGTGGAAACGGGCGTGATACGGCACAAGCCGCGGCTGAGTCCCGACGCTGACGAGGTAGAGGCCGTGGAGTGGCTCCCCGAGGGCCCCTTCGAGCTCGGCATCACCGCCGGTGCGTCCACGCCGAACAACAAGATCGGTGAGGCGCTCCTCAGGGTGCTCAAGATCCGCGGGATCGAGGTGGAGCTGGGTGCCGAGGCGCCCCAGCACGCCTGAGCGCGGCGGAGGCCGCTACTCCCGAGGCGTTTCCTGGATGCCGTGCCCCAGCTTCTTCAGGAGGGTGCGGAGCGCCTCCTGCTCCTCGGCGCTCAAGTGCCCGCTCAGCTCCTCCACGTAGCTCCCGTGACCGGGGAAGACGGAGGATATGAGGGCTTTCCCCTCGGGGGTGAGCTTCGCCTGCACCACCCGCCGGTCCTGGGGTGAGCGCTCCCGATACACCAGCCCCTGGTCCTCCAGGCGATCCATCACGTACGTGACGTTCCCTCCGGTGACCAGGAGCTTCTCGGCCAGCTCCCCCAGGGACAGCGGGCCAAGGTGGTGGAGCGCCTCGATGATGCCGAACTGCGGCGGGGTGAGGCCGTACTCGTGCACCTTGCAGGCGATCGCCTTGGCATAGGTCGCGTAGCAGCGCGCCAGCGCGATCCAGAGACGCAGCGACCTCTCCTGACTCTCTGACCAGTTCCGCTCGGCCGGGCGATCCAGGTTGGCGGAGCCGTCGATTGCAGGCTTCCCGCCGGGGGCAGGCGGCTCCACCATCACACGTGAATCGCCCGGCCCAACGCCGCCAGCGCGGCCTCCGCCACGCCTTCGGACAGCGTCGGGTGAGGGTGCATCGCCTTCTCGAGCTCCTCAACGGTGGATTCGAGGTGCCGGCCCACCACGAACTCGGCGATGAGCTCCGTCGCGTGGAGACCGACGATATGGGCTCCGAGGATCTCCGAGTACTGCTTGTCACGGATCACCTTGATGAATCCGTCGGTGTGGCCTGCCGCTACCGCCCGTCCGATCCCCACCCAGGGGAACTTGCCGACCTCGATCTCGAATCCCCCCTCCCGGGCCTGCTCCTCGGTGAGCCCCACCGAGGCGACCTCCGGATGGCAGTACGTGCAGTTCGGCACGTTTCCGTAGTCGACGACTCCGTGACCCTGCCCCGTGATGTGCTCGACGCAGACGATGCCTTCATGACTGGCTTTGTGCGCCAGCAGCTGTCGGCCCGCGACGTCCCCGATGGCGTAGACCCCCGCGGCGCTGGTGCGCATCCGCTCATCAACGGGAATGAAGCCCTGGGGATCCGGCGCGATCCCCACCGTGTCCAGACCGACATCCTCGGAGTTGGGCACGCGCCCCACTGCCGACAGGACGTAATCCACCTTCATCTGGTGGGTCTCGCCCTTGGCGTCCGCGAAGGTGACGTTGACGCCGTCGTCGAGGATCTCGGCCCTCTCGAAGCGGGCCGACGCGTGGACGTCGACGCCCCGCTTCTTGAAGGCGCGCGTCATGAACTTGGAGACCTCGGCATCCTCCAGCGGAAGGATGCGGTCGAGGGCTTCCACGAGCGTCACCTGGGTCCCGAAGGCGTCGAAGATGTCGGCGAACTCCATGCCGATGGCTCCCGCGCCCACGATGAAGAGGGACTCCGGAGCCCTCTCCTGCATGAGCGCGCCGGTGGAGGACCAGATCCTCTGCTCGTCGATCTTCAGGACCGGGAGGTCGCGTGGTCTCGAGCCCGTCGCCACGATGACATGGGGAGCCTCGAGGACGGTTCGGGAGCCGTCCTTGCCTTCCACCTCCACCTTGCCCGGGCCCTTCAGGCGACCGTACCCCTCCACGTGGGTGACCTTGTTCTTCTTGAACAGGTGCCCGACACCCTTGTTCAGCTGGTCCGCAACGGCTCGGCTGCGCTTCTGGGCAGGCCCGAGATCGAAGGACACGTCGGAGGCCATGATCCCGTGCCTGGCCCCATCCTTCATCTCGTTGGCCAACAGGGCGCTGGTGAGC
>JBDHGI010000170.1:0-10417 GCA_039589955.1 Gemmatimonadota bacterium | reverse complement strand
AGGCAGCCCGAGAAGCCTGCGCGACGTGCCATACCCAGAATGACTGCCGCTCCTGCCACATCGCTCCCGTGCCGCCGGTGTTGGAGACACTTCCCGCCCGGGAGCAGGTCGTAGCGCCCGGCGTGGGTGTGATGCCACATCCACCCTCGAGTCACGGGTCCGTCTTCTTCCTCGACGTGCACTCCGGCCTCGCCGCTTCCGATGCGGGCTACTGCGGCACCTGTCATGACGACTCGTTCTGCGTTTCCTGCCACGCGGGACCTTCCGACGGGGGCTATCACCCTGCGGGCTTCGTGGCCCAGCACTCGGCGTACGCCTTCGGGCGGAACGCGGAGTGCGCCAACTGCCACTCCAGCGAGGCCTTCTGTAGGGAATGTCACGCCCAAAGCGGGCTCACGGGGTTTGGGCGGTTGGGTCCGGGCTACCACAACGCGGGGGCCTTCTGGGTCATCCGGCACGGCCAGGCGGCGCGGCAAGGGCTGGAAAGCTGCATCTCCTGCCACGAGCAGACGGACTGCACGCAGTGCCACGGGGTGGCTGGAGCATTCAAGGTGAGCCCGCACAGCAGCGACTTCGACCCGGAACGAGCCTGGGAGCGCAGTCCGCGCACGTGTATCGCCTGCCACCTCAGCAACCCTCTGATCGGGAGGGGGCCATGAATGGGAGCTTGCCGCGGATGGTCGTGATCGTGCTCGCGGTGAGCACCTCGCTCTCCTGCCGACCCGAGGACCAGCGGACCGATAGCCTCGACCCTCAGGAGGCCCTCCAAGAGCGAGCGAGCCTCGATCCCGCCGTCGTGAAGCACCTGGACAGTGGGAGCGTTCTGTTCCGGGCCGAAGACCTGGAAGGTGCGCTGGAGCAGTACCGAAGAGCCACGGAATTGGACCCCGACGCCGCTGCAGCCTGGTTCGGGGTATACATGGCGGAGCATGCTCTCGGCAACATGGGGGCGGCGACCGAAGCTCTCCAGCGGGCCCAACGGGGCAGGTGCCGGGGGCCACGCTCCTTCACCCCACCGATTCCGATACGATTCGATGAAGTCAACGTCACCCCTGCTGATGTCAGTGGCGCTGATTCTCGGCGCCACAGCCTGCGGGCACGACTTCGAGCCGCCCGATCGGGAGACACGAGTGCAGGAGGCCGAGGCTGCCTACGACGTCCAGATGTTCGACTCGATCGCGTGGGCAACCGACAGTGTGAGGGCGCTCCAGGGAAACATGGTCTACGCCGAGATGTGCAACAGGTGTCACGGACCACTCGGTTTGGGCGACACGCCCTACGCGAGGGAACGTGGCCTCCTCGTTCCTTCGCTGGTGGAGGCCGACTGGGCTCTCGCTGACCTGGACACGCTGCGCCACGTCATCTTCGTGTCACATGGTGAAGGGATGCCGATTTACGGAACAGCCGGCATCACCCCTCGACAGATCGATGGCGCCGCCTTCTACGTTCTCGAAGTGCTCCGCCCGGACGCAGCGGGCGCCGGAGGCGGCTGAGCGTCGGGAATCTCCCCACGTTGCGAGCGGCTCGCCCCTGACAGCGGTGAGGTCCTCGCCATCCGCAACATGCACCGGGAGATGTCGCGGGGGGCGAACGGGACCGAGGGCCCCGCAATAGATGAAGGGCAGGCTCCATCGTGCCTCGTCGAGGGGCGGGCGCCGGAGCCTGGCGGACCAGGCCATGCCACCGTCGCAGACCCGAAGCGAAGCATCAATCCCAGGGCCCGTCCTGGGGTCGTGGGGGGCGTGTGCGCGCGTCACTCTGTCATGGACCATCGCCGGCGGCGTTGCCGGCGGAGGCATCCTGGTCAGTGGCCTCACCTTGACGGACATCGTGACGCCCGGCCTGCAGCTCCTGGCGGCGCCGGTGCTGTTCTTGGTTGGCGCCGCGCTCGGACTCGCGCATGGGTGCGCGTTGGCGGTGATCGGTCGACCGGACCGGCTCACGCGGATCAGCGCCCTTCGGCGCTGCGTCGTTGGAGGTGTCCTCGCCGTTCCGGCGTTGGCCTTGGCCTGGGTCGTGACGGCCGGGATCAGTCTGACGGCGGCGCTCGTCCATGAGTTTCGCCCTTCGGTTCTTCCTCTCGCGGTCGGAGCGTGGATCTTCGGCCTGACGCTGTGTGTCTGGGCAGGCAGGGAGGGTCTGGTCGCCCTGCGGCGGGCCGTGCGTCGCTGGCCGGAGAGTCGGGTCGGCTCCCTGCTGTCCTTCGGTCTGATGATCGCGCTGTCTGCGATCCTCGTGGCGGATCCCCCGGTGCTGCTGGGGACCGGCCTGCGCGTCAATAGCTTCGGAGCGTTGTTGCTCGCTGTGGCGGTGACCCTCTGGGTAGGCTTCCCGATCCTCGTTCTCTTGCTGCACCTCCGGGGGCACCGATCGGCTTCAGGCGCGACCGGCAATGGCTGAGTGGGCCTGGACCTCAGCCGAGGCTGCCGGAGCCCGCCCCCGTCGGGGTTCTCCCCACAGGACATTCCGCGTGAGCCCTACAGGCGGGGCCTCGATCGCCCGACATCCGTTGCCTTGGGGCAGGAGTAGCTTCCAGGGGGTTGGCAGAGGACGGGTACCCTCTTACCGTTCATGCCGTCGGAGGAAAGCCGCAAGCGCTGAAGACCTCTGATCCGAGGGTTTTCGACACACTCGAGCCGGTCCTTACCGCCTCGTGATAAGGAAAGGCAAGACGACCGTAATGCGTCGTAGACGAATGGCCCATTCCGGGTGGGCTTGGTCCGCCCGGGCCCCGATGGTGGACTGGGTCCGACTGGCCAGCATGCCGGTCGCCATCGCCGGAGCGCTAGCAGCTAGGGCTCCGGTGCTGCTCGGTCAGGCCACGATCACGGCTGACGATTGCGTTGCCTGCCACGTTGCCATGGGCATCGACCGATTGACCGCGCCGGCTCAAAGCTACTCGGAGGTCGACATCCACGCGGAGAGGGAGTTCACGTGCCTGGATTGTCACCGTCGCGACGAATCCGGCTCGGACCCCCATGCCGGCTTCGGAGGCTCACCGGAGCGCCGTGAGATCCCGACTCTGTGTGGTAACTGTCACTCCGATGCGGAGTTCATGCGGCAGTTCAATCCGAGCATCCGCGTGGACCAGGTCGCGGAGTATCTGACGTCCGGTCACGGCCAGCGCCTCATGGAGGCCGACGATCCGGATGTCGCGACCTGCGTGGACTGCCATCCCGCCCACCGCATCCGAGGAGTCACGGACGCACAGTCCAGCGTGTATCCGACCAACGTGGTGGAGACGTGTGGCTCCTGCCACGCCAACTCCGCCATGATGGCCACGCGAAGCATCGGGACGGACCAGGTTGCGGCGTACCGTTCGAGCGTGCACGGTCGGATGCTCTTCGAGGAGGGGGACCGGTCCGCACCTGCCTGCAACGACTGCCACGGGAACCACGGGGCGGCTCCGCCCGGTGTGTCCTCGGTGCACAACGTCTGCGGGCAGTGCCACCTCGTCATGGCCGACTACTTCGGGAGCAGCGGCCACCGGGCGATCTTCGACGTCATGGGCATGCCCGAGTGCGCCACTTGCCATGGCAACCATGCGATCGAAGCCGCGTCGGACGCGCTCCTGACCATGGTATCGGCCAGGGTTTGTCTGCAGTGCCACAGACCGGAAGACGAGCGCGGGCGCGCTTTCGTGGACATGGCCGAGATCATCGACTCCCTCCACGTGGTGTCGGCTCGCAGCTTGGACGTTCTGCACCGGGCCGAAGACCTGGGCATGGAGGTGAGTCAAGCACTGTTCGAGCTGGAGGACGTCAACGACGCCCTCCACCGGGCCCGCAGCGCCGTGCATACGTTTCAGGTCGATCTGGTTCGCGAGGAGGTCGAGGCAGGCCACCAGGTGGCCGAGAGAGGGCTCGAGCGAGGGGAGGACGCTCTCCGGGAGAATCGCTTTCGGCGCGTGGGTCTTGGGTTCTCGTCGGCCGTGATTCTCCTGCTCATCGGAGCGCTGATCCTGAAGATCCGAGATATGGATGTGCGAGCAGGCCTCGGCAAGGAAGATGGGGAGGGACCGGCGGCGACCGCCGGACAGGCAGCCGGAGTTACGACAGCTGAAGCTCCCGGAACCACCGGAGGATCCGAGACTTGAATCAGACCCCAAAGGCTGCCGGTACCTTCAGCCGGAAGCGCTTCATCGATTGGCTGCTCGGCACCAGCGTGGGCGGCTTCCTGGCCGCCGTGCTCTATCCTGCCCTACGATACTGGGTCCCCCCGGAGGTGCCCGAGTCGGCCCTGAGTACGGTTGTCCTACCGTTCGAGGCTGGCGAGGTGGCTCCCAACTCCGGACGGATCTTCAGGTTTGGTGAGCGTCCCGGAATCCTGGTGAGGACACCTGAAGGCGAGTTGAGGGCATTCTCGGCGAGGTGCACACACCTGGATTGCACGGTCCAATACCGCGAGGACCTCAATCACATCTGGTGTGCCTGCCACAACGGCCACTTCGATCTCAACGGCCGGAATATCTCAGGCCCACCGCCAGACCCGCTGCCGTCCTACAACGTCAATGTCCGCGGGGAACAGATCGTCGTGAGTCTGGGCGACTCATGAGACCTCAGACATCTGGGCCGAGCCCCGGGCGCCTGGACGGTGGCTGGGTGAAGGCGGTGACATCCTGGCTCGATCACCGGCTCGGGCTGAGCGCACTGCTTCCCTTCATAAAGAAGAAAGAGGTCCCGATCCACCGCCATTCGTTTTGGTACTACATCGGAGGAATGGCGCTCTTCCTCTTCTTCCTCCAGGCGGTGACGGGCGTTCTACTGCTCATCTACTACCGTCCGACCGCCGACGGAGCCTTCGAGTCGATTCAGTTCCTCATGGCAGAAGTCGAGTTTGGATGGCTCGTGCGCTCCATCCATTCATGGGGCGCAAACCTCATGATCTTCATGGCCTTCGTGCATCTCTTCAGCGTGATGCTGCTCAAGGCCTACCGGGCCCCGCGGGAGCTGACCTGGATGACGGGCGTTGCCCTGATGTTCGTGGCCCTCATGATGGGGTTCACCGGCTACCTGCTACCGTGGAACGAGCTCGCCTTCTTTGCCACGCGCGTCGGCACTGAGATTCCCGGAGTCATTCCTGGCGTGGGCCCGTTCGTTCGAACGGTGCTACGGGGAGGTGAGGACATCTCGGGCGCCACCCTCACGCGCTTCTATGCCTTCCATGTCTCGTTCCTGCCGGCGTTGGCCTTCGGGCTCCTTGCCCTCCACGTCCTCTTGGTTCAGCGGCACGGCATGAGCACGCCCCCGAGCATCGAGGCGAAGGGCGGAGCAAGGAGGAGCATCAAGTTCTTCCCCCAGTTCCTGCTTCGTGACCTCGTCGGCTGGCTGGCCGCTCTGGCCATACTCGCCGCGATGGCCGCGTTCGTTCCGGCTCACCTTGGGGCGAAGGCCGATCCGTTCGCTCCAGCCCCGATCGGCATACGGCCCGAATGGTACTTCGTGTTCATGTTCCAGACACTGAAGTACCTGCCGGCGCATATCCTCGGTATCGAGGGCGAGCTCGTCGGAATCGCGGCTTTCGGGGTCGCCGGGCTTGTGCTGTTCCTGGTCCCGTTCCTGGATCGTCCCCGGGAAGGCTCGAAGCCGCGGCGGACGTGGACCTATCTTACGTATGGCGCGCTGGTGTATATCCTGGTGCTCACCTACCTGGGGTACACGGCTCCGCCGACGCTGTAACTGCCGGCAGCCGATCCGGAACCCCGTTCCGATCGTCTGGTCCAGGTGACGTCTGGATCAGGGCTCCATCCAATAGGGTGGGCGGAGGACGCCCTCCTGGAAGGTGGCCAAGAACGAAACCACGTCCCAGATCTCCGATTCGCTCAGCACGACGCTCCACTGGGGCATCGACGCACTGTGGATCGAGCCGGCCCCCTCGCTGACCCTGCGATAGAGCGCGTCCCAGTCTTTGTTGGCTATGAGCGAGTCGGACGTGAAGTCCGCGGGCCTGATGGTGATGAAGGACTCGGCACCGGCACCGGCGCCCTCTCCCGTGCCCTCCAGGCCGTGGCACCCAGCGCATCGGAAATCGTAGATGGTCTTGCCGGCGACCGCGCTCCCTGGAATCTCGGGCGGGTACACGAGGACCGGGATGAAGGACAGAGCATGGATAAAGTGCTCCGGCTGCAGGAGCGACGCCACGTAGGTCATGTGCGGGTGCCCCGGATCCCCGCCGGCCACTCCACCTCGAAAGCGTCGCTCGATCGCCTCGGCCGAGCTTCTGGCATAGTCCGGCGTGTGGAACGACGGCGGAGCACCGGTCGTTCCGGCCTGGACCGCAGGGCCGTCACCACGCCCGGCCGCGCCGTGACAGGTCCAGCACATGGTCTCGTAGATGACCCATCCCTCTGCCTGCTCGGCGGTCAGGACGAACGGCATGTGGCCCGAGGTGGCCCGGATCGCCGGAGACCCGGTGGGCGGCGTCTCCGGAGTGTCCCCACACGCGGAGAGCATCAGGAATGTGGCGATGATTGCGACCTTCCGCATTGCGACCTCCGAGCAGACGCCTTGATTATACAGCGACGGGAGACGCTCCCGCAGGGTACCTCATCTTGCGCCGCGGCCGTCGAGATTGTCTGTAGGACGAATCCCGTTCATCGAGTCGGGGAGATTCCCCACATCACTCCCGAGTGCCCGAAGGCGGAGTCCCTCACCCGGCCCGGTCTCGGGTCAGGAACCGCCATCGCGCAGGCTCCTCATGTAGGCTGCGAGGTCCCGCATCTCGTCGCCCTGGAACAATGGCCACGCGATCCCCGCCTGCTGACCGAGGTCGTACATGCCCGGTGCGTGGTTCCACATGGCGGTGGTCAGGCTCAACGGTTCCTCCACCACGTCGGAGTCGGTCAGCGAAGGCCCCATCTGTGACGTGACACCAGGCTGATGACAGGTGAGGCACCCCTTGCTGGCAAACAGCTCTTCACCCGCCGCAACATCCCCGTCGAGCTCCTCGAAGCGAAGGTAGTACAGAAAGGCGATGACATTGGCGAGCTCGGTGTCGTCGAACTCGGGAAAGGAGACCCCCCGCGCCTCCAGCTGCTGGGTCATCAGGGCCGAGTGATTCCATAGATCGCCGGCAATCTCGGATACCCTCAGGGCCTGTATCCCGGAGCGGAGATCAGGTCCAAGGCTGGTCCCACGCCCCGAGGCTCCATGGCACAGGCTGCAGGCCTTGGCGCGGAACAAACGCTGACCTTCGGCGGGATCGGGTGGGGGAAGCAAGATGGGCTTGCGGCCCCGAACGTGCGAAGCCGCCCGGATGTACGCCTGAATATGCGAGATCTCGTCGCCGAAGAACTCCGGCATGGGGAGGCCGGCGGCCGACAGCTGCGACCTCATACCCCGGCCGTGGTTCCACATCCCCGCGGCGAGGGGGATCGGGGCGATGTACTGGGCGTACCGATCCAGGGACGGGCCAAACCGGCCACCTTGCCCCCCGATCTGATGGCAGGTGGTGCAGCGCTTCTCGATGACCCACTGGGCTCCGATGACAGGATCACCGGGCTCGTCGAACAACTTGACGTAGTAGATGTAGCTGATGACGTTGGCCAGCTCGGCCTCGGTGAACGTGCTCCAGGCGAGTCCGCTGCTGCGAACGGTCTCGATCATCCGGGGCGTGTGGTTCCAGAACATGCCTGCCAGCTGAAGCAGGCTCCTTCCTCGTCCCGCGCGTCCCAGATCGGGTCCGAGCTCGCCGCCGTTGCCCCAGATGGCATGGCAGCGCACGCAGCCTCGCTCCGTGAACAGCTGCTCTCCCACCGTCGGATCTCCGAAGGCGTACGCGGCCTGGAGAGCAGAGAGCGGAGAGGCCCATACCAAGGCTGCTGCGCCGACGGCAACGACTATCCCTGCACCGCTACGTGGGGTCGACATTAGTCAGCTCCTGCTTCCTGCTCTTGGCCCCCTGGCAGATACGTCGCCACGCGCTCGGAGACCTCGCGCACGGAAAGCTCACGGCCCTCCTTGATCTCCCATATGGACACGATCGGCACGAACTTGGTCGCGATCATGTACAGGAGGCCGAAGCCGGCGAAAGTGCCGGCCATGACCGACAACTCGACCCAGGAAGGAATGTATTGACCGAGACCGGCGATCTCCCAGCGGGGGTTCACCGATGTCGGCACGACGATGTTGAAGCGCTCGAGCCACATGCCGAGGACCACCGCGCTGCTCGCGATCAGCGTTCCCCTGGGATTGCGTGTGGCCTTGCGGGCCATGAGCACGAAGGGAATGACGAAACAGGTCGCCACCATGGTCCAGAACGGCACGGCGTACGGTCCGGTGACCTTGGACCAGAAGGCTCGCATCTCTCCGGGCTCGCCCCCATAGAAGGCGGTCAGATACTCCGCGAAGGTGAAGTAGAACCACAGCAGGCTGAACAACAACAGCATGCGGCCCAGGTAGTCGAAATGGACCTCCCGGAAGTATTCCTGAAGCGCAAACGCCCGGCGGATGAAGACCATGGCGATCAGGATCGCGGCGATCCCGGAATAGATGGCTCCCATGACGAAGTAGGGTCCGAATATCGTGCTGTGCCACATGGGCCTCAGCGTCATCGCGAAGATCCACCCGATGATGGTATGCACGGATACCGCTATGGGGATCACGGCGATGGAGAGGATCCCGATCACCCGCTCCAGCTTGGCGCGCTGACTCGGGGTGTCCCGATATCCCAATGCGAGAATCCGGTAGAGCCAGGGCATCTTGATGCCGGAGTCCCGGATGACCGCCAGATCGGGAAGGAGTGGAACGTAGAGATAGATGGTGCAGGACGTGAAGTACAAACCGATGCTGATGACGTCCCAGAGCAGAGGAGAACCGAAGTTCGGATGAAGGATGATCGTCAAGAGCCGGTCGGGGCGTCCGAGGTCGACGATGGGCTGAATCGCGCCGAACCCGATGACGATGACGGTGATGAGCTCGGCCGAACGGGTGATGGCGCGACGCCATTCGGCCTGGCTGACCCTGAGGATGGCCGAGATCAGCGTGCCGGCGTGGCTGATTCCGATGAAGAAGACGAAGTCGATGATGTAGATGCCCCAGTACGAGGGCCGGTTCAGGCCCGTCGTCCCCAACCCGAACCGCACCTGGAGCGAGTACGCGTATAGCCCCCAGGCCAATGTCACGGCCAAGATGAACAGGAGGACGTAGTAGGACCTCGAGGTGCTGACGAGCGGCCGGAGCAGCGCCTGTTCGTCAGGCGACATGCGGGAGAGCTTTTCGGCTACATGGGCGCGCATCTCACTGCACTCGGCGTAGGTAGAAGACTTTCGGATCCGTGCCCAGGTCCTCCATCACACGGAACGCTCGCGAGTCTTCGCGCAAGGTTGCGACGCGATGGCGAGGGTTCTCGAGGTCCCCGAACACGATTGCGCCGGTTGGGCATATCTCCGCGCAGGCAGGCTGGTAGTCCTCCTCCCGCATCTCTCGACCCTCCTCCTCCGCCTGTTCGCTCGCCTTCTGTCGACGGTGGTGGCAGAACGTGCACTTCTCGATCACGCCCTTCGGCCTGGGCGACACGTCGGGGTTGAGATGCTGTCGCTCGCTGTCCGACCACTCCGGCTCGTACCAGTTGAAGTACTTCACGGTGTAGGGGCATGCGTTCGCGCAGTAGCGGCATCCGATGCACCGAGGGTAGATCTGCCCGACGATTCCCTCCTCGTCGAGGTAGGTGGCCCGGACCGGGCAAACCTTCACGCACGGAGGGTTCTCACACTGCATGCAGGGACGCGGGATGAACTCGACGGTGGTGTCGGGGAACTCGCCATGCTCCTCCACGAGCACTTTCATCCAGCTCATCGCCCGGTCCATGCCCGCCTGCTCCGGCGAGACGGTCGGGATATTGTTCTCGCTCTTGCACGCCACTTCGCACGCCGCACAGCCCGTGCAGAGATCGAGATCGATGACCATCCCCCAACGGCTCATTCTCGCGCTCCCCTCAGGCCCTCTCGAGGCGTATGAACGTGGTGTTCCAGCTCTGCAGTCCCGTAAGCGGGTCCGTCGATTCGTCCAGCAGGGAGAGTGGGTTGGCCGGCGTGCCGTCGGGATGGCTCAATCCGTACGGAGCACACACCGTGTCGGGTGCCGTGCCCACCGAATACTTGAGGAGCGCCTGATACCGTCCGCGGTCGGAGACCACCCACACCATGGTCTCGTCCTCGAAGCCGCGGGCGCGCGCCGAAGCAGGCGCGATGGTGATCCAAGGCAGCCACTGGATGTCGGGGAAGGTGCCCGGCTGCTCGGCGAGCCACTTCTGCAACCCGATGGTCTCCGAGGCCAAGGTGGAGACCCGGTAGGGCAGGAGACGAAGCGAGGATTCCTCCGGAGCCTCCGTGGTCTCGACCGTGTACAGCTCGCGGCCACCCTCCTGGCCTTGGAGCATGCGGACCAGGGTGGTCGGCATCATCTCGACCCGGCCGCTC
>JBDHGI010000169.1:0-12636 GCA_039589955.1 Gemmatimonadota bacterium | reverse complement strand
TCACCGCGTTGCCGGCCCAGTACGCCGCAGCGGGCACCGACCGATTCCTGGAGTCGCGTGGCTACTGGTGGCTGCAGGCGGTGGTCCGCCTGGAGGGCGAATCCGGCCGCGAGGCCGCCGAGGCCCAAGCCACTGCGATGCACGTGAATAGTCGGGCGGACAGGAACTCGGACCCCGATGCACGAGTCCTTACAGCACCCTTGATCGAGGCGCACGGCCCGAGCGCGAGCGATGAATCCCGGGTCACTCGATGGGTCACGGGAGTGGCTCTGATCCTGCTCCTCATCGCGTGCGCCAATGTGGCTAATCTGCTTTTGGCTCAAGGCGCGGGTCGCAAGAAGGAGGTGGCCGTACGCCTCTCATTGGGCGTGTCGCGCGGCCGACTCCTGAGAGAAATGGTGCTGGAGACACTCTTGCTCGCGGTTCTGGGTGGTGTGGTGGCGCTGGCGGTGGCCCACTGGGGGGGCGACTTGATCCGAGCTGTGCTCCTCCCGGACGTCCTGTGGACGACCTCTCCTCTGGGTGGGCGTGTCCTCGCTCTCACTGCGGCACTCTCCCTGGCTGCCGGACTTCTGGCAGGCGTCGGTCCGGCGGTACAGAGTACGCGTGCGGATCTAGCGCGGGATCTCGCGGAGGGTGGACGTGCCAACCGGAAGGGCCGCTCGCGGGTACGCGGAGCGCTCACAGTAGCCCAAGCGACCCTCTCGGTCGTGTTGCTGGTGGGCGCCGGGCTTTTCGTGCGCTCCGTCTTCGAGGTTCGCAACGCAGATTTAGGCTTGGACGTGGATCGTCTAGTCCAAGCGAGTCTCGAGTTCCGGGGTGAGTCCGTCGACGAGCTCGAGGCGACAGAGATGTACGCCCAAGCGCTCGAGGCTGTGCGCAGGGTCCCAGGTGTGACGTATGCCGCCGGCACCGACATGCTCTTCCAGTGGGCCTCCATCGAACACATCAGCGTACCGGGCCTGGACTCTCTACCTGTCCCGCCCGGGGCGGGGCCCTTCGCCTACGGGGTAACGCCGGGCTACATGAGGACCATGGGGCTCCGCCTGATTCAGGGACGGCCCGTGCTCGACACGGACACCGAAGGCTCACCGCTCGTGGCAGTCGTGAACAAAGACATGGCTGATGCCTTTTGGCCTGGGCAAAGTCCACTTGGACAGTGTTTCCACATTGGGGACTCCGAGGAGTGCACCTCGGTGGTCGGTGTCGTGGAGGTGGCGTCGCGGGGGAGCTTGGAGCGTGAGCCGCTACTCGCATATCATCTCCCTCTGGCGCAAACCGGCCAGCCACCCGCAGGCCTCTACGTCCGGACGGACGGCGACCCTCGGGAAGTGGCCGCCGAGCTCGCACCGGTGTTGAGGTCCTTCTCGTCACGGGTCCGATTCGCCCAGGTCCAGACTTTCCGCGACCTCCTCGGCCCGCAGACGCGTTCGTGGACGCTCGGGGCGTCGCTCTTTGCGGCCTTCGGATTCCTGGCGCTCGTGGTGGCAGCCATCGGGCTCTACAGCGTCTTGGCCTTCGATGTGGCGCAGCGGACCAGGGAGCTCGGCATCCGGGGTGCGCTGGGTGCGCGGAGGACGACTCTCCTGCGCAGCGTGATGGCCAACGGCATTCGACTGGCGGTCTTCGGGGTGGTTATCGGCCTCGCGGTCTCGCTCGTCGCCGCTCCCTACGTCCAGCAGCTCCTCTTCCGAGTGAAGGGACGGGATCCCCTCGTGCTGGGTACCGTGGCCAGCCTCTTGGTGCTCGTGGCCCTCGTCGCATCGTTCGGACCGGGGCTGCGCGCCACGCGGGTGGATCCCATGGAGGCGCTCAGGGCCGAGTGACCTCGCGGCCTACAGTCCGGGATGATCCCGCCACGCAGGCATGGTGCGTATGTGGTTGCGCGCCTGCGCTTCGGCCTCGGACGCTTCCAGGCGCGTGTCTCGGGATTGGCGAAAGCGGCCATGGCCGCCAGCCGTTGCTCGAAGCTCTGCAGCTCACCGCCTTCGGTGACGCAGTGCACGCAGTAGGGTCCGTCGTCCACCGGCATCCCGCAGCTCCCACACGTCAGGTCTGTCATGCCCTGTCTCCCCTCAGGTCCCTCTCGGTATCGACTACTCCGAACATAGCGCATGCACGGGATCGATCCGCAGCGCCCGCAGGGCCGGAACGAGACACGCCACCGCCCCCACGATGAGGAAGATCACGAGCACGGTCCCGTAGGTGACGGCGTCGGTCGATGTGACGCCGAAGAGTTGAGATTCCAGGTAGGGTGAGGCCCCGAGGGCGACCGGAATCCCGATGGCCACGCCCGCGACCACGAGAGCGAGGCCCGTTCGAAGTACCGACCTGACGACGTGGCTGGCATCGGCTCCGAGAGCCATACGGACACCGATCTCGTGCGTCCGGCTGGCGACTTGGAAGGCCAGGACGCCGTAGACGCCGGTCAGCGCCAACAGCAGGGCGAAGAGAGCGAAGACGGTCACCGCGTAGCTCACGAGCCTGTTCCCCCACCACGATCCTGCCACGATCTCTTCCATGGTGGTCACATAGGAGAAGAGAATGTCCGGGTCACGCTCTCGAATCCGACTGCGGACCGCGGAAGCCGCAACATTCGGGTCGGACTCCGTACGCGCCACGAGGTTCATCATCGGGCTCCCAGAGGTCCCGAATCCGAAGTACATCTGGGGAAACGGGTCCTCACTGAGAGCGGTCATGCGGATCTCGGCCACTACGCCGATCACCACGAATCGTGAGGGATCCGTCACGGAGTTGAAGACCGATACCGAGCGCCCGATGGGGTCCTGCCCATGGAACAGAACTTCGGCGAGGGACTCGCTCAGAATGATCGTTCGCCGACCCTCACGCGCGTCGTCGAATGAGTGGTCCCTGCCGCGAACGAGTGGTATGCCCATGGTCTCGAAGTAGCCCGGCAGGGCCGTCCTCGAATACGCCGATGGGGCGTCTTCCGAGCCGAGTGGGGGATTCTCCGAGTCCCACACGGCCCAGTCCATATACCGATGCAAGATGGGAACCATGTTGATGAAGGAAGCCGAGGCCACTCCCGGCTCCTCCTCCAGATCCTCGATTATCGTCTCGTAGAGCCGCAGCCAAGAGTCGGGGCTCTCGTACTCCTCTTCTGGGATGGTCACGCCTGCCGTGAGCAGGTTCTCCGTGTCGAAGCCCACATCGACTGAGCCGAGCGCGCTCAGGCTGCGCAGCAAGAGGCCCGAGCCGCTCAGCAAGACGGCCGTGAGGGCGACCTGGACGACGATCATCCCGGCGCGCAATTGCCCGGCCTGGCCGTCGGCGGAGCTTCTGGTGCCCGTTCGGAGGTCGCCCACCGGGTCCGTTCGCGACGCAGCAATCGCGGGTCCGACTCCGAACAGCACCGCGGTCACCACGGACAACAGAATCGCGAAGCCCAGCATCTGCCCTGAAAGTCCGATATCGCGGATGCCCAGGAGATCCAATGGCATGAGGGTCAGGAGGAGCCTTTGGAGCCAGAGGGCCATTATTGCGCCCAGGGCACCGGCGATGACGGCGGTCAGTAGGCTCTCCGCCAGGAGTTGGCGTAGGAGCCGACCCCTCGAGGCGCCCATGGCGGCGCGAAGGGAAAGCTCACCTCGCCGGGTCGCGGCGCGCGCCACGAGCAGCCCTGCCACGTTCCCACAGGCGATGAGCAGCAGGAGGCCGGTGGCCGACATGAGCATGAGCAGGCCGGGGCGATACGCCTCGGCGAGCGCCTCACCGAGAGGAGTGAGGTTGACCGCCTTTCCCTCGTGGGAGTCGGGGTACGCCTGAACGAGCCGCGCCGAAATGATGTCGGTCTGGTCCTGTGCCGTTACCAGCGAGACACCGGGCCTCAAGCGCCCGACGATGATCCAGCTGTGCGACGAACGCCCCGTCGTATCCATGTCGCCGTAGCGAATGGGCAGCCACATGTCGGCGTCGTGGCGGAAGCGAAAGCCCGGCGGTGTGACGCCCACGACGGTGTGCGCAAAGCCATCCATCACCAGGGTGCTTCCCACTGCATCCGGCGAGCCACCGAAGTGACGCTGCCAGAATCCGTGTGTGATCATCACGACCCAGTCGGATCCGGGCTCGGCTTCGTCCTCGGTGAAGCGTCTGCCGAGCAGCGGTTCGACACCGAGGGTCTCGAACATGTCGACGGTGACCCAGTTGACGTCGACCCGCTGGGGCACTTCTCCGCCCGTGATGGTCTGCGACTGCATTCCGGACCTGATCAGCGACAGCGACTCGAACACATCACTCTGGTCCCGATAGTCGATGTAGTCGGGGTACGAGGCCGTCGCGTTCAACCTGCCATCGAAGGTGGCTCGGCCCAGCACGAGTCGATCGGCGTCAGGATAGGGCAATGACTGGAGCAAGGCCGCGTCGAGTACGCTGAACATCGCCACGGTACCGGCGATGCCGGCCGCGAGCGTCAGAATGGTTGCCGCCGCGAAGCCCGGGCTGCCGGCCACCCTGTGGACCGCCAGGCGAAGATCGCTGGCGAACGCCCCGGCCAAGGACTCGTAGCCTCGTGCAGTCGCCGCATGGGGCCCGTTGCCGGTGTGCCCACCGCGACTCCTGCGGTCGGCAAAGCGCAGGGCGATCGCGAGGGCCTGTCCCCAGTACCACGCGTCTGCGCCCGGTCTGGATCGGCGGGTACGTTCCTCCTGGTAGTCCTCACGCAGGTCGCCGAGAATGGTGAGTGACGAAGAGTGCCTCGGCAGTCGGCTGCGCAGGAGAGCCTCGGCGAGCCTCGGCGGCTCGGGCGGGTTTTTCCTCTTGCTCACTGGTCCTCCAGGACGGTCTCGAGTCCGGACCACAGCTTCATCAACGTGGACCGCGATTCGCGGAGGGCAGCGAGGCCCGCGGGGGTCACTTCGAAGGTGCGCCGGGGGTGTCCGCCGCGCTCGGGTGTCGGCTCCAGGAGTTCCCACTCCAGGAGGCCCTTCTCGCCGAGCCGGTCGAGCGTGCGGTAGAGAGCACCCCGAGAGATGTTGCGCCCGGCACTGTCCGCCAGCTCCGAGCGCAGGCGCCGCGCCGTCGTGTCTTCGCCCAGTTGAAGCAGCACCAGAAGGACTACCTGCTCCAGCTCGCCGATCGATCCACTTCTACCCATTGTCTCTCCTCCCCACCTGCCGCTCAATGACCGTCCGTTGCCAAAGCGTATAAAAAGTAGGCACTACCGCACAAGTCCCGAGGCACGGATCTTCCTTCACACAGCAGCGGAGCCGAACCGCTACGATCCACACCGAAGGCAGCATGCGAGAACCCCGACGCCCTCCACGTACCCGAACGCCCTCCTCGACGATGTCCAATGCGCTGCCGCTCTCCGCGGCGATTGTGACGGCCATTGCCTTGGCCGCCTGCGGGGCCGACACGAACGCTCCGCCCGAGCAGCTCGGTTACACGGTTCGCGACAGCGCCGGGGTCGCCATCGTCGAGAACACCGAGCCGGAGTGGGGTGACACGGACGGGTGGCGTATTTCTCCCGAGCCGAGGCTGACCATCGGGGTCATGGACGGGCCTCAGGAGTACATGTTCTTCCGTGCCCGTGTGGCCCGGCAGCTCGACGATGGCCGCCTCCTGGTGACGAACATGGGGACGAGCGAAGTCCGTTTCTACGACGCCCAGGGCACCTTCATCAACGCCTCTGGATCCGAGGGAGAGGGACCCGGCGAGTTCATGAGCCTCGGCTTCACCTGGGTGACCGACACCGACTCCGTGTACCTCTACGACAATCGTCTTCGGCGGTTCTCGGTCCTCGACCACCACGGCGTCTTCGCCCGGACATTCATGGTGGGGCGCGATACCGGAGAGTTCGCACACCCGGACGGCGTCTTCGGGGACGGCACGGTGCTCGCCTCCGTGGACGAGGAAGACCAGGGGGGGTATGCGGAGCTCGGGACGGTTCGGGGCCGCAGCCGGTACGACCGGTTCAATGCGGAGGGTGACTCTATTACGTCGCTGGCCAGCTTGCCGGGCTCCGAGCTCTACAAGGGCACTCATCCTGATGGCTCCGGGTTCACGACGTCCTCCAACCATGCGGTACGGCCCTTTGCGTTCGCCGGTGGGGCAACCTGGTTCTACGGAGCGGGTGACGGGTTCGAATTCCAGGAGCGAGGACTGGACGGGCGACTGCTGAGGGTCATTCGAGTGGACAAAGACCGGAGGCCCATGCCCCGGCGCGTGAGGGACGAGCATGAAGAGAGCCTGAGGGAGATGAACGCCCAGGCGGCGGCGCTGTGGGGCGCCATCCCGCTTCCCGACTCGCTTCCCGTCCATGAGAGGCTCGAGCAGGACAAGGCCGGCAACCTGTGGGTCGAGGGGTATACCGTACAGGAGGAGGACCCGTTCTGGTCCGTCTTCGCACGGGACGGCCACTGGCTGGGAGACCTTCAGCCACCCTCCGGACTCCGGATCACGGAGATCGGGGACGACTACCTCATGGGTGTCTGGGCCGACACTCTGGGGGTCGAACAGGTGAGGGTGTACGAGATCGTGAAGGGCGGGCATTGAGCGCCTAAACACGCCTCCACGCGAGCGGGAGCGCGTTCGTCGATTGTCGGTTCTCCCTGCCCCATGAAGACCTACCCGGCACCGTACTGCGTGTAGGCCACCAATCGGGCACGCAGTACCACCTAGAGGGACCCTCCAACGCCGAATGCAGCGCGAAACCTCTCTTTGGGGTCGTTTCTGGTGGTCGGTACGTCTCTTCCGACAGGGGCGCAGGATGCGACGTCGGCGCATAGGGGCGCGGTCCGCGACCTCTCGGGTTCTCTCCTCTCCACCGTGGAAATCGAGGGCGAAGGCGAAGTGGCTAAGCTCGGAGATGGACGAATCGGAGCGTGAGCGGCTCCGCGGCCGTCTGAGGGGGGTGGGATTCCACTCGCAGAAGTGGGCTGGCATCCGCGACCCCGAGTTTCGAGCCCCGCCGCCCGCTATCCAGGGCGAGTCTGCCGGGAGGAACTTCGACACCCTCCGGCGGACCTACGGCGAGGTCACGGTGCAGGACATGAGGAGGGCCATGAACCAGTCGGATCTTGGCCTAATTGCGAGCGCCAACTGCGAGCAGGAGGGGTGAACCGCCACAACGACGAAGCCCCGCCAGGCTGAAAAGCCAAGCGGGGCAACGGGTCCCAGGAAGTTGGGCCTGGGTAGACTCGGACTACCGACCTCACGCTTATCAGGCGGCCACGGTCATGGCCCTATCCCGACAAGAACGCGTCTGAACCACCGGCCCCGACGGTGAGTGCCATCCACGCGAAAAGGGTGGGTGCCTCACGAGGCGACCAACATGACGTTCACGTCCGGCGATGGTGGGGCCACAAGCCGGAGCTACGCACCAACGCCGAACGTCACCGGGAACATTCACCTTCTGCGCTGAATATATACACCTCAACTGTATACATTAGGAGCGATTAGCTTCACCCGGAGGCTGGCCATGACTCCATCCGACTCCCGTCCCCGCAACCAGTCTGCGCTGTCGGTTCCCGTGTATCAGGTCCTCCTCTCCCTCAGCGATCAGCACATGCACGGCTACGCGATCCTCAAGGACATCGAAGATCGCACGCAGGGGGACGTCCTGCTGGCGGCCGGCACCCTCTATGCCGTTCTGGCCAGACTGAAGAGGGACGGCTGGATCGTCACGGTAGGCGGCGGAGGTGATGTGGGGGGCGACTCGAGGCGGCAGTACTACGAGATCACAACCACGGGAACGACCGCCCTACGCGAGGAGGTCTCGAGGTTGAGGCGCTCGATCGAGATGGCCGAGGTGAAGCGGATCTTCGCGGCCGACGGATGACCGGTCCCGCGATGAGGCCCGAAGGGGCTGCCGAGCGTGTCTACTGTGCCCTCGTTCGGTTCATGCTACCCAAGGAGGTCGTGACACAGTTCGGAGACCAGATTCTCCGGACATTCCGACGGCTTCGCGACGAGGCCAGGGAGCGACGTGGCTTCACCGGCGTGTGTGGCGTGTGGACGAGGGAGGTGTGGCAAATGGCGTCGACGCGAGGGACGTACCGCAGCCCGCACGGAGCGCCCTCGAAGTCGGGCCTCAAAGGACGTCCGACCATCGGGGTGGGCTGGATGTTCGATCTTCGGCAAGTGTGGCGGTCTTTCTGGAGAAGACCGGCGGAGGCGCTGACGGTCATCATCACGCTGGCTCTAGGAATCGGTTCGAGTACCGCCATCTTCAGCGTGGCGCGTGCCGTCCTGCTCACCCCATTGCCCTTTGAGGATCCGGGCCGTGTCGTGCGCGTCGGAGACGTCAGGGGAACGAGCAAGGCCCTGTTGCAGACCTCGGTCCCGAATTTCCTGGATTGGGCGGATCTTCCTGCCCTTTCGGATCTCGCGGCCAGTTGGGACAGGCCGGACATCTTCTTCGGGGGTGCCTTCCCGGAGCAGATCACGAACGGGAGGATCAGCTCGACCTTCCTCGACGTCGCGGGCGTTCACCCCATTCTCGGAAGGGTCTTCACGCCGGAGGAGGGGGCGACGGCCGCGCCCGTGGCGATCATCTCGTATGCCTTCTTGCAAGCCGCGTTCGGTGGGGATCCCGGGGTGGTCGGCCGCTCGATCAGGCTCGACAGCGGGCGGTATACGCTTGTGGGAGTCCTTGGGCCCGAGGTGGGGGGATTGTCGTTCCCCCCGTTCGACCGACCGGTCCTCACCCCCTTCAATCCGGTGCCCACCGAGACGTGGAGGAGGTCCGTCCGCTTCCTGCGCGTCCTCGGGCGCCTCGCCCCGGGGGTCTCGCTGGACGTGGCACGGGCCGACGCCGACGCGCTCGGTGCCCGGTTGGCCGCTGTTCACCCGGAATCCAACGCAGGAAGGGGGATCGGTGTGGTTCCTATCCGCGACGCGCTCCTGGGAGACGCGCGCGCCCTGCTTATCGCGTTGGGCGGGGGAAGTGCGCTGCTGCTCCTCATTGCGTGCGCCAATACTGCGGGAGTCCTCACCGGCAGGGCCCTCACGCGGCGGAGCGAGATGGCGGTTCGCCACGCCCTCGGCGCGAACCGAGGCAGGCTTCTCCGATTGGGACTCCTGGAAGGGTTGGTGTTGGCGCTGGCCTCGTTCCTCGTCGGGGTCGTTCTCTCGGCTGGAATCCAGAGGGCTCTCCTGGCCCTGGCTCCCCAGGGAATCCCGAGAATCGAACAGACCGGCTCGGCACCTGCGGTGCTGGCTTTCGCAGCAGCCGTCTCGTTCGTCACTGCCGTAGCGTGCTCCCTGGGCCCCGTCCTCGGTGTATCCTCGGAGACTGGCACGATATCGCGGAGCCACGGACGGGCGACTGTGGCAGCATCGCGCGCCCGTGAGGCCCTCATCGCAGGCGAAGTCGCGTTCGCTCTGGTGCTGGTGATTGCCGGCGGAGTCCTCGGTTCGAGCCTCTGGCGGCTCTGGTGCCCGCGTGTCGCTACCGACCAGCACTTATCCAACCGAAGTGCGTCCGGCATTCTTCCGCAGCGTGATTGCCGATCTCGAAGCCGTATCCGGAATCCAGAGGGTGGCCACATCGACCTTTCCGGTGCTGTCGACAGGGTCCTTCGGCGTGGACTTCTGGCGCGAGAGCGACCGCGCAGGGGAGCGCGGGTCACTGTGGCCGGTCAGCGCCGGGTACTTCGCCACGATGGGGATCGGCGTAGAGGAAGGTCGGGTCTTTACACGGGCTGAGGACGCCGACGGCACGCCGGTCATCGTCATCGGGAGGTCGGCCGCGAAGCAGCTCTTCGGTGAAGCGTCCCCGTTGGGTGAATCCATCCGCTTCGAGTCACACCTCTTCACGCAGGAGCCTGCGCGGAGGATCATCGGTGTGGTCGAGGACGTCCGGCATTTCGGTCTGGACAACGAACCGACCCCTCAACTCTACGTTCCGCACGGCCAGTTCCCGGGGCGCAGCCCGAACATCCATGTCAAGAGCACACTTCCCTCGGAAGCCGTGGTCGGGGCGTTACGGGATGTCATCTCGAACCTGGATCGCTCCCTGCCGATTCAGAACGTCTCGACCCTGGACCAGACCCTGGCGAGATCGCTCGCGTATCCCCGGTTCTCCGCCTTTCTGCTCATCGGCTTTGCCGTGGCCGGCATCGTGCTGATCGCGGTCGGCGTCTTCAGCGTCGTCGCGTACTCCGTGGCCCGACGCCTCAAGGAAGCCGGCATCCGCATGGCCCTGGGTGCCAGGGAATCGGACGTCCTCCGCCTCTTCCTCTGGACCGGTATGGGCCCCTCACTGGTTGGAGCGGCCATCGGCCTCACTGCGCAGGCGTACTTGAGTCGGGTGCTTGCAGGGATCTCCGCCAACGCTCCACCGGCGCGGATGGCGGCCGCGCTGGTCGGAATCGCGATCGTCCTCGGTGTCGCTCTGCTGGCATGCCTCGGCGGGGCGCGAAGAGCGGCAAAGACACAGCCGAGGGACGTTCTGGCGGCGGAGTGAGGGCCGCTGGGGGCGATGCCGACCCGCGAACCACTCGATGCCGTGGCCGGGGTGGAGACGGCCGGCGCCCGGCCTACCACGGTGGAGGGACCGGACTCCTCGCTGGCGGAGAACCTCCTCTTCGGCGTTTCCGGGACCGATCCCGCCACGCTACTGGGCGTCGTGCTCCTGGCCATCGAGGTTGCGATGCCGGAGGGACTGATACCAGCGTGGCGCGCCGCGCGCGTGGATCCGGCGGCTAGCCTGCGGTGCGACTGAGCATTCTTACGGCGGCCATGGCCGCCCTCTTCGATGATCTCACGGCGGCATTGCCCGCGCTCGTGTCGGAGCCCTTCGGGTTCGCCGGCACGCGGACGAGACCCTGATGGAATTCCCTGTCATGTGAGTCGAGCGCGTCCTCCCCGGATCCGGAGGACGCCGAGGCGCAGCCGGAAGGACGAGATTGCCCTATCCCCCGCTCCGCCTCCGCACCGCCTGCTGCGCCGAGTACCGAAGCAGACCCTCCACCGCCCACGGGTACTGCTCGGTCACCTGCCCCCAGACATCCGCGCCGTCACTGGCCCCCTCGAGGGCCTCGTCGAACAGCGCCAGATAGTCGATCATCGTTCCGAGCGCATCAGGCGTATCCGGCGTGTCAATCGTGGGCTTGTGTCCCGGGATGACGCGTTCCGCACCGAGCTCCTGAAGCCTTCTCAGGTCCGCGCTCCAGCGCTTGCGCGTCTCGACGTTCGAAGCTCCGAGCCAAACGTGGACGCCGTTGAAGACGAGATCGCTCGCGATGAGTGTCCGCTCGCTGGGCACCCACACGACGCTGTTCACAGGATCGAGCACGTCGCCTTGCAGGTCCGGGATGATCTCGATCACCGCGCCGTCGACGGTCAGGACGTTGGAGGGCAGCACTCGGGGCGTGGCTACGCTGTCGGCCAAGACGTCTCCCCTTCTTTCCTTGTCGATGCGGAATGCCTCCCTGCCCTCGCGTTCGAAGTGGACGCGTGCGGCCTCGGTCATGTAGACCGGCGTGCCGGGAAACCGCTCCACGATCACGGCGGCACCCGAGAAGTGGTCGTGGTCCGGGTGGGCGATGAAGATCGCCTTGAGCTTCCGCCCACTGGCGGCGATCTGGTCCGCCACGGCACGGGCGTCCTCAGCGAAGAACTGGGTGTCTATCAGGACCGCCTCTGTGGGGCCGGCAATCACGACCGAGTTCACATGGAAGGCCCCGTCGGCTGCCACGTGTTGGAGGAACTCCAACTGGCCTTTCGCAGAGTCCGGTGCCATGAGAACCGCAGTCAGGGCAGCAAGGGCGCTCATCGTCTTCATCGTCGTCCTCCTCCTCAGTCCCTCTGGGTGTACAAACCTCAGGCCCGCAACTGCGCGCGGATGTCGGGGTCGTCCGCCATGTGTTCTCTGAGCGCGATCAGGCGTCCGGACAGAGCTTCCCACTCCGTGTCACCGACGGCACGCAGGAACGAAGCCTGGGCTTCCCGCCATACCGGCAGGACCTCTTGGATCTTGTCGAGGCCGGCCTTCTCGATCCTGGCCTGCTTCACTCGCCCGTCGTCCGGATCCCGATGCGTGCAGACAAAGCCCTCCCGTTGGAGTGGCGCGACAGCCCGGTACAGCGACGTGCGCTCGAGCTCGAGCGTATCGGCCATCTGCCGCAACGGCATTGGCCCCTCCCGCTGCAGGAGCCTCAGAATCGAATACTGCGTGGTGGTCACGCCCGTGGGAGCCAAACACGCCTCGTAGTGCCTCGACACGGCCCGCGCCGCTTGCCGCAACGCGGAGCACGCACAAGGCACCGCTTGCGGAGCTGGTGATGGCTTCGACATTGATGAGTATACATCAATCTTTGCCAAAAGGAAACTCGGGCGCCCGGTCCCTGGCTGAAGATCGACCCGGTCCACACCTTACGTTGGTGCCGAAGGAACGGGCCAGGTGGCCCGTGTTCGTCTCGCGGACGGATGGGAAGGTAGGGAGGGAGGGAGCGATGGGGATGACGAAGATCTGTGCGCGCGGAATGGCGTGGTGGGTCCGGGGTGCTCTGGCCCTCGCGACCGGGGCCTGCGGGGTCGATGGACCCGGCTCCGCGGGAGCATTGGCTGAAGACGAGCTACCGCGTGAGGAAGAAGCTCGGTCGCAAGCCGCACGGCGAATCGCGAGCCTCTTCGACTCGGTTGAGGTGGTGGCGATCGGTGAGCCTCACCGGA